>DATAVO010000240.1:0-33581 GCA_036267695.1 Frankiaceae bacterium
CCCTCGGTGCGCTCGTAGGTCGCGAGGGTCCACGACTCGGGCTCGGCCCAGCGGTAGGTCATCACCGGGGTGGTCATGAGTTAGCCGACTTCCGATCTTGAGGAAGGTTTGTGGGCGCAAAAGCTTCAGGATCGGCGGGGGGTTCGGAGGCGGCCAGCTCGCCCGGATCAGCCGTTGCCTCAGGGTCGACGACCGCGTACTCACCCTCGGAGCGCGGCACGCCGGCTTCCGGGGTCGGCTTCGCCTTCTTGATGGCCCGCTTGGTCTCGGTGCCCCGCGAATCCGGTGAGGTGACCGGCTCCGGGTGAGCGACACCGGCGCCGACGGCCTCGGGCCGCGGATCGCGGAAACCGGCGAGCTGGCGGCTGATCTCCTTGAACGAGCACAGCGGCGCGCCGCGGGTCGGCAGCGGACGCTCCCCGCTGGCCAGCGAATCGACGAGAGCCTCGGCGCTGTCGGGGGTGACGTTGTCGAAGAACTCGTAATTCACCGTCACGACGGGCGCGAAGTCGCAGGCCGCGAGGCATTCCGCGTGCTCGAGAGTGAACGTGCCGTCCTCGGTGGTCTCGTTGTGATGCACGCCGAGCCGGTTAGCCACCCGCGTGAAGACGTCTTCGCCGCCGAGGATCTGGCAGGAGAGGTTGGTGCACACCGACACCAGGTACTCGCCCACCGGACGCCGCTTGTACATCGTGTAGAAGGTCGCGACCGCGCCGACCTCGGCCTTCGTCAGCCCGAGCGTCTCGGCGCAGAACGCGATGCCCCGCGGGGTGACGTAACCCTCCTCGGCCTGCACCAGGTGCAGCATCGGGAGCAGAGCGCTACGCGAGCGGCCCTCGGGGTAGCGCGCGATGATCTCCGCCGCGGCTGCCCGGGTCTCTTCCGTCAAGCTCATCGGTCGACACCGCCCATCACCGGGTCGATCGACGCGACAGCGGCGATGACGTCAGCGATGAGCGCGCCCTCGGTGAGAGCCGGCGTGGACTGCAGATTGACGAACGATGGTTCGCGGACGTGGACCCGGTACGGCCGGGTGCCGCCATCGCTGACCATGTGGTACCCGAGCTCGCCGCGCGGCGACTCGACGGGTGCGTAGACCTGTCCGGCCGGCACGTGGAAGCCCTCCGTCACAAGCTTGAAGTGGTGGATCAGTGACTCCATGGAGGTACCCATGATCTTGCGGATGTGCTCGAGCGAATTGCCCATGCCGTCAGGACCGAGGGCGAGCTGGGCGGGCCAGGCGATCTTCTTGTCGGCGATCATGACCGGCCCGGGCTCGAGGCGGTCCAGGACCTGCTCGATGATCTTCAGCGACTCGCGCATCTCTTCCATGCGGACGAGGTAGCGCGCCCAGCAATCGCCGTCGATGGAGGTCGGGATGTCGAAGTCGTAGGTCTCGTAGCCGCAGTACGGCTCGGTCTTGCGAAGGTCCCAGGGCAGGCCCGCGGAGCGCAGGATCGGGCCGGTGACGCCGAGAGCGAGGCAGCCCGCAGCGTCGAGGTAGCCGACGCCCTGCAGCCGGCGCTGCCAGATCGGCTGGCCCGTCAGCAGGTTCTCGTACTCCTTGAGCTTCTTCGGCATGTACTCGAGGAACTCGCGGATCTTGGGCACCGCGTCAGCCGGCAGGTCCTGGGCGACTCCGCCGGGACGGATGAACGCGTGATTCATGCGCAGGCCGGTGATCAGCTCGAAGAGGTCGAGGATCACCTCGCGCTCGCGGAAGCCGTACAGCATGGCCGAGAGGGCGCCGATCTCCATGCCGCCGGTGGCCAGCCACACCAGGTGAGAGCTGATGCGCTGCAGCTCCATCAGCAGCACGCGAATGTGCGTGGCGCGCTGCGGGATCTGCTCGGTGACGCCGAGCAGCTTCTCGACCCCGAGGCAGTAGGCCGTCTCGTTGAAGAACGGTGCGAGGTAGTCCATCCGCGTGACGAACGTGACGCCCTGGGTCCAAGTGCGGAACTCGGTGTTCTTCTCGATGCCGGTGTGCAGATAGCCGATGACGACACGGGATTCGGTGACCGTCTCGCCTTCGAGCTCGAGCACCAGGCGCAGCACGCCGTGGGTGGAGGGGTGCTGCGGCCCCATGTTGACAACGATGCGCTCTTCGGGCGATTCGTCGGTACGCCCGCCGACGACCTCGTCCCAGTCGCCGCCCGTCACGGTGTAGACGCGGCCCTCGGTCGTCTCGGTGACGCCCGCGTAGCCACTGAAAGCACCGTAGCCGTCGTCCGTTGTTGAACTCACGCGTAGCTCCTGCGCTGATCGGGCGGCGGGATCTCGGCGCCCTTGTACTCCACGGGCACGCCGCCGAGCGGGTAGTCCTTGCGCTGCGGGTGGCCCTCCCAGTCGTCCGGCATCATGATCCGGGTCAGCCCGTGGTGGCCGTCGTAGACGATGCCGAAGAAGTCCCAGGTCTCCCGCTCCTGCCAATCGGCGGTCGGGTAGATCGAGGTCAGCGAGGGGACGTGGGGGTCCTCCACCGTCACCGAGACCTCGAGCCGCAGCCGGCGGCGATGGGTCATCGACAGCAGGTGGTAGACGCTGTGCAGCCGGCGGCCGGTCGGATCGATGTCGAGGTAGTCGGCGCCGGACACCGAGCTCAGCAGCTCGAACCGCAGCTCGGGAGCATCACGCAGGGTCTGCGCGACCTCGAGCAGGCTCTCGCGGCGGATATAAAGCGTCATCTCGCCGTGCTGCACGACGACGCGCTCGACGGCGTCGCCGAGCTGCGGAAAGGCGCGCTCCAGCGAGGCGTAGATGTCCTCGTTGCTCTCATCGAACGGCCGGGTGCTCGTGGGCACGATCGGCAGCGGACGTACCAGGCCGCCGTATCCCGAGGTGTCGCCCGGGCCGGTGACCCCGAACATTCCCTTGCGCTGGACCGGCTGCTCCCCGAGGAAATCGCCGGCCTCAGTCGGTTCGATCTCGCTCATCGGGCGGCTCCCGGACCACCTGCGGCGGCGGTGCGCTCCTCGGCCTCTTCCCGCTCGCGTACAGCGAAATCAGCAGGCTTCTCGTAAGGCACGATCGGCAGGCCCTTGCGCTCGATGGCCTTCACCCGGTTGGGGCCGAGCGGGGTGGCGCGGATCTTGTCGTGCAGCTTCAGGATCGCGTCCATCAGCATCTCCGGACGCGGCGGGCAGCCGGGCAGGTACATGTCGACCGGCACCACATGATCGACGCCTTGCACGATCGCGTAGTTGTTGAACATCCCGCCTGAGCTCGCGCAGACGCCCATGGCGATGACCCACTTCGGGTTTGCCATCTGGTCATAGATCTGGCGCAGGACCGGGGCCATCTTCTGGCTGACCCGGCCGGCCACGATCATCAGATCGGCCTGGCGTGGGCTCGGCCGGAAGACCTCCATGCCGAAGCGGGCGAGGTCGTATCGCCCCGCACCGGTGGCCATCATCTCGATCGCACAGCAGGCCAGGCCGAAGGTCGCCGGCCACAGCGACGACGTGCGGGCCCAGTTGGCCAGACCCTCGACCGACGCGAGAATGATCCCGTCGGGCAGCTTCTCTTCTAATCCCACTCGAGACCTCCCCGGCGCCATACATAGGAGTAGGCGACGAACACCGTCAGCAAGAAGATGATCATTTCCACCAGCCCGAAGACGCCGAGGCTGCCGAAGCTCACGGCCCAGGGGTAGAGGAAGATCACTTCGATGTCGAAGACGATGAAGAGCATCGCCGTCAGATAGAACTTGATCGGAAAACGCCCGGAACCAGGACCCTGCGGAGCCGGTTCGATGCCGCACTCGTAGGCCTCGAGCTTGGCTCTGTTGTAGCGCTTGGGTCCGACAAGCATCCCCGTGACGATCGAGAAAGCCGCGAAACCAAAGGCCAGCAGGCCGAGAAACAGGATCGGCAGATAGGCCCTGAGCACTCGGTCTCCTTCCGATCGATCGCTGTGAAGTCGGGGTCTGTTGGCGGTGTGCGGGACGGCTTTTAGTTGCCTGTTCCGAAGCAGGTCGAGCCTAAGCGGGCTGGCGTCATGCGACGGGCGCCACCCTGCTCAGGCCGTTGATCAGTCGGTCGAACGCATCGCCGCCGCGCGGGTCGGTGAGGTTCGCCAGCAACTTTAGGGTGAAGCGCATCAGCGTCGGGCGCGGCAAGCCGTACTTGGTCGCCAGACCCATCACCGCGGGGTGGCCGATGAGGCTGACGAACCAGCGTCCGAGGGTGAAGTAGCCGCCGTAGCGTGCCGCCAGCGCTGCCGGGTAGGCCTGCAACGCCTGCTCACGTGCCGGTCCCGCGGGCCTGGCCAGCGCCTGGATCACGATGTCGGCCGCGGTCTCCGCAGTCTCCATCGCATACGCGATTCCCTCGCCGTTGAAGGGATTCACAGCGCCCGCCGCGTCACCGATGAGCAGCAGGCCGTCGCGGTAGTGCGGCTGGCGGTTGAAGCCCATCGGCAGGGCGCCCCCGCGCACCGGGCCGACGAGCTCGACGCCGGTCAGATCCGGGACGTTGTTCAGCCAACGGCGCAGCAGGTCCTTGTAGTCGACATTGCCGAACGCGTCGGACGTGTTGAGGATGCCGAGCCCGACGTTGACAGTGCCGTCGCCGACGCCGAAAACCCAGCCGTAGCCGGGAAGCAGCCGGCCCTCACCGGGCGGCCCGTCCCAGAGCTCGAGATGGGACTCCAGGTACTCGTCATTGGTGCGCGCCGCCGAGTTGACGTAGCCGCGAACGGCGACGCCGAGCGGCCGATCGTCGCGCTTGGCAATACCGGCACCCAGCGCGGTGCGGGCGCTGACGCCGTCGGCCGCAAGGACAAGCGGAGCGCGCAGGCTCGCGCCGTCCTTGATGGTGACGCCAATGATGCGGCCGGTGCGCTCATCACGCAGCGGGCCGGACACGGTGGTGGCCTCGCGCAGGATCGCGCCGGACTTCTGCGCCGTGCGGGCCAGGACCTCGTCGAAGTCGATACGCGGGCGCACCAGCCCGTAGGACGGGTAGCTCGCGAGATCCGGCCAGTCGAGCTCGAGCTGATGCTTGCCGCCGAAGATGCGAAGGCCCTTGTTCTGTGGCCATTCCGCGGTGTCGATGCCGAGCGTGAGCAGGCTCTTCACGGCCCGCGGGGTCAACCCGTCACCGCAGACCTTCTCGCGCGGGAAGGTCGTCTTCTCCAGCACCAGTACCCGGACGCCGGCCCTCGCGAGGTGCGCGGCTGCCGTGGCTCCGCCGGGGCCGGCGCCGACGACGATGACGTCGGCGTCCTGCTCCAGGTGCCCACTGGAAAGCTGCGGCATGCCGGGTGCATCCTTCGCGATATGGAGCTCGAGTCTGCGGCGGGTGGACAGGGTCTCGTGCGCTTGTGAATTTCTTCACGAGCGTCTGTGGATGAGTCTAAGTGGCGATTTGAGCTCGTGTCGCGGCTGAGGCGGGGGATGTCGGGACCGCCCCGGAACTGGGCGCGACGCCGCGGTGCAGAGCCACGATCCCGCCGGTCAGGTTGCGCCAGCTGACGTCGGTCCAGCCGGCCTCTTCCAACAGGCCGGCGAGCGCGCTTTGGTCGGGCCACGCGCGAATCGATTCCGCCAGGTAGACATACGCGTCGGGGCTGCTCGAGACCGCCCGGGCGACCGTCGGAAGCGCGCGCATCAGGTACTCGACGTACATCGTGCGGAACGGCGCCCAGACCGGCCGTGAGAACTCGCACACCACCAGGCGTCCGCCGGGGCGCACCACCCGGCGTAGCTCGCGCAGGCACCGCACGGTGTCGGCAACATTGCGGAGGCCGAAGGAGATCGTCGCCGCGTCGAATCCGGCGTCGGCGAAGGGCAGCGCGAGGCCGTCGGCGGCGACCAGTTCGACGCCGGCCCGGCGCGGCGCGGCGCCGAGCATGCCGAGGCTGAAATCGGCGGCGACCACCTGCGCGCCCGCCTTCGCCAGCGGGGCACTGCTCACGGCCGTACCTGCTGCGAGGTCGAGGACGCGATCGCCTGGCACGAGCGCTAGCGCGCGCCGGGTCGCCTGGCGCCAGAACCGGTCCTGGCCGAGCGAAAGAACGGTGTTGGTGACGTCGTAGCGCCGGGCCACCGCGTCGAACATCGCGGCGACCTCGGCGGGCTGCTTGTCCAGCGCCGCTCGCGTCACGTGATCGAGTCTGCCTGCGCGCGGACGGGTTCGGCGCGGCCCGTGCGCATGATCTCGGCGACGATGTCGGCGCTGGCGGGATCGTCGACGGTCACGTGGGCCAGGGCTGCGCTCGCCCCCGTCGCCAGGACGCCGAGATCGGGGCGGCCGATCGCGTACGCACCCCCGGCGGTGCAGGCGTGCAAGATCCGGGCGGCCAGGTCGGACTCTTCGTAGCCCTGGGCGGCGGCCGCGACAACGAGAGCGCGGGCCTCGGCGAGCAGGTCGAGGTCGGGGGTCGAGGCCAGCGAGTCGGTGCCGACCGCAATGGGGCCGCCCTCGCGTAGCAGCGCGGCGATGGGCGGGACACCGGCCTCGAGGATGGCGTTGGACCGGGTGCACAAGGCGACGGCGGTGCCGCGGGAGCGCAGGAGGGCGCGGTCCGCCTCGCCCAGGTGAGTGCCGTGCGCGACGTGAACGTCCGTACCGAGGCCACCGATGGAGTCCAGGTACTCGGCGGGAGATCGCCCGTTGCCGGCGCCGCCGCGAAGCTCCGCGGCGAAGTCGAACGCGGCGAACGGGCCTTCGCCATGGCGTACGAACTGGTCCTCGTCGATGGTCTCCGCCAGGTGGGGATGCAGCCGGCGCCGGTTCTGGCGCGCCAGTTCGATCGAGCCACGCAGGACGGCCGTGCCGATCGTGTACAGCGTGTGCGGCGAGAGCCCGGTGTCGTGATGCCCGGCCAGCACCGGGTCGAGGCGATCGCGTTCGGCGGGCCACCCATCGCTGGCGATGGCCACCGACTCCAGGTAGCGCACGCCCGGGACATCGACATCCAGAGCGACGACGTTCGTGACAATGTCGGCGACAGCGACCGTCCCGCTGGCCCGCGCGAGCTCCCAGCTCTGGGCGACCTCGGCGCGCCAGCCGCCGTCGCTCATCAGCATCCGGCGCTGCATCATCTGCCCGATCCAGTCCGGGAACGCCATCCCGCCGACGGCGAGGTCAGCGAACGACGGCCCGTACTGCAGGTGGGCGTGGGCATTGACCAGGCCGGGCATCAGGACGCCGGGATGCTCGGTGACGGCGGCGGCTCGTTGCCTCAGCTCGCCGGCCGGCCCCACGGCGACGATCCACCCGCCATCCACGAGAACGCCCCCGTCGCGGAGCGGCGCGGCAGCGATCGGCACCACCTGGGGCGCCACGTGAAGCTGCATGGGACCTAGCTTTCCAGGCCCCGCGGTGTTCGCCGATTAATCCGCTCTGCACGCTCGGACGTGCACCCGCGCTTACGCGAGCGTCGATGAAACCCGAGCCTCTGGAAATCGGACCAAGTGAGGCAAGAGCGAGTTCGCTTGCGGCATGTTGACGCCGTTCCATCAACTCGCCCACCAGCAGGCGCAGGTCGTGCACCGGCGCCAACTACGAGACTTCGGAATCACCAGGTCAGGTGTCACATCGCAGCTGGCTGCGCGGCGGTGGCAAGCGGTGGGACCCGTCGCCATTGCGTTGCACAACGGACCGCTTACCGAAGAACAGCAACGCTGGGCGACCGTGCTCTCGGCCGGCGGCGGCGCCGGACTGGCCGGGCGCACCGCGCTTGAACTGGCGGGGCTCCGCGGTTGGGGCACACCGGCAATTCAGCTCCTGACACCGGTCGGCGGCCACCCGCCCCGGCTCCCCGACATCGCGGTCGAGCTGCATCAAACCAGGCGTAACGAGGCTTACCGCTTCCACCTACTGGGGCAACCGCCCCGGACGACGGTCGAACGCTCGGCACTGGACGCGGCGTCGTGGAGCACAAACCCTCGCGCGTGCGCCGGTGTCCTGGCCGCCGTCGTCCAGCAACGACTGAGTACCGCGCCGCGACTGCTCGAAGAAATGGAAAAGAGCGGCCCGATCCGGCACCGGCCGCTCATGACTCACACGCTCGAGGACATTGCCGGCGGAGCACAGGCCCTTTCCGAAATCGACATTGGCAAGCTCTGTCGGCGACACGGACTAATGGTGACCGCGCGCCAGGCAGTCAGGTACGACGCCCAGGGACGCCGTCGCTACCTCGACGGCTTCGTCATTGGACGGAACGGGAAGCAGGTGGCCTTCGAGGTGGACGGCGCTGTTCACCTGTTCGTACGCAGCTACTGGGAGGACATGGAACGCGCGAACGAGCTGCTCATAGCGGGCATACCGCTGCTGCGCTTCCCGAGCCTGGCTGTCCGGATTGACGGTGAAAAGGTCGTCGATCAGTTCCGGCGATACCTCGCGTAATCCTCTGCGCACGCGCGGACGTGCGGAGGGGATTAATCGGCGCGAAAGGGGGGCTAGGCGGGGGTGAGCTGGAGAGCGGTGGAGCTGACGTGTGAGCGGACGCGGTCGTCGACCGGGTCGTTGGCGGGGTCGTCGTGGATGACGAGGTGGTTGTAGAGGGTGTCGCGCTGGGCTGGGACGCGGCCGGCGGTGCGGATGAGCGAGAGCAGCTCGAGGCGGTTGGTGCGGTGCTTCGCGCCGGCGGAGGAGACGACGTTCTCCTCGAGCATCACCGAGCCGAGGTCATCGGCGCCCATGTGCAGGGTCAGCTGGCCGGCGGTCTTGCCGGTCGTCAGCCACGAACCCTGCAGGTGCTGGATGTTGTCGAAGAAGAGTCGGGCGACGGCGACAAGGCGCAGGTATTCATAGATCGACGCGTGAGCGATGTCGCCGAGGTGGTTGTTCTCCGACTGGTAGGTCCACGGGATGAAGGAGCGGAAGCCGCCGGTGCGGTCCTGCACGTCGCGAATCATCTGCAGGTGCTCGATGCGCTCCTCGTCGCTCGCGCCGGTGCCCATCATGAACGTCGCGGTCGACTCGACCCCGAGCCCGTGGGCGGTCTCCATGACCGACAGCCAGGTCTCGCCGCTCTCCTTCAGGGGGGCGATCGCGGTGCGCGGACGGGCCACCAGGATCTCAGCTCCGGCACCCGCGAAGCTGTCGAGCCCGGACGCGGCGAGGCGCCGGATCACCTCGTCGTGCTCCAAGCCGCTGACCCGGCCGATGTGCACGACTTCCGACGCTCCGAGTGAGTGGAGCGCGAGCTGCGGGAAAGCACCCTTGATGGCCGAGAACATGGCCTCGTACCGCTCGATCCCGAACTCGGGGTGGTGACCGCCCTGCAGCATGATTTGCGTCGCACCCAGTTCCACTGCCTCCCGGCAGCGTTCGACGATGTCGTCGATGTCGCGTACCCAGCCCTCTTCCGACTTCGGCGGCCGGTAGAAGGCGCAGAAACGGCACGCGGTGACGCAAACGTTGGTGTAGTTGATGTTGCGGTCGATCAGGTACGTCGCGATGTGCTCGGTGCCGGCGAACTTGCGGCGGCGGACGGCGTCGGCGGCCGCTCCGAGCTCGTGGAAGGGGGCGTGCTGGTAGAGGGCGAGCGCCTGAGCGGCGTCGATCCGTCCTCCACCGGCAGCGTGGTCCAAGTCATCAGCGAGGCTCACCCACCGATCGTACGAGGGAGGAGGCGAACGCGGCATGGTTGACCTGTCCGGCGAGGGCACGCCCGAGCAAGCCTGGCGAGAATGGCCCGAGCTTGCAGGGCGGCCGAAGTTGCGCATGCCCGCGCCGCCGGCCACCGCGGTCGTGGTCGCGCCCCACCCTGATGACGAGGTGCTCGGCGTCGGCGGGCTCCTCACGCTGCTCGCCCGCACCGGCACCGCCATCCACATCGTCGCCGTCACCGATGGCGAGGCGTCGCACCCCGGCTCGCCCACCCTGACGCCACGCGCGCTCGCCGCGCGCCGGATCACCGAGAGCGAGGACGCGCTGTCCCTGCTCGGCCTGAAGCCCGCCTCGGTCGTGCGCCTTCGGATGCCTGACGGTGACGTGCGCCGCGCCGAGTCCTACGGCGCCGACATCACCGCCGCGGTGATGCGCATCCTCGCCCAGACCGCCGAGCGCGGGCCGGCCTGGTGCATCGTCCCGTGGGCCGGCGACGGCCACCCCGACCACGCCGCCGCCGGCGCCGCGGCGATCACGGCGGCCGGAGCGACCGCCCGGGTGCTCGCGTATCCGGTGTGGATGTGGCACTGGGCCGAGCCGGGCGACCCGCGGGTGCCCTGGTGGCAAGCCCGCCGGGTGCTGCTGCCCGATGACGTGCGTGACGCGAAGCGCGCCGCCACCGGGGCGTTCGTCACACAGGTGGACCCGCTCTCGGACGATCCCGCCGATGCGGCGATCCTCCCGCCGCATGTGCTGGCCCGCCTGACCCGTGACGTGGAGTACGTCTTCGAGCTCGACTCGCCCTGAGTCGCTGAGACTTCAGCCGGTGGCGGGCAGATCGTCGACGCGCTGCCGCACGAAAAGCGCGCTCAGCCTCTCGACGAGGGTGGTGGCGCCCATGTCCTTGGCGATGACCGCTGCCGCACCCGCCGCGCGGGCCTCGGACTCCATCGTCGTGTCGGAATCACCGGTGAAGATCACCACCTGGGAACCCGGGCAGACGGCGCGCACCTGCGGCAGCGCCTCGATCCCGTCGAGGCGAGGCATCGACACGTCGAGGATCACCAGATCGGGTTGCAGGCTTTCGGCCAGCTCGATCGCATCGACCCCGTCGCGGGCCTGGCCGACGACCGTGAAGTCGTCCTCCATGTTCAGCAGCAGGACCAGCAACTCCCGCACGCCCACGCTGTCGTCAGCCACCAGCACCCGTACCGGCGCTGGCGGGGCGATCGTCACATCACCAGTTGTACCGAAACGCACCGTTTCTGGCCCTGGTCAATTCGAGCGATTTTCTGGTGGCCACGTGGGCCCATTCAGACTGTGGCGAACCGGATTTCGGGTAGCAAAGGCACCTCACCTGCAGCCGCCGCGCGCTTGGCGAACTCGTGAATGCCCTCTTGCTGGCGGGGACCGAGCCGGAAATCCAGCGTCGTGAAGTAGCGCGCCAGCAGTTCGGGATCGAACGCCTCCCACCGCGCCGCATCACGGGCGACCTCGTCCACCTGGGAGAGAGCGAGATCCAGGCTGGCCCGAAACGCCCCTGCCACCTGCTGGACCTGCTCGGGGTGGCGGTCGGCGTAGTCACGCCGGGCCGCCCACAGGGCGAAGACCATCGGCAGCCCCGACATCTCATGCCACGCCTGCCCGAGGTCGAGCACGGAGAGGCCGAGACGGG
This sequence comes from Frankiaceae bacterium, assembly GCA_036267695.1. Taxonomy (GTDB): domain Bacteria; phylum Actinomycetota; class Actinomycetes; order Frankiales; family Frankiaceae; genus DATAZK01. Next base: position 11,239 of record DATAVO010000240.1, read on the forward strand.
GAGCGTCGATGAAGGTTGCCCGCAGCGCCGTATCGCCGATCACCACGGCCGCGTCGCATTCGCGCAGCATCGCTCCGAGGTCGGGTGGCATCACGGTGTACGACGGCGACAGCCCATGGGTTTGCTCCAGCAGCAGCCGGGCGAGCAGCACGCTGGTGCGCGAGGTCGATCCGAGGGCCACGCTGCGGATCTTCTCGATGGGCACCGTGCTGACCATCACCACGGAGAGCACCGGTCCGTCGGAACCGACCGCGAGGTCGGGCAGCACGACGAGCTCCTGCGAATGGCGGAGATACTCGACCAGGCTGATGGGGCCGATGTCGAGGTCGCCGGCGACGAGCGAGTCGTTCAGCCGGTCGGGGGTGTCCTTGCTGAGCACGACGTCGAGCAGCGCGCCACTACGCACCAGCCCCCAGTAGAGCGGCAGGCAGTTCAGGAACTGGATATGGCCCACCCGCGGGCGCTGCGGAACCTCACGCGGCTGCCCGTTTGTGCTCATTTTCCTGGACGTTACCGCCCCGCGCGGAGGCTTCGCCGATCAAGGGGTGACGGTCACCGTCGCGGTGTTCGGGACAAGCTCCACCCAGGTACGTCCGGGCTGCAGCGATAGCGGCTGGCCGCCCGCGGTGGTGAAGTGCGTGACATCGAAACGGCCGGACTTCGTCCACGTGCCAGTGATGACCTTGCCGCCGCGCAGCACCTGCGCCTTGCCCGATCCGATGACGACCGTGGAGGGCACCGGGGTGCCCGCCACGTCCTCGTAGCCGGCGCTGGCGATCTGCACGTACTGCAAGATCACGTTGGCCGGCCCGATCCGCCCGTTGCCGGTGACCGTGAACGCCACCCCGCCCTGGCTGCGTCGCCAGGCGCTCCCGTCCCAGGCCCAGCGCACGTCGGCGACGGCCGACATCGGCACGTCGACCGAGGAGGCGGGGGTCGCGCCGGCAGGCATCGCGCCGTAGGTGAACAGCGGTCCTGGCGCCACGTTGTATGGCGCCTTCGCGAGGGCCCAGAGCTTGGACGCGGTGGCGTAGAGGTTGTGCGGGGCGACGCGATCGGTCGTGCGGTGATAAGCCGAGGCGGCGACGCTCATATCCGCGGAGAGGTCTTGGGCGACGGTCGAGAGATCGTTGACGATCGGCGTGACGCCGCCGGAAAACGCAGCAATACCGTGCAGGGGCGCGGCGATGTCAGGGTCCTGCGGGCGTACCGATCGCACCGGTCCGAGATCGCCGGGGTCGGTGCCCTGGAAGATGGCCGCGAAGCGCGTGATCCCGCCCTCGGCGATCGCCTCGTAGACGACATCGGCCTTGTCGAGCCCGGTCTGCGGCCGCGCCTCAGGGGCGTTCTCGATCTTGACGAACAGGGCCGGCCGGGTGGCGGCTGCCGAGCCGGGCGTGAGCGGCAGGCCGGTCAGCGGCTGGGTGGAGGCGACGCTCGGGCTGCTTGCAGGTCGGTCGTTGGAGTGGCCGTCGCTGCCGCATCCAGCGACGGTGCCGGCAAGGGCGGCGGCAGCGAGACCAGCGCAGGCGCGACGCCCGAGGCCGCCAGAGCGGCGGGTGCGGGGATCCACGTCACCCACTGTGACACCCGGGTGCGCAGGTAGGTGCCCAGGCGCACCGTCCAGAACGACAGCGCGAGAATCGCGATCGCGACAATGCCATCGAGCCAGTAGTGGTTTCCGGTGGCGATCACGACCGTCCACGTCAGCAGCGCATGCACGACGCCGAGGTAGCGCCACCGGCTCTTCGTCGAGCGCCAGACGAAGAACGCGACCGCCGAGGACCAGGCGATGTGCACCGACGGCATGGCCGAGTACTGGTCGCTGAAGCCTTGGCCGATCGGCCCGTAGACCGACTGCCCGTAGAGCGAGGGAGTGTCGACGATGCCGTGGCCGCCGATCAGCCGCGGCGGCGCGACCGGGATCAGCTGGACGGCCAGGCAGGCGAAGGTCGCGAGCAGGATCACGGTGCGCGCCTCGGCGTAGCGGTCACGATGCCGCCAGATCAGCCACGCCAGCATGATCAGCAGGACGTTGTAGTGCGCGACCACGTAGTACAGGTTCAGGAAGCGGACGAACGTGTGATGCGGCAGGAAGAGCCGCTGGAACGACGCCTCACTCGGCAGGTGCAGATCGCGTTCGAGATTCCAGAGGTGGCGCCCGCGGTCGATGCCGTCCGTCGTGCCGACGAGCGCTTTCGAGCCGGTGAACTGCCAGAGCCCGTAGGCCGCGACGAGTACCGCGGCCTGCCATCCGATGAGGCCCGCCAGCGCCACCCGGCGCTCGCGCGTGCCGGTCTTGCCGCGCATCCACACTCGCAGGCCGGCCGAGACCACCCCGACACAACCCGCAACCGTGACGGCCAGCTGCCAGGAAGGAACCCAATGCGGCATCGGGCTATCGGCCGCCTCGGCGCTGCTGAAAAGCGCGGGCGATGTCATCGCGCTGGCGGCGGGCGAGCGGATAAGCCACGACGCCGCTGACCAGCAGGGCGACGATCACGGCCAGGAAGCCGTTCATGCCGAGCACGATGCAGATCACCAGCGCGGCGGCGAACAGGACCAGCCGGATGCCGAGGTAGCTGGCGTAGGTGCGGGTGATCGACGGCGGGCGGTCATTCATGGGCCGACTCCGCATTGGCGGCATCCTCGCGGGCGTCCGGAAGCCAGCCGAGACGCTTCAGCACCGTGGGATACAAACCCATCCCGATGAAGGCCGTCAGCAGGCCGAGCATGCAGGCGACGGCCAGGCTCGCCCCGAAAGCGCTGAGCAGCGACGCGACCAGGATCGCCGGGACGAGGACGACGACGAACGCCAGCGCCGTGATCGATCCGATCCCCGGCGCCGCGCCCGCATCCCGGCTCACGCGATCGCCGCCGACGGTTCGGGGCGACTGGGCCCGTCATATTCGCGGATCGTGCCATAGCGGGTGTCGCGCTCGACGGGGCGGAAGCCGGCCTCGCGGATGAGGTCGAGCAGGTTCTCCCGGCTCATCGTGTTCGGCGTGCCGAACCCGTCGGCGTCGTGCGTGATCTTGTATTCGACGACGCTGCCATCAAGATCGTCGGCACCGAATGAGAGCGAGAGCGACGCCGTCTCCAGGCCATGCATAACCCAGAAGTTCTTCACGTGCGGGACGTTGTCGAACAGCAGCCGGCTGACCGCGAACGTCTTCAGCGCCTCGGCTCCGGTGGCCATCGTGGTGCGGTCCTGCAGCCGGTTACGCGGGTCGCCGACAGAATCGTGCTGGTAGCGCAGCGGGATGAAGACGCTGAACCCGCCGGTCTCGTCCTGCAATTCGCGTAGCCGCAGCACGTGATCGACCCGGTGGCGTGGCTCCTCGATGTGCCCGTAGAGCATGGTGCACGGGGTCCGCAGCCCCTTCTGGTGCGCCAGCCGGTGGATACGCGACCAGTCCTCCCAGTGCGTTTCGTGGTCGACGATCTGCTGGCGGATCTCCCAGTCGAAGATCTCGGCGCCGCCGCCCGTGAGCGACTCCAGGCCGGCCTCGATGAGCTCGTCGAGCACTTCGTCCGCGGACAGGCCACTGATCTTCTCGAACCAGTGGATCTCGGTAGCGGTGAACGCCTTCAGCGCGATGTTCGGCAGCGCCGCCTTCAGCTCCTTGAGCACCCGCGGGTAATAGCGCCACGGCAGGGTGGGGTGCAGGCCGTTGACGATGTGCAGCTCGGTGATGCCGGCCGGCTCCATCTCCTTCGCCAGCCGGACGGCCTCCTCGACACGCATGGTGTACGCGTCCTTCTCGCCGGGCTTGCGCTGGAAGGAGCAGTAGGCGCAGGACGCATTGCAGACGTTCGTCAGGTTCAGGTGGCGGTTGACGTTGAAGAAAACGCGGTCGCCATTGAGCTTCGTGCGCATCCCGTGAGCGAGGCCGCCGAGCCAGGCCAGATCATCGCAGGCGTACAGAGCCTCACCGTCCGCGCGGCTGAGCCGCTCCCCGGATTCGACGTTGCTGGCGAGCTCGTCCTTGAGGCGCTGATCCACCCTTGGCAGATTAGTCGGCTTGGCTGGATTGGTTGCGTGCTGCGCCCAGCTGCCCGGTCCAGCGCTGCATCAGCTGATGCTCGACGCCGATCGCGTCCAGGATTTTGGCGGCGACAAAGTCGGCCAGCGCCTCGGCATCCTTGGCGCCGGCGTAGAAACCGGGGCTGGCCGGGGCCACGATCGCGCCGGCGTCGTGGAGCGCCAGCAGGTGCACGAGGGTCGGACGGGCCAGCGGCATCTCGCGCGGGACGACAACCAGCGGGCGGCCTTCCTTCAGCGTCACCGCGGCCGAGCGCTGCAGCAGGTCCTTCGACAGGCCGAGCGCAATCCCTGCCACCGCCTCGGTGGACGCCGGGACAACGATCATGCCGCGCGCCGGATAGGAGCCGCTGGACGGGCCGGCGGCCAGGTCACCGGCCGGCCAGAGCCGGACATCGATTTCCGCTCCGAGCCCAAGCCAGGCGGCGACATGGCCGGGATCGTCGCGCCAGGCGATTCCCGTCTCGTCGAGCATGGTGAGGCGGGCCGCCCGGCTGACGACAAGGTCAACGGGTGCGCCCGCCGCCAGCACGCCTCGTAAGACCGCGCGGGCATACGGGGTCCCGGAGGCACCCGAAATGCCGACCACCCACGGAGTTCGCACCCTCGCATCCTGCCTGGCGGACGCGGGTTCAGGCAGCTACGGGTGCGTGCTCGGTGACCTTCGGCTCTGCCTCGGCCAGACCGTCCGATCGCGCTGCCGCTCGGCGCAGGACGTACCAGCCGCCGACTGCGGCAACCAGACACGAGACCCCTCCGAGGACCAGGCCGGCCCGCCCGCCGAAGTGCTGGCTGACGTAGCCGGCGATGGGACCACCGATCGGCGTCGAGCCCAGGAAGGCGACCGCCCACAGCGCCATCACGCGGCCGCGCATCATCGGCGACGCGCTGAGCTGCAGAGTCGCATTGCCGATGGCCAGGAAGCCGACGCTGCCGGCACCCACGAGGGCCATCGCGACGCAGGCGAGCGCCAGGTTGGGTGCCGCTGCAGCGAGCAGGATCACGCCACCGAAGATCGCGGCTGACCAGACCAGCGCACGGGTGCCGGTGAACGCGCGCGAGGCGACACCGAGCCCACCGATGACCGCGCCGACGCCCATGGCCGCGGTCAGGAAGCCGTAGGCCTGCGCGCCGCCGTGATAGGTAGAGCGGGCGATGACGGGCAGCACCACCTGGAACTCGTACGCCAGCATGCCGATCACCGCCATCATCCCGAGTGGGACGACGAGGGACGGCGTCTGGCGCACGTAGGCGAAGCCCTCGCGCAGCTGGCCCTTGGCGCGGGGGGCCGGCGGCGAGGGGCGCAGCGCGCTGCGGTTGAGCGTCCCCAGGGCGACGATGACCGCGACGAAGGTGCCGGCGTTGACCAGGAAGCAGATGCCGACGCCGATAGTCGCGATCAAGGTGCCCGCGACGGCGGGACCGATCGCACGGGCGGCGTTGACGAGAACCGAGTTGAGGGTGACCGCGTTGCGCAGGTGGGTGGGACCGACCATCTCCAGGACGAAGGCCTGCCGGGTCGGGTTGTCGACGGCGTTGGCGGCGCCGAGGGCGATGGCCAGCACGTAGACCATCCAGAGCTGGACGGTGCCGGTGACGGTCAAGAGCCCGAGGACGAGCGCCAGGATTCCCATCGTCGTCTGGGTGCCGACGAGCAGCCGGCGCTTGTCGACGCGATCGGCGATGAGTCCCGCGTACGGCGCCCCGAACAGCACGGGGATGGTCTGCAGTGCGATGACCAGGCCGAGCGCGGTGCCCGATCCGGTGAGCTCGAGGACCAGCCAGGACTGGGCCACCGATTGCATCCAGGTGCCGATCATGGAGACGGCCTGGCCGTAGAAGAAGCGGCGGAAGTTGAGGTTGGAAAGGGCGGCGAAGGTGGCCGAGCGCCGGGTGCCGGGTATCGGCGGGCTGGGTATCGGCGGGCTCGGTATCTGCAGGCTGGGTATCGGGGCGCTGAGTGGCGGCGGGCTGAGTGGCGGCGGGTTGGGTGTCGGCGCGAGCTCCTGCGGGTCGTCGGTGGTCGGAGTGCTCATCAATCCTTCCGGTCGCTGGCCAGCTGATCGGCGAGTGCCTCGAGGGCGGGAAGTGCAGCGAAGAGGGTCTCGGCATGCGCCGGATCGAGCCCGGCGAGACGCTCGGCGAGCGCCAGGCACCGCTCATGCCGCAGGCCTTCGGCGAGGGCTCGGCCGGCGTCGGTGATGCTCACCTGGTAGGAGCGGCGGTCCTGCTCCTGAGCGGAGCGCTTGACCAACCCCTCGTCTTCGAGGCGGCCGACAACACGGCTGAGCAGCGTCGGGTTGATCCGCTCGACGGCGGCCAGCTCGGTGAGCTGGCGAGGACCCTCGCGCAGCAGGACGCCGAGGACAGCCAGCTGGGTCGGTGTCAGGCCGCCCGTGGCGGTTTCGCGGAGCAGCCGTGAGCTACGCCCCAGAGCGAACTGCAGCCGCCCGACGGTGTCGTGATCACCGACGGGAAGTGGATCCGGAGTTGTGTCAGGGGCCGGGCGGGCCGTTCTCGCGGCCACGGCAACCTCCTTCGACGTACTTAATTGCTTATCGGCAAGCATATCAAACGAGCAGCTCAACCTCCCAGGAAACTCACAGTCCGCGCGCGGCACCGCATCGGGTAGCAAGAGGTTTATTGAGATGTGCACGACGATCAACCGCCTGCGACAGCCGATCCGGAACTGGACCGCGAGTTCGACTTTTCCTGGGCCCGCAGCTCACCCACCCACGAGCTGTCAGCCCATGGCCGCAGCGTTCAGCGCCGGCTCGAAACCCCCGTCGCCGCGCCCGTGAACCCCTCGTTGTGGAAACGGCTGCGCTTTGCGCTCTACCGGCTCCGCAAAGGCCGCTGATCCAGCAGCCTCGGCCCGTTCGCCCCGCGTCCCAAGGTGGCTTACTCCGCGGGTGGCTTACTCCGCAGGTGGCTTAGTCCGCGGCCCGCTAGGTCCGCTGCCGGTTCAGTCCGCCCCGAGCAGCACCAGCTGCTCTGGCGCCCCGGCCTGCTGTGGCTCGACCACCGGCTCCGAAGGCGGCTCCGACGCAGGCACCGAGGCCGGCACCTCCGGGAGGGTGACGACCATCTCCGCTGCCGCCGCCTCGAGCGAGGATGCCTGAGCCGTAGCGATCGAAGGCTCCTCATCGCCGGTGCCGTCATGCTGGGACACCGTGCTGCCCGACGCCCCCTTGCGCACCCGCAGCCGGCTCGGTATCCGGTCGCGCAGATGCGGAACGTGGCTGACGATGCCGACCAGGCGCCCGCCCTCGCGTAGCCCATCGAGCACATCCAGGACTTCATCGAGAGTCTCCTCGTCGAGCGAGCCGAACCCCTCGTCGACAAAGAGAGCGTCAAGCGGTGCCCCGCCCGCCGACGCCGTCACGACTTCAGCCAGGCCGAGCGCCAGCGCCAGGCTGGCGAGGAAGGTCTCGCCGCCCGACAGTGTCGAGGTATCCCGGTCCTGCCCGGTCCAGGCATCGGACACCATCAAGCGCAGGCCGGAACGGGCGTTGCCGGCGCGCGCATCACTGTGGATCAGTGTGTAGCGGCCCTGCGTCATGGCGCGCAGCCGTCCACTCGCCACCTCGGCGACCTCCTCCAACCGCGCGGCGAGGACGTAGGCGGACAGCGGCATGTTCAGCCGGTTGGCACCGCCGCCTGCCGCAAGGTCGGCGAGCTCCTTCGCCCGGGCAGCGGCCAGCTCGACGGGCGCGTACTCGACAAGCTGCTGCTCCAGCTCCGACTCGAGCACCGTCAGCTGATCGACGCGCTGGGCCGCCGTAGCCCAGCGCTGCTCGGCCTGCTGCCCTGACGCGCTCGCCGCCCGGGCGCGCGCCGCAGCTTCCTCCACCGGTGCCGCGGGCTCGAGCGGAACGTCGAGCTCCGGATCGGCTAGCAGCTCGGCGACGGTGGCCGACTCCTTGCGGGCTGCGGACACCGACGCCTCGAGAAGAGTCAGGGCAGGCTCCGGGCGGATGGCCGCCCGAGCGTGTTCGAGATCGGTGAAACCGGCCTCCGCAGCCGACTCGGCAGCCAGCTTTGCTGCGGCGGCCTGCTCCTTCTCGGCCTCGGCAAATGAGGCATCGGCGGCAAGGGCGGCTTCGACCGACTCGATCAGCGCCAAGGTCGATCGCTGCGCGCTGGCGACGTCAGGTGCCCCGTCGAGCAACTCGTGCAAGCGGACCAGCAGCTGCTTCCCGCGCTCCATCGCGCCGACCTCGCGCTCCATCGCGGACGTCCGCACGGCCTCGACGCGGGTGAGCTCGTCGCGACGCAGACCCAGGTCCTCCTCGCCGCGCGCGAACCCCTCCTCGGCTGCGGCCAGCTTCCCGGCCTCGGCGGTGAGCCGAAGGACGTCCGCGGTGCAATCGCGGTGATCGGCCTGCAATTGATCGACCCCGGCGCCCTCAAACCCCAGCTCGCGCAACCGCTCCAGCGCACCCTCGAACTCGGCTTCGAGCGAGGCAAGCCGTTCACCGAGCAGGCGCGCCTTCTCCTGCGCCTCATCCGACAGGAGCGCTGCGGCTTCCTCATCTGCCGGTGACAGCTTGCGGCCGCGAACCTCGGAGGGATCTGGGTGCTCGATAGCTCCGCAGACCGCGCAGGGATCGCCATCCACCAGGCCCGCCGCCAGTTCGGCGATCATGCCGTCGATCCGGTCATTGCGCAGGGTCGTGAACGCCTCGCGACGCTCGACAGCGATCTCGCGGGCCAGCAGGTGCTGCTGAGAAAGGCGCGCCACATCGGCGGCGCGGGAGTCACGAAGCTGTGCCGCCGCGAGAGCCTGCTCGACATTTCGAGCTGCCTGCTGAGCGACCGGAAGCTCGACCGCAGCCTGCCGGGCCGTTTCGATACGCGCCTGAATCAGCGCTTGCTGCGCGGGCGCCTGCTCCATGAGGGGGCGCAGCACGGCAAGCCGTTCGCCGGCGCTTTCGACGACCCTCGAGGCGGCTCGCCGTTCCTCGGCCGTCGCGCTTGCAGCGCGTTCGATCTCGCCGGCCTCGGTGAGCCGGCCAAGAGTCTCCCGCCCGCCGGCTGCGGCCGTGCGCAGCTTCGCCGCCGAGGCGGTGGCCCACTCCTGCGGAAGCGCGCGGAGGGACTCCTCACGAAGTGCGGCGGCCCGCTCGACGGCAGCGGCGCGCCGAGCGTGATCGCGCAACGCCGCATCCACCGGCGCGGCCCGCCGGGCCGACCCGATCTCGACTTCGGCCCGGGCTACCTCCTCGGCGCCAGCGGCCAGCGCGCGCTCGCGCTCGAGCACCTCGCCCTTGCGGCGCTGGCGGCGGGCCAGATCGACCGACTCGGCGTGCAACGCCTGCGCTTTCGCCTGCTGGGCCCGCGCGATCGTGGCGATGGCCTCAGCCGACTCGGCCGCATCCCGTGACGCTGCGAGACGCTCGCGCAACCACTCGAGACGGGGCTCGTCCTGCGGGTCGGGCTCGGGCTCCCCGCAGACCTGCGCAACCCTGGCCATCAGCCGCCGCAGCCCGTGACGTGCCTGATCCAGCGTGTCTCTTGACTGGCGCCGCTGCTCCCCCAGCCAGTCTTCGATCTTGCGGAACCGATCGGTGCCGAACAAGCGCTGCAGCAACGCCGTGCGTTCACTGGCATCGCTGTGCAGGAACTTCGCGAACTGACCTTGAGGGAGCAGCACCACCTGGTGGAACTGCTCGGCGGACATGCCCAGCAGCTCGGACAGCTCCAGGTCGACCTCGCCGACACGGGTAGAGCGCGGCCACCACTCACCCGACGCCGCCGGATTCCACTCGTCAAGAGCGACGCTCGCCGACTCGGTGGTGGCACCCACGCCGCGGCGCTTGGGCCGCTCCTGCGCGGGCGAGCGCGTGATGCGCAGCCGGCGGCCCGCGATGGTGACCTCGAGGCGGACGACGGTGCGCGTATCCGCCGCAGCGTGGTCAGAGCGCAACCGCCCGACGCCGCGCACTCCGGGCACGCGGCCGTACAGCGCGAAGGACAGCCCGTCGAGCACGGTGGTCTTACCCGCGCCGGTCTCGCCGTGCATCAGGAACAGGCCGCCCTGACCGAGCCGATCGAAATCAATGACGACGCGGCCGGCGAACGACCCGAACGCCGTCAGCTCCAAGCGATGTGGCCTCATGTCAGGCCACCTCTCGCGAACGCCGGCCCAGGATGTCGAACGCCTCGGAAAGCAACCGATCCTCCTCGGGATCGGGAGCGGTGCCGCGAACATGCGTGACGAAATCGCGCGCCACCCACAGATCATCGCGACCGGCCAGCCGGGTGCGGTAGGTCCCCGGGACCGTGACGGCACCCTCAGGCTGGTGATCGAGTAGCAGGACGTGGGTGAACCGGCGCCGCAGCCGGCTCATCGGATCCGCCGGCCGGCCCGGATCGGTCAGGACCACCGACAGGTAGTGGTCTTCGACATCAGCGAGCGCCGGATCAGCGAGAAGGCCATCGAGGCGGCCCCGGATGCTCGACAGCTGCCTCGGCGCAGGAGCCGGAACGAACTCCGCACCAGCAAGTCCCGCATCGTCGATCTCGACGAGCCAGCTCCCCTTGGACTGCCCCGCCTCCCCGAACGAATACGCCAGCGGAGAACCGCTGTAGCGCACCGCCTCGCTGAGCTTCTGCGGTGCATGCAGATGCCCGAGCGCGACATAGTCGACACCTTCGAAGAGGCCGGCGCCGACCTGACCGACGCCTCCGACAGAGATGTCGCGCTCGCTCTCGCTGGCCGCTCCTCCGGCGACCCACGCATGGCCCATGACGACCGCTCGCGGCAACCGGCGGGCCGCCCGATCGGCACGCACACAGGCCATTGCCCGCTGAAGAACGCCGGCATGGCCACGACCTATCGGCTCGTCGGGCGCTCCGGGATCGGCCGGCAGCAACACCCGGGCGGACTCGGGCTCCAGATAGGGCAGCGCGTAGATGCCGACCTCGCCATTCGCGTCAGAAATCAGCAGGGGCGATCCGACCCGTGAGGGATCGGTGCGCAGATGAACCCCGGACGCATCCACCAGGGTCGAGCTGAAACCGAGCCGGGTGGCGGAATCATGATTCCCGCTGATCACCACGACACGGGCGCCGGAATCACGCAGCCGGACCAGCGCGTCTTCGCACAGCTGCACCGCATCCAGCGACGGCACCGCCCGGTCATAGACATCGCCGCAGACCAGGACGACATCGACCTTCTCCGAACGCACGGTGGCGACCAGCGCATCGAGGAACTGCGTCTGAGCTTCCCGCAGGTCAGCGCGGTGAAGCCAGCGGCCGAGATGCCAGTCGGAGGTGTGAAGGAGTCGCACAAGAAGGACCGTAGGACGAGCCACCGACATTTCCCGTCACGACAGACTGCAGGCATGCGGGCGGTCATCCAGCGAGTCAGTTCGGCCAGCGTTGACGTGGACGGATCGGTGGTCGGCGAGATCGGGGCGGGCCTGCTGGTGCTCGTCGGCGTCAAGGTCGACGACAGCATCGGGCAGGCCCACGCGCTGGCGAGCAAGATCTACACGCTGCGGATCCTCGACGGCGAGCGGTCCGCGCAAGACCTTGCGGCGCCACTGCTGGTGATCAGCCAGTTCACCCTCTACGCCGACACCCGCAAGGGCCGCCGGCCGTCGTGGAACGCGGCAGCACCGGGTCCCGTGGCGGAGCCGCTGGTCGACGCCGTCGTCGAACACCTGCGGCGCCTCGGAGCGAACGTCGCGACGGGGATCTTCGGTGCTCAGATGGCGGTCAGCCTGGTCAACGACGGGCCGTTCACGCTCATCATCGACGCCTGAGGTTCAGACCCCGAGCGTGCGCATCCTGGCCGCCCGCAGCACGCCGGCCTCCGCCGGCCCATCGAGGTCCGGCAGATCCGGATGCACCCAGCGCAGGAGCAGGTCGGCGAGCGCCGGATTCTGCGCCAATACCGGACCGTGCAGGTAGGTCGCGATGATGCGCTCGGTCATCCAACCCTCGGCCCGGTCGGGCGTGCCGTTACCAATGCCGCGCCGCACGACGCCGAGCGGCTTGCCGGCCGCGCCTTCGACCGGACGCGTCCGCCCGCCGTGGTTCTCATACCCCAGCAGGGGCGGCAATCCAAGCTCCGGATCGGCGTCGACCACGATGTCGCCCACCGCGCGCGGCGGGACCGGCTCCCCGGGGCCCGCGAAACTGCGCCGGGTCTCGACCGGGAGCAGTCCCACCCCGTCGTACTGGCGCCCGTCGGAGCCGGGGAAGCTCTCCCCAGCGATCTGGAAGCCGGCGCAAACGGCGAGGGCAACGGCTCCTCGCTCGACGGCGCGCACCAGCCGCCGGCCCTCCCGCAGGCCGTCAACCGCCAGCACCTGCGGCTCGTCCTCGCCGCCGCCGAGCAGGTAGAGATCGCACTGCTCCGGAAGTGCAGCGCCGGCCGGCACGGACACCACTTCGGCGTCGAGGCCGCGCCAGCGCAGGCGGGCGGCGAGCACCTGGGCATTGCCGCCATCGCCGTAGGTGCCGAGCAGCTCGGGATAGACGAGCGCGATACGCGTCGCCGATTCGGTGGTGCTCATGACGTGCCGTTCGTGCGCACCAGCAGATCGCGGAACGCGGTGTAATTGGCGACCACGTCGACCACGCCCTCGGGCGCATCGGCTGCCGCCGCCTCGGCGGTCGGATACAGCGTGTGCGCGACGTCGGCATAGGCGAGACGCACCCCGACATCCTCGCGACGCTCGCCGGTCACCAGCACCTGGCGCCCGCGTAGCCGCTCGAACGGAACGTCCCAGAGCCACGACGGATCGCGGCCATCAGCGGTGCGGCTGTTGAAGTCGACGATGACCGGCCGCTCGGGCTCGCTGTCGAGCAGCTCGAGCATCTCGACCCAGCCCGCTGGGTTCTTCGCGAGCAGCAACCGGCCCCGGCGGCCGGGCGCGAGCGGGGCCTCGGAGTAGCGGCCCTGCACCGCCTCGACCGGTGCCATCGCAGCAAGGGAGGCGGCCGGCGCGACGCCGAGCAGCTCCGCGGCTGCTGCGGCATGTGCCGCATTGCCGACGTTCACCCGGCCCGGCAAAGCCAGCGGCACGTCCATCCGGGTACCCCGCCAGCTCACCGCGCTCGCCTCGATGACCTCGACATCGGTCTGCGGCCGGTGCAACTCGCAATGACCGCAGCGCCATCCGAAAGGTTCGCCGCGCTCCAGCAGCTTCCCGCAGGCCGGGCAGACCATGGCGTCAGCGGTCCAGTTCTGCCCCGCACCGACCCAGACCTGCGCGCTGAACCCGAGCGCCGCGTACGTGACGAGCGGGTCATCGGCATTAGCGACGGCGGTGCAGCCCTCGAGTTCGCCGCCGAGCTCCCGCCACATAGCGGAGATGCGCCGCGTCTCGTTGGAGCGATCGAGCTGATCGCGGGTGACGTTGAGCAGCACGACCGCCTGGGGATGCACTTCCCGGGCCACCTTGGGCAGCCAGATCTCGTCGACCTCGAGCGCCCCCGCGGGCGCGTACGGACGCCGGGCGAGAGCGTGCAGCACTCCCGGGCCCATGTTGGCGCCGCCGGAATTGCTGGCCACGGGTCCGGCCGTACCGAGCGCGGCGGCCAGCAGCCGTGTGGTGGTGGTCTTGCCGTTCGTCCCGCTGACGCAGGCCAGCGACCGGCCGCGGGCGATTTCCCGGAGCAGGCCGGGGTGGGTGCTCAGCGCGACCTTGCCGCCGATCATCTCGCCCGAGCCGCGGCCGAGCCGGCGGGAGGTGGCGGAGGTCGCCCGCTCCAACGACAGCGCAAGGCGGGCACGCAACGAAAGCGCCGAGGCAGGCGCGGGCGAGGCAGGCATCCCCTCCTAGCCTGCCAGAGGAGTGGGGCCGGTCAGTGGAAGCCGTCGACGTCCTGAATTTCGCTGACCCCATGGGCCCGGAGCCACACCACGGGATCGACCCGCGCGTTGTCGACATGCACCTCGAAGTGCAGATGCGGCCCGGTCGACTCGCCCTCGGAGCCGACCCTGGCGATCAGCTGCCCTGCCGCCACATGAGCGGTGGGTCCGACGAGCAACTCGTTGAACGCCATGTGCCCGTACACGGTTTGGATGCCGCCGGGATGCTGGAGCACGATCCAGTTGCCGAAGCCCTGGGCCGGGCCCCAATAGAGGACGTCGCCTTCAGAGGCGGAGTAGATCGGGGTGCCGTAAGGCGCGGCCATATCGACACCGGGATGGGTGCCGCCGGTGCCCGGGTCGTGGAACAGCTGGCTGATCGTGAAGGACCCGATCGGGAGCGGGAGGGTCCAGCCGTTGCCGTAGATCGGGACGCCGCCGGGCACCTTCGGGCCGCTCGGGCCTTGGCCGCTGGTCAATCCGTTCTGCGGCGAGTAGCGCAGCGCCTCGACCTTCGCCTTCGGGATCACCTGCTGGGCCGCACTCAGCGCGACCAGCGGATCGGCACCCGTCGGCAGCGTCATGATCAGCGCGGCTCCGCGGATCAGCCCGAGCGCGGCCGATACGTTTCGGTCGACGACGATGCCGACGCCGGGCAGCCGGGTGGTGGCGAACGCGCCGACCCGCACGTCGTGGGGCACGACGCGGCCTACCATCGTGTGGCCGCCGAGCCGGATCGCCAGCGCGGCCGCGACCGCGTGGGCAACGGCAGCGTCACCGCTCGCGACCCGCTGCCACAACGCGTCGACCGGCGCAGTGTTGTCGGGCGTGTACTGGCGGAAGGTCGACGGATCGACGCCGACCGCGGTCGTGATGCCGCCGCCGAGCTTGACCTGGGCGAAGTCGACCTGCAGCAGCCGGGTTGCGCCGGTAGCTCGCGTCACCGCGGCGATCTGAGCCGGAGTGACGGTGGTGGTCGAGGTCAGGAAGAGATCGGGATCCACCCGGTTGCGCAGCGGGGCGACGACTGGAACGGCTATCGCCGGGGTCGGACGAGGCGTCGCGACCGGCGCGCCGGTGGTGGTCGTCAGCGGGTCCTTGCTGCCCGACTGGACGTCGGTGCTGGGGGCAACGGAACTCTTGCCCAACGGGAACGCGGTGACCGCAGGCGGGCTCTTGTGGTCCTTGATCGCGACGCCGGCGATGCTGCCGACGACGGCCAGGGCGGCCGCGGTCAGCAAGGCGATCGTGGATTGCCTGCCGGGGCGCCGCCGGCGGCGACGCGGCGCCTCACTCGACGCCTTCGATCCGGCCGGGGGCACCGCTGACGTGGGGCTCGGATGAGGACTGGGGCGCGGCGGTGCGGGAGCGTCGCCCGCACGGGAGCCGTGGACCGCCATCCCTCACCTCCCCAGACCCCTCCGGCAGCGCTCTCGAGCGCCGCGACAGCTAAGACCGACCCTTCCGACCAGACGGGTGCCCAGCTGGACGGGCAACGAATCGCCTATCGGCCGCAGCACATCGTTCTTGCGGCCTCTTCACACCCGCAAAATCGTTGATCCCACGCTAACCCGGTGGCCGGGAGCCCGCGGAGTTTTCCACAGGCAGGCAGGGGCCTATCCGACGGAAGTCCGCTCCCGCCGCCGCCGGACGATGTGCCAGGCGATCAACCCGACGACGATGAGCCCGAGCAACACGTAGGACACGCTGCCGAGGGCCGACTCGACCTTCTTGTAGCTGTTGCCCGCCAGGTAGCCGACCACCGCGACGAGGGTGGCCCAGCCGACGCCGCCGATCACATTGGCGATCAGGAAGCGCGGGTAGTGCATGTGTGACATCCCCGCGAGTCCCGGCACCAGGGCACGCAGCGCCGCCGTCCAACGGCCCAGGATGACGCCCTTGGCACCCATGCGTCGGACGTAGGACCGGCCCTTCTGCAGCCGGTCCTCGTCGAGCAGCCGGTCCGGGATCTTGCGCAGCACCTGCTCGCCCCACTCGCGGCCGACCAGATATCCCACCTGGTCCCCGAGCACGGCTCCCAAGCACGCGGCGACGATCACCAGCGCGATCTCCACCGACCCTTGCGACGCCGCCACGCCTCCCAGCAGGACGGCGACCTCACCGGGGAAGAAGATCCCCAGGAAGATCGACGCTTCCAACCCGGGGAGCAGGAAGACCAGCAGCAGGATCAGCCAGGCCGGCAGGTGCAGGATCTTCTCCAGCAGGGTGCCCACGCCGATGCCGAAGAACACCCAGGCGAGCAGGCCGATGACCACCAGGCCCAGTGCGGTGAAAAGGAGCCGCCGCGGCGTGACGCGCCTGCGCAACAGGATGACCTGCGTGGGCGGCCGCTCCAGTGGTGCGTCAGCCTCGGGCTGCGGCGTGTCGTCGTCCACCGCTGAGGCCATGGCGAAAAGGGTAGACGGGAACGGCGATGCGACGCGCTGCTTGTCTCACATCAAACGCAGGAGCGCGGCGGTGAGGGCCGCCAGCGCGACGACGACGATGAACGGCGCCCGCACCAGCACGGCGGCCGCGCCGACGGCAACGCCGCCCATCCGGGCATCGATCACGAGGTGATGCCCTGACGTCCACGTCTGCAGGGCGATCAGGGCGGCGAGCAAGGCGACTGGCAGGGTGGTCGCCAGCCGCTGGAGCCGCTGGTCTTCCAGCAACCGCGCCGGCACCGAGAGGCCGGCGAGCTTGAGCACGTAGCAGGTCGCACACGCGATGAGCACCACCGTCCAGCTCACGGCGCCGCCTCGCGGAATGCGAGTGACGCGACCGCGGCCGCGGCTGCCGCCAGCGCCGGCACGCCCGCCGGCACGAAGGGCGTCAGGACGAGCGCGATGATCGCCGCCGCTACGGCGATGCCGAGCGGGCCACGTCCACGAAGGCGAGGGGCTAGCAGAGCGAGAAATGCCGCCGGGGCGACCGCGTCGAGACCGAACTTGCGGGGATCGGGAAGGGCGCCGGCCGCGAGCGCTCCGGCCAGTGTGAGGCCGTTCCACAGCAGATAGATCGAGGCGCCGGTGGCGTAGAACGCCAGCCGCGACGCAGGCTCGCCGTCGCGCTCGCGTCCGATCGCCATGGCCGTCGACTCGTCGATCACCAGCTGCGCGCCGAAGATCCGGCGGACCCCTCCGATCCGCAGCAGGCCCGACATCCGCAACCCGTAGAGCGCGTTGCGGGCGCCGAGCAGCGCCGCCGTCGCGATCGCGGCCGCTCCGTTTGACGCCAATGCCACGAAGGCGTACTGGCTCGCGCCGCTGAACATCAGCAACGACAGGGCGCAGGTCTGCAAGACGCTCAGGCCGGCCGCCACCGAAACCGCTCCGAAAGAGAGGCCGTACAGCCCGGTCGCGATACCGATGCCGAGGGCGTCATGAAGAACCTGCCGGCGCACCGGAGCGGGGAGCGCGTCGGCCACGGAGGGAGACGTTATGGCCAAAGGCAGTGCGCTTCGCTTCAATTAGCAGCGCACGAGACGCAACCCCGATACACAAGGGGTGGCAATGCTGCCTCGCGGGGTTCGAGAATCCGCGGCCGTGGGTAGCGCGCCAGCAAGGCGCAACTGACCTAAGTTGATCATCACCGACGACTCGCACCGCCAAGAGGCCGCGCAGAACGGAGATCCGAATGCACAGCGCCGTGGCCCTCACCCGGACGGGGGCGAGTTGGAGCGCTCAGGACGTCGATCTCGAGGACGTCGAGACGCTGGATGACCTGATCGACCAGCTCGACGACTTCGACTCGGGCAGCGACCAAGACGTCACGGTCGTCTACGTCGAGGAGGACGACGAATGGCTCGGCGTCCTGCGGGTGACCGGCGAGACTCTGCAGGACCCGAAGATCTTCCTGTCCGACAGCCGGGTGCTCGCGACCTCGACCCTGGCCGAGCGCCTCTTCGGTGACGCGCTGCCCGTCCTGCCGCCCGAGGAGGACGAGGAGGACGAGGACACCGCCGGACGTCCCGACGCCGAACCGGTCGGTGATCCCGACCTGCTCGCCGAGCTCGGCACGCCGGGTGACGTGCTGGTCGAGTTGTGCGCCGAGGAAGGTGCGCTGCCGAGCGACGTGGTCGCGGCTCTGTGCGAGCGGGCGGGCTGCCTCGACGTGCTCGACGAGCTACGCGGCGCCTGATCTGACCGGCTCCTACGACCGCTGGATGGTCCCGGCACTCGATGAGGCCCGGCTGGCCTTGGCGACTGCTGACGTCCCGGTCGGCGCGGTGCTCGTCGACGGCTCGGGATCGGTCGTGGCCACCGGACGCAACGCACGTGAGGCGCTGCAGGATCCGACCGCCCATGCTGAAGTGCTGGCGCTGCGCGCGGCCGCGGCGGCGACCGGTTCGTGGCGGCTGACGGGTTTGACTCTCGTCGTCACGCTGGAGCCCTGCACGATGTGCGCGGGAGCCGCCGTGCTCGCCCGGGTCGACCGGATCGTCTATGGCGCGCCGGACCCGAAAGCGGGTGCCGCAGGCTCGCTCTGGGACGTGGTGCGCGACCGCCGGCTGAACTGGCGTCCGGAGGTCATCGGCGGCGTCCGGGAGCAGGAGTGTTCGGCACTGCTGACGGATTTCTTTGCTGATCGGCGGCCCCGGTAGGCTCCATCGCGGTGGAGTCGCGTAGTGGCCGAGCGCGCACGCCTCGAAAGCGTGTGAGGTGGCAACACCTCCGTGGGTTCAAATCCCACCTCCACCGCCAGCTTTTTTCGCCAGACGCGCCGCTCGCGGCGCGTGCCTGCGCGTAGAAGGAGCTCACGTGAAAATCGACCCGGCACGATCCGTCGCGTGGTTGGACGAGCTGATCGAGCGGCAGACCAATCCGCGGCACCGGGCCATGGCGGAGAACTATCGCGCTCACCTGTCGGCTGAGGTCCACGGCGATCTCGACGCGATCATGGCGACGTTGGTGGAGGAGCCGGTCTATCACGCGTACACCGCGGAGGCGCCCTGGGGAGACGGCGGGCCGAAGAACCGCCAGCAGGTCATCGCCTTCTACGAGCGGATGTTCGAGAACCGGATGAACGTGCTCGAGCGTCACTTCGATCACTACGTGATCTCCGACGACTGCCTCGTCGCCGATGGTTGGATCGAACACGTCTACCCCGGCAAGCTGCTCGCAGCGCGCGGCGAGGCGGAGCCCGACGCCTGGTATCTCGCCAAGTACCGAATCTGCTCAGTGCTGCCCTACGTCGGCAGCGGCAACAACGTGCGCATGGGCGGCGAGGACACGTACACCCTCGGCTTCCCGCAGATCCAGGACATGCCGAAGCTCCGCCCCGACGAGCTCCCCGATCTGCTCACGCAGCCGAGCTCCTAGACCCCCACCGGTTCCTGCGAGGGACGCGCGTCAGGTGCGACGGGCCGCCGTGCCTTCGGGTGGAAGAAGCGTTCGACGAGGCCGCCGAAGATGATGCCGATCGCCGCCCAGACCAGCATCTGCGCCAGGATCGAGAAGAAGCGGAACTTCCAGAGCACGTCGGCCGGAAAACCCGGATAGACGATCTGCCCTCGAGGGTTGACCACCGGCAGTGGAGTCTCCGTCGCCGAGGGACCGTAGCCGATGCTCGAGGCGACGCGCCTGTTCGCGGCGAGGTGGCCGAGCGAGGGCAGCAGGCCCATGACGATGCTGATGGCGGCGATGAACGCGACGGCGGCGATCAGGGTCGCGTTGAAGTTGCCGAACCGGGGCTTGAGCCTGCGACCCAGGACCGCGGCGAGGATCAGGAAGAGAATCGAGCAGCCGACCATCGTCAGGTAGAGCGAGGTGCGGGTGCTGATCGTGAACGTGTGACCGATCGACGGCGGGTTCGGCGGGTACTTGCACAGCGGCACCAGGTAGACGCCGAGAAAGCCGAGTCCGGCGATGAACAGCACCAGCGTCCGCGGCCGGATGTTGAAGCGGCCGTGAAGGACCAGATAGACGACGGCGACGAGCGCGCCCATGGCGGTGGAGAAGCCGATGATGCCGGTCGCCAGGCCCCAGGTCGATTGGACCGTGCGGCTGAAGTATTCGGGGCCGTCGGGGGTGATCGCGACACCTGCCGCCTTGGCGACGGCCTTGATCGCGTCGTCGCGGCCGCTTTCGTAGGCGATCGCCTTATTGATCCACGTCTCGGCAAAGATGCGTGCGAAGACAAAGCCGAGCACGCCGGCCAGGAACCCGGACAGGGCACCGCGCAGAACGATTCGTATTTCCATGGTCAGTCCCGGATCAGGGCCGCGGGACTAGTGGCAGGGAAAGCCGAGAAAATGCCGGGCGTCGTGGACCCACTCGTGGATCGCCAGCGTCTTGCCGAACACCGAGGTGATGCCCTCGTCGATGCCCACGAAGTAGTACAGGATCAGGCCCGCCAGCACGGTGAGGCCGAGGATCATCGCGACCCGGGTGCGCGGCAGCGGCACCGAAATCGACGCGTCAACCGGGGGGTGAATCGTGGCCATGTCGTCTCCTCCGGGAGAAAGCGTCCCGATAGAACGGAATCGCGTCGATGGAGGTCTGACTCCCAACCCCCGAGGGGGTGGTCACAGTGGCGCTACCGTGCCGGAATCACACCGGCTTCAACCATTCGACGCAGGCCCGAAGCGGGCCGTGCAGCGACGCCCAACCTAGCGGGTGTCAAAGCGGGATGTAAACCCGCCGGGCGCCCGCCCGGACGCCGTACGCGAGGGTCCACACCGGACCGGTCGGCGTGTCGGCCGCAGCGGGGCGGTTTGTACATCTGCGCTCGTCAAACTTCGCCCGTGGCGCACGGGCATTCGCACGGCGGGGAAATGAGCTGGCGGCCCGCGCGCCGGGTGCGGATCGCGCTGCTGGCGGCGCTCGCCCCCTTCGTGATCGCGACAGTCGCCGGGTTGGTGGCGCTCTGGCCGTCGCATCATCGCCAGCCGGTGCCGCTGCAGTTCCAGACTTACGGGGCCGGCCAGTCCGTTTATGAGAAGGGTGACGTCACGTCGGTCACCAGCCGCACCTGCGGAGGCACCACGGCGGCGGGGAACACGACGTCGATCTGCAGTAAGGCCCAGGTCGCTCTCACCACAGGCCCCGACAAGGGCCACACCATCACCATCGACACGGGTGGTCCCGGGGACGTCAGCCTGAAACCGGGTGACCACATCCGTGTGCAGCGGGGTCCGGTGATCAACACCGCGACGGGCACGCGCATCTACTCCTTCGACGACTACATCCGCGACACCCCACTGATCGCGCTTGGAGCCGTGTTCGCCGTCGTGCTGGTCGCCGTCGCGCGCTGGCGCGGGCTCACCGCCCTGATCGGGCTGGCCATCGCGTATCTGGTGCTGGTCTACTTCCTGCTCCCCGCGCTGCTCGACGGGAAATCTCCAGTGGAATCAGCGCTGGTGGCGGGTGCCGCGATCCTGCTCGTCGTGCTCTACGTCGCCCACGGATTCTCGATGCGCACCACGACCGCCCTGCTCGGGACCTTGATGGCGCTGGGTTTCACAGCAGCATTCGCGGCGATCGCCACCAGCGTCTCGCGGCTCACCGGCCGCTCCAACGAGATCTACTCCGAGCTCGAGGGTGCCGGCGTCAAGGTCTCCATCTCCGGGCTGATCCTGTGCGGCCTCATCGTCGGGGCGCTCGGGGTCATCAACGACATCACCGTCACGCAAGCCTCGTCGGTCTGGGAGCTGTCCGCCGCGGACCCGCACGCCTCGTGGCGGACCCTTTTCACCCGCGGGATGCGGATCGGACGCGACCACATCTCCTCGGTCGTCTACACGCTCGTTTTCGCCTATACGGGCGCGGCCCTACCGCTGCTGCTGCTGTTCAGCATCTCCGGCCGGAGCCTGCACGACCTGCTGACCGGGGATGAGATCGCCGGTGAGATCGTGCGCAACCTGGTCGGCGGCGCTGGGCTGGTGCTGGCCGTGCCGTTCACCACCCTGATCGCCGCGATCGTCGCCGCTCGGCCCCATGCCGACGGTGAGGACGCACCGGCAGCGACCGTCCGCGCGCCCGACCCCGAACCCGAGCCGCAGCCACCCACAGTGTCCGATGACTACTCACACCCCGGGCTCGACGACCTCGATGCCCGGATAGCCCGCTCGAGCCTGCGCCCCGGTCCGGCGCCGGCGCCGGCGCCAGAGGACAGCGCCTCTAGCCGATCTCGCCGGCGAGCCAGCGATTGCTGAAGTCCTGCTCCTGGGCCGTCGACTCGTTGAAGTTGCCGGCAGCCAGCTTTTCGAGCTTTCCCCCGACCAGGGGAAGCGACGCCTTGGCTGCCCCCGAGATCGCTTCCACGGACCCCGACTTGTCGCCCTTCAGCTGCATGGTGCCGGACAGGTGGATCGGCACGCCCTTGATGTCGACCTTCCACGTCCCCGAGCGCACGCCCTTCTGCGCCTCGGCCCACTCGTCGGTCTGCGTCACGGTGTTCGACGGTGTGAGCACCCGCTTGAGGACGCCCGGCACGTCGATCGCGACGGTGCGACGCGTGACGATC
>DATAVO010000241.1:0-4176 GCA_036267695.1 Frankiaceae bacterium
GCGAGCGCGGCGTGCACGATCGGGAGTTCTTCGACGATCCCACGGGCCAGGTTCAGCTGGCTGGCGGCGGTGGTGTCCGCGATGCGCAGGGCTGCGCCGATCTCGCCATGCGCAGCCCGCAAGGGCATGTCCGAGGTCTCAAGGGGATCCGGGTCGCGGGCCATTTCGGCTTCGACGGC
This sequence comes from Frankiaceae bacterium, assembly GCA_036267695.1. Taxonomy (GTDB): domain Bacteria; phylum Actinomycetota; class Actinomycetes; order Frankiales; family Frankiaceae; genus DATAZK01. The sequence goes on from DATAVO010000241.1 coordinate 180, forward strand.
ATCGGCGACCTTCACCATCACCGGCTGCACGATCGAGGCCAGCCACGACGTTTGCCGGTCCAACGCGACGAGCAGCTCCACCCGAGCTGTCCCCGACAGGGCGGTGTGCACGAGCGGTGCGAGCGCGGCGATGGCTTCGGGGCCGGGTGGTGCGATCAACGCGGCGGCGACCACGCCGTGAGGACTCAGAGAATCGAACATGTGTGCGAGTCTATCAGGTGGCGGACTCCAAATCCCCATGATTCACGGGGGAATCGTGGCCGAAGCGGCGAGCGGTGAAGAGTCGTGTCCGGATGCTCTTGCTGGCGGGAGACCAGCTAGTCCTGGAGACCCCAGAACGGCCCGTGCAGCCCCACCGAGCGAAAGTAGTCCGCTGCCTCCTGAGGGTCTCGCCGCTGATAGGGACTTCGCAGCCGTCCGCTGTACCAGTCCGACGCCAGGCGCCAGAGCGTCGGCAGGGGTCCATCACGTAGCCCGCCTCCTGCTTCGTTCTGGAAAGCCACGCATCCACGCAATCGGGTGAACAGAAGATCCGCTGGTTCGAGCAGGTGAAGACGACGTCGTTCCAGCAGCCAGCCATCGGTACGAGAAAGTGTGCGACCTCTGATCCCACCGGCGGCTCCTCCCGGGTCACGTGCCATGCCAAAGGCGAGTCGCACGAAGGGCAGGCGGTCGCGACGAGGACTCTCGGCTCAGCAGGGACGAGGTGCGGCACGGCGAAGCTGTCCCAGGCGCAGCCGCCCCACCACAAGGTCTTGCTGCCCATGACGGAGAAGCCGAGGTTGACGCTGCTGAAGGGATGGGCCATGACGACGTCTTCGGCGTCATCCAGCACCAGGTGGCGGTTGCGCGTCAGCCGCTCCAGTGAGGCATCCACCTCGACCTCACTCGCCGACACGACAGTGGAAATCTCGGCGCGGCGTGGTGCTCGTCCGTGCCGTGCGAACGAGTCATAGACAGCCCTGCGCACTCGCTCGTGCACGTCCTCCGGCATGGACCCTCCTCGCGCGAACTCAGCCGAGAATCCGCGACGTCCCCGTCCAGTACTCATCGCGCAGCGGCTTCTTGCGCAGCTTGCCGTCTTCACCGCGCGGCAGCGAGTCACGCAATTCGAAGCGCGCAGGCACCTTGTAACGCGCCAACTTTTCCGTGCACAGCGCTTGCAACTCTGCGATGAGCGACTCCGGCTCGTCGCCGGACACGGGCCGCACGATCGCGAGCGCGACCTCACCGAGATCGTCGTCTGGAATACCGACAACCGCAGCGTCGATCACACCAGGATGCGCGACGAGCACGCTCTCGATCTCCTGCGGATAGACGTTCGCGCCGCCCGAGATAATCATGAATGTCGCGCGATCGGACAGGTAGAGGTACTGGTCGGAATCGAGATGGCCGATGTCGCCCAGCGTTCGCCACGGCTGCGCCGGGTGCCAGACACTCGCGGTCTTCGCCGGGTCGTCGTGGTAGGAGAACGTGCTTCCCGGCGCGACCTCGAAGTAGACCAAACCGTCCGCGCCCACAGGGAGTTCCGTCCCGTCGGCGTCGCAGATGTGGATGGCTCCCTGTGCCGATTTGCCGACCGAGCCGTGATGGGCAAGCCACTCCTCGCTGGTGATCCAGGTGGAGCCGATGTTCTCGCTGCCGGCGTAGTACTCGTCGATGACCGGACCCCACCACTCGATCATCTGTTCCTTGGCCCAGGCCGGGCACGGCGCCGCCGCATGCACCGCCACCCGCAGGCTCGAAAGGTCATACCGTGCCCGCACATTCGGGTGCAGCTTCAGCATGCGGATGAACATCGTCGGCACCCACTGCGAGGCGGTGACGCGATGGTGTTCGATGGCGGCTAGAGCCCCCTCGGGGTCGAAGCGTTCCAAGCACACGACCGACGAGCCCGCCTCCATCACGCCCATCGATGTCCGCAGCGGCGCCGCATGATGCAGCGGCGCAGGGGAGAGGTACACCGGATCGGGTCCCACGCTGAAGCGGGAGAAGCCGATGCCGATGGGATCGCCTGCAGCTGCTGGGGTTTCGGGGAGCGGCGGCTCGATTCCCTTGGGGCGTCCGGTCGTACCCGAGCTGTAGAACATGAACGTTCCGCGACGCTCCGGGCTCGTCGGCTCCCGTGGCTGACCGGCTTCGGCTTCGTCAAGGCCGATGTAATTGCCACGCGTGGCATCCAACGTCAGTCGCAGCCGCACACCGGGCGTTCTCGACACCAGTTCCTCCGCGACAGTTGCGGTGCTGTCGGCGACGATGAGCACCTGCGCGCCGCAATCGTTGACGACGTACTCCGCCTCGTCCAGCGGCGAGTGGGCGTTCACCGTAGTGAGGTAGAGCCCGCTGTTGATGGCCGCCCAGGCAGCCTCGTAGTAGCGCAGATGGTTGTACGCGTAGATGGCGACGTGGTCGCCGGCGCGCAAGCCGGTACTGCGGAAGAGATTGCCCAGCCGGGTCGCGCCCTCGTACAGCTCGCTCCAGGAGTACTTCGCGCCGGAGGGCCACATCACGACCGCCAGACCGTCCGGATTCGCGCGAGCGTGGTCTCCGATGTACATGGCCCTGGAGGGTAGCTTGCTTCGCCCGACCACTCATTGTGGGAGCTGGCGCGCATCCATTTCGATGTCGGACTCGATTTCGATAATGTGCGTAGGAATCAGTAGGAAGGCGACACCGCGATGGCACAGGCGAAGGCCGCCGAACTCGCGGAGCGCCCTCGTTCGCGGAAGGGCACGGCGACCCGGCTAAGGCTGCTGGACGCTGCCAAGCAGGTCTTCGAACGCGACGGCTTTCTCGAGGCCCGCATCGTCGACATCGCCGAGACCGCCCACCTCGCGCCCGGCTCCTTCTACCACTACTTCGAGTCGAAGGAGCAGATCTTCCGCGAGGTCGCCCAGGCGCAGGAGGAGCGGCTCACGGCCCCTGCCGATGAGGGCTCCGAGCCTGCCGGGGCGCAGGATCCGTGGGAGCGCATTCGCCGGGCCAACCGGCGCTATCTCGAGCGCTACCGCGACGAGGCCGCTCTCATGGGGGTCATCGAGCAGGTTTCGCGCTACGACGAACCGGTCAATGCCGCCCGCATGGCCACCATGAAACATTTCGTGAAACGCGCCGAGCGGGCGGCCTTGCAGCTGCAGCGCGAGGGCCTGATCGACGAGAGGCTCAACCCGGCGCTCGCCGCTGACGCACTCGGAGCCATGGTCGCGCGTTTCGCTGAGCTCTGGCTCGTGCAGGCCTATCGCGACTACGACTTCGACGAGGCGGTCGAGCAGCTCACCATCCTCTGGGGCAACGCACTCGGTTTGCGCAGGAAGCCCGCCAAGAAGCGAGCCCGCTGACGTGGATACGGCCGAGACCCTCTGGTCGGTCGGCAATCTGCTGGGCGAGTACTGCGTCCGGCTCGATGGAGGCCGCTTCGAGGAATGGACAGCACTCTTCCTGGCCGGCGGTCGGCTGGAGATGAAGCGCCAGAGCGTGGTCGGACACGATCAATTGCTCGACTTCGCGCGCAACGCACCCCACGGTGTTCATCTGTGCGGCGTGCCGGTCCTCACCGCGACTGGCGATGGCGTCACCAGCACCTGCCCGTGGAACTTCGTCGACCTCGCTACGGGCACGCGGGTGGTCGGGTACTACTACGACGACATCGTCTGGTTCGAGGGACGGCACCGCTTCCGATCCCGTCGCATCGAGATGAACTTCCCGCCGGTCAGGTCCACATCGTCGCCATGAAGGGCTCCAGCGCACGGCTGACGAGCTCGATCCGTGGCCCGGTCGGGCTGCGATGGTAGGACCATGCCGGGGAACCGTCTAGGCCGACGCCGGAACCCTCATGGGCGTAGCCCGCTTCCTCCAGCGCGGCGCTGTCGGCAGCGACATCGTCGGACCAGTAGCCGAGGTGGTGGATCCCCGATCCCGCTGAACCTCCAGCCGGCATCCACAAGGTCCCCGGCTGCTGCTGGATCACCTCAAGCCGGGGGGTGCTGCGCGAGTAGCG
>DATAVO010000242.1:0-13044 GCA_036267695.1 Frankiaceae bacterium
ATCGCGCGAATGGCCTCAGCCACCTCACCGGGCGGCGCCGATCGCAGCACGCGCAGGTCCATCCCCGCGCAGAAGCTCGCCTCGCCCGCTCCGGTCAGCACGACAGCGCGACCCGGCGGATCGACCAGTAGCCGAGCCAAACCGAGCAGTGTCTCGACATCGAGGGCGTTGCGAGCTGATTGTCGATCCAGCGTCGCCAGAACAACCACACCATCCGACTGAACCGACAAAGCCATCGGGCTCACCTCACCTCATGGACGAGGCGACGCCCCACAGCTCCCCGGATCCTGGAAGGGTCCGCACGGCGGGACCACGACTCCGAAGCTGGCGCCGCTCATGGCGCGTGACTCTAGGCGCCCGTGTCGCGCTGGCTGGATAGTGTGCCCGATGGTGACCCTGACTCCCCGCGAGGGCAATGACGCTACCGCACGCCGTGACGCGGTCGTGCGTCTTGCCGCCGCCACCCGCGCGGTCGCTGATGCCGTTGCCATGACGGCCGTGGACATCGGCCTCATGCAGGACGCCACCGACACACTCGAGGCGATCGCACACCGCCTCATGTCGCAGGTCGAGGAAGACGCCTACTCCGGCCTGGTCATCCCACCGACTGACCCTGCAGTACCTGAATCCCTGATGCCGCTCAACCCCATCATCGGTCATTGCAGCCCAGTGCGGCCGGACGTGTCGATCCGCTGCATCGACGGTGAAGTACGGGGTTTCGCGACGTTCATCCGTCGCTTCGTCGGGCCGCCCGGTCACGCGCATGGTGGCATCAGCGCGATGCTTGCCGATCAGCTCGCCGCCGCCGCGCCCATGGCGCTCGGGCTGAGGACCGTCACGAAATCGCTGACGGTCAACTACCTGCGCGCGCTCCCGCTCAATGTCGAGGTCGAACTCGCGGCCGTCTGCGAGACCGACGGCGACACGTACAACTCGCGGTTCGAAGTGCGATCGGGCGGGAAGATCGCCGTGACGGGCACGGCCGAGCTCGTCCCCTACGAGGCCTTCGCCAAGCGCAACATCCGCTAGGTCAGGATGCGCTAGGTCAGGATGCGCTAGCCGCAGACTCCCCCCGCCTTCGAGCGATCTGGCGCATGCCTTCGACATCAGTGCGAAAGACCGCCATCAGCTCATCCGTGCCCGACGGGTCGCGCCTGTCCAGCTGCTCCAACATGCGTTCCGCGACTGACAAGGTGGCCTTGGCAAGCGCCGTGCGGAAGGCCGGATCCTTGGGCGTGGTCGCCTCAAGGACATCGCCGAGTTCGCCGTCACCCTGTCGAAGCGCGTCGAACCTCAGAAGGACGCGCTCAAGTGCGTCAGCGAAGAGCGCCCACTCTTCGGAGGTCATGTGGAGGCACGGGCGTGCTCGTTGGGGTTGGAGTATTCCGTCCAACGCACGATCTTTCCCTGGTCGATGGTGAGGCAGTGAAAATAGTGGTTGCGGTAGGGCTTTCCGGTCGCCCGGATGACGTGATCGCCTTGTACTTCGATGATGAAGCGGTTCGGATCACCCGTCGGTAGGAGTTGGTGGGAGGCGAACCGCTGCTGGCTGAAGTACGACGACACCCCCTCGTCCATCGATCGCATCATGGCGCCGACGACGTCCTTGCCGACCCGGGGCTCGAAGTTGTCATAGAACGGGCACTCGAAGGCCACGTCGTCATGGAGGGCGGCGATGGCGGCTTCGTGGCCACTGCCCGGCGAGCGGAACGTCTCGTAGGCAGCCGCGGCCGCTTCTTCATTCCTCACGCGTTCTCCTTGGCAGCTCGGAGGGCGGCGAAGGCCGACAGGTCTTGATCCTCACCCACACACACCCGTCGCAACGATCGCGGCTCCGCCACCCCGACCGCCGGCCGGCTGTGCTGGAGCGCGTGGTTGTCCCACAGCAGCAAGTCATCCGGGGCCCACTCATGGATGTACTGATGCTCGGGCCGGTAGAGGTGCTGGAAAAGACGCTCCAGCAGCGCGTCGCTTTCTTGCGGATCGAGCGGTAGCAGCGCATCGGTCTGCTGCTCCCACACGGCAAGGATCGGCTCGCCGCTCTCCCGGTGTGGCCACAGCACGGGTCGCAGCTGGTAGATCACGGCGTCGTCGACACGTCCGAGTCGATAGCGCACCCCGTCGGTCAGCGATCCGTTGTCGAAGGCAAGAACGGCGCGGCCCTGCACGCCATCGAGCCGAGCGCGCAGCTCGGCGGGCAGGGTGCGCGCGGCGAGCATCGCGTTGACGTAGAAGGTCTGCGTACCGCTCGCCGGAATCTCGCTGCCGTAGAGCGAGATAGCTTCATACGGCGCCGGGAAGAACGTGAAGTCCGAATGCCACGTGGCCCGATCGGCTCCGAGAGCGCCACCGGTTCTCAAGTTCGACACCATCCCGATCGACCCATTCGCTTCGCGGGGGACGTGCCCGAACGACTCCGCAAAAGCCAGGTGCTGATCGTCGTCCACCCGCTGACCCCGGACGAGCAGCAAGTGGTGCTCGGCCAGCGCGCGCCGCAGCGCAGCCCGATCTTCAGCACTCGACGGGCGGCGCAGGTCAAGGTCGAGCAGCTCCGCACCGAGGGCTGGGCTCAGACGGCGAATGCGCACTCCATCTCAATAGCAGCCGCTATGAAGTCGGGCAAGGGTTTTGCCACGTCAGCCCAGAATTCGCTGAGCTGCTCGGCGAGGGCAGCGCCCTGCTGGTAACCGGCCTGGGCAGCCGGCGGCCGCGTCGACAGATCCATCAGATTGGCGCCGAAGGCATCGAGGGAGGTGCCATCCGGGAGGACCGCTTCGACCCGGCTGCCACCCGCGCGAAGCTCGTCGACCTGCGCGGCAAGCTGGAAGGCCCACTCCAGCGGCATCCGGGTCCTGCCGCCGAGCGGGGAGAGCACCAGCACCCGCCCGAAACCCCTTGCCAGATCGGCATTCTCGTTGCGCCGGTAGCCGCCGTCGATGTAGCGCTCGTCGCCGATCCGGTGAGCAGGAGCACCCGGGCCGGCGCAGCTGGCGGTGACGGCGTCCACCATTTCGACCCCACTCTCGCGGTCGAACCCGACCGGTTCACCGGTACGGGCATTGACGGCCACGATGAGCAGGGGCTGCTGCGGCCAGTGCGGGCTCGGTAGCCGAGCCGCGACGGTGTCGCGCCTTTGCGCATTCGCAGCCGCGCCGGATGCGGCATCGGTCTCCAGCGCCGCGGCACCCATGCGACGGCGCATATCCGCCGCATCCGTCGCTGAGGCGATGATGTCGCCCGTCGTCGCCAGATGGTCCACCGCAGGCCGGGGCCGAGGGCGTCCACCCCCGGAGGCGACCGGCGCCGCGGCAAGGATGCCGGCAAGCAACTCGGCTGGAGTGGCGGCGCTGATCTGAGCCGCGGCCGTCGACCCGGCCGACGTCCCGATGACGAGATCCGCTTGGGTCACGTCCAGCCCGGCAGCACAGAGGGCGGCGAGAACGCCGATCTCCCACGCATTACCGGCCGCTCCCCCACCGCCGAGAACCAACGCCCGTTTGGCGAAAGCGTCGGCCGGAGCGGAGCGCAGAGATGTAAAAAATGTTGTGTTCATTGGGGAGTCGCCCTTTCGCGATTGCCTGGCGGGCGCTCCCTGCGGCGACTTAGGTCAGTCGCTCGATCGTGGACTGCGGGAGAGCGCCCATTGCGGACACTGCGTTCATGGGGCTCACCTCCAGCTGACGGGTCACGTTCGCCGCGACGCTAGCACGCCGAAATCTTCGGGCTTCGAATCGGTGGGGAGCCAGAAGGTTGACGGCCGTGCCTCGAGCCGGCCCATCCAATGCGAGAGTCGCACGGACGGTCGCTCGACCACCCGGTAGACACCCGCTGCGACCAATAAGGACAGCGGGATCGTCAGCAACAGGACTGCTGCCGCATTCCCCGGAAAGAGTTGGGCGACGCTCACGGCGATCGGTTCGTGCACCAGGTACAGGCTGAAGGAGATCAGGCCGAGCCACTGAAGCGGGCGAGCCACGGCCGCCCGGGAAACGCTGCGGCAGCCGAGAAACGTCAACACGATCAGAGCCGCCGCCGCCGAGCGCAGAGGCCGGGACAACCATTCGGGAAGCCCCGTCACCATCGAGTCGAGGCTCAGGAGGACGACGGCGCAGATCGCGACCGCCCACCAGAACGCCGCCCCGCGCCGCGCCGTGAAGCGCCGCAAGGGCTCGCGTTCGGCTGCGACGATGCAGCCGAGCATGAAGACGGGTAGGTACAACAGCGACGCATGGCCCGACCAGGAACCCACCCCGATCAGGACGAGGGCCGCCAGAACCTTCAGTGCCGCGAGCCGACGCCAACCGACGGCAGCGAAGACGAAGCACGGCAGCAGCAGCGAGAAGACGATCTCCCAGCGAAGCGACCAGAGCGGACTGTCGAGCAGGCTGGCGTTCCACAGCAGCGAGCCGTCCCTCGCGACCGAACTGACCGTGTTCGTCGACGCATGCGCATTGATCCACCAACTCTGATCTGCGGCCGCCGTTCGCGGGACGATCGCGACAATGGCGAGAGCCAGAGCGAGCGCCGCCCATACCGGCACGTACAGCCGTGGGATCCGCCGCGCGTAGTAGTTCGCCCAGCGCGGTTCACCCGCCTTCACCGGACGCGTGAACGCCAGCGTCAAGACGAATCCCGACAGGACGAAGAAGACCAGCACCGCGCCCGTACCGTCCCATAGAACGTGCAGCGGTGTACGGGTCAGCAGCGTCGCCACGTTCCAACCGGTGGGCGCACTTCCGCGATAGCTCGCCGCCAGCACCGACGAGACGAGCAGACAGTGATGAACCACCACGACGATGGCAGCCGCACCGCGCAGCCCGTCCAGCGAGCGATAGCGCGTCATTGTCGACAGAGTGCGCGCCATTCCTGTCCGGCGGCTATGAAGGAGCCGCGCACGACCCGAGGCTTGGACCACCGAACGCCACCAACGCCGATGCCGTTTCGATGAGCGCCGCCTGTCCGAAGGGTTTGACCAGGGACCGGTCGGCGCCCGCCGCCTGTGTCGGACCACGCAAGGACATCGCCGTCCGGTAGCAGACGGTCCACAGCGATCAGATCGAGAGGTTCGGCGGCGACGATGCACCGCGCGTGGGTCTGCTATCCCTGCTCTGGTGCTTCCTTACGGGGCAAGCAGGACGGGAACCGACCACTCGGCGACGTCATCCACCGCCCATCCGTGTCGGATCAAGTGATTGCGAAGCTCCCGTATCGCGGTCAGCAATGCCGTCCGCGTTCCCGCCAAGCCGAGCTCCAGCCGTCGATCCGAGTGAGAGCGGCGCTCGATCTCGGCGAGCTGACTTCCGGCGGTCGTCAGCAATTCGCTGATTTCGACAAGGGTCGAGCCTTCGGGTCGGTGATAGGTCACCGTCATCATCTGCTGGGCCAACTCGGCGATCTTCGCGTTGAACTCTCCCAGCGCTTTGACGTCCGGCACGGCGGATGCAGATTTAGGCCATCCGATGGTGAGGGATAGGTCGTCACCGCGGCTTGTCATCGGGCCGGTCTTTGGCGAAGTCGTCGCAGGTCTGCGGCCGTTGCTCATTGCCGTCACCTTCTCCGGCATGCTCCTTTGCATGCCCCTACCGAGGCATCGCCCCTCCGCGGGCTTCGAAACCTCCCGACGGTCGCCCATGCGGATTCCGGTCGGTGCCGTCCTCGTTCCCCACGACGACGGCGATCGCGATCTTGTCGAACAGGATCGGTCGGCCGCGCTCATCGGTCGAGGACAGTTCGGCGTCCAGTCGTTCGAGCACGCGCTGGCACACGCTTGAGTGCTGACCCATCCACGTAGGGGTCGCGATGACAAGCACGTCAGCCTGCAGGACTTTGGATCGCAAGCTCGGCCAGTCGTCGCCGTCGCCCATGTCTGCCAGCACTCCAGGCTTCACGTCGTGATCAACGACTCGGATGACGCTGTCCGCATCGCTTCCGACACCGTTCGCAGCCAATTGAGCGAGCAACTGCTCGGCGAGCAGCTGACTGCTGGATGGCGCAGGCGATGGGCTCAAAGAACAGACCAGCGCGGCGGCGCGCAAGGCAGAAGGGGGCCAAGGAGTCATGGCGACTCGGTGCCCGAAGCAGCTGATCCGACACTTGTGGATCCGGCGTACGGTGTTCAGGGACGTAAGCCTCCAGACCTCGGGCTTTGATGCACCACAAGCCTGAGGCGGCGTCACTCGTGGAGTACGAGCTGGTCCATTACATCCTGAACTCCTTGCCGGCGGACGAGCGCAAGGAAACGATCGCTTCCCTCATACGTGCCAACCCGGAACAGTTTCGACTGATGCGGGAAGCGATCAATCATCCGTCTCCGAACCGACCGTGGGGCCCGTGAGCCGATCACGCTGAAACTGGCCGAGCAGTTCACGTGCGCCGCTAAATACTGCCGCCGCGCCCTCCTGACGCAGCGCATACTCGTGGACGCCGCCGCTCTCCACCGCGATACACGCAACACCCGCATTGTTCGCCGCCCGCACATCCCAGACCGTGTCACCGATGAAGACGGCCTGGCTCGCGCTGACGCCGGATCGCTCCAGCGCAACGTGCACGATGTCGGGCGCGGGTTTGGCGGTGTCGACATCTTCGGCGTTGGTCACCGTATCGACGGCGTCGTCGACGTCGAGCAACTCACGTAATCGTTTGAGCTCGTCATGTGGGGCCGACGTAGCCAGCACGACCTTGACCCCGCTTTCGGCCACAGCGCGCACAAGCTGCTGGGCTCCATCGAACGGCTGGAGCAGCGTCCCGAGTTCGGCGTATCGCCGGCTGTGCTCCTCTTTGGCGCGTTCAGCCAGCGCGTCCGCCTGCTCGCCGAGCAGCCGCTCCAGCAGCTTGCCCGAGTCCATCCCGATCGCCTCGTGAATCCGCCAGGCCTCGATCTGGCAGCCTGCGGTTTGGAAGGCATGCATCCAGGCGACGACGTGAAGGTAGTTCGAGTCGACCAGAGTGCCATCGATGTCGAACAGCACAGCTTCAGGATTTGACGGAAGGTGCAGTGGGCTCACCGCAGAGGTCTGCCCGCAATCGCGCAGATCAAGCTGCAGGAACGTCCGCAACGGAGGTATATGCGGTATGCCGTGGCGAGTCGGGACCTCAGGTTGGCAGTATCGCGACTGGCGCGACGCGTTCTACCCGGCCAAGCTTGCGCAGCGGCAATGGCTCGAGTACTACGCAGAAGTGTTCGACACGGTTGAGGTCAACAACGCGTTCTATCGGCTGCCCGAACGCACGGTCTTCGAGTCCTGGAAGTCGCGCACCCCGCGCGGATTCGTCATGACGGTGAAGGGGAGCCGCTACCTCACGCACGTGAAGCGATTGAACGATCCCGCTGAACCGGTCGCCCGGTTATTGGAACGCTGCCGCGGCCTTGGACGCAAGCGCGGCCCGATCCTGCTGCAGCTGCCTCCGAATCTGAAGGCGGCACCGCTGTTGCTGGATGCGACGCTGAAATGCTTTCCCCGCACCGTGCGCGTCGCGGTCGAGCCGCGCCACGACACATGGTGGTGCGAGGAGGTTCGCGAGGTCCTGACGCGCCGGCGCGCCGCGCTGGTGTGGGCCGATCGAGCGGAGGAGCCACTGAACCCGTTGTGGGCAACGACCGACTGGGGCTACTTGCGCCTGCACCACGGCAAGGCAGATTGGGCGTACTCGCCCGCGGCCCTCCACGGCTGGGCGCAGCGGCTTCAAGATTCGTTCGACGAGGGCTACGTCTACACGAACAACGATCCCGGTGGGGCGGCGCCGCGCGATGCGCTGATGATGCGCCGCGAGTTGGGTAGTTTCGCCCGGCTCGGGCAATAACCCTCAAGGAAAGCGACAAGCTGCTTCGCATACTGATCCGCGGAGGACACCCATGAAGATCGGCTACACCTTGATGTGTGAGCAGCGGGGCCCGAAGTCCCTGGTCGAAGATGCCGTTCTGGCAGAACAGGCCGGCTTCGACTTCGCCGTGATCAGCGATCACTACTCGCCATGGCTGGCCGAACAGGGCCATTCGCCGTACGCGTGGTCTGTGCTGGGCGCCGCGGCCGCGAAGACTGAGCGCATCGATCTCATGACATACGTGACCTGTCCGACGTTCCGCTACCACCCGGCGATCGTGGCTCAGAAGGCCGCCACCGTCGCCTTGCTGTCAGACAACCGCTTCCGGCTCGGGCTCGGCGCTGGAGAACGGCTGAATGAACAGGTAGTGGGTGCGCCGTGGCCGGCGGTCGACATCCGGCACGACATGCTTCGCGAGGCCGTCGAGATCATCCGCGGACTCTGGGACGGCGACTTCGTCAACTATCGCGGTGAGCACTTCGATGTCGAATCGGCCAAGCTCTACGACCTTCCCGAGCGGCCCATTCCGCTCGGAATCGCGGTATCTGGAAAACAGTCGTGTGAGTTGGCCGGCGAGCACGCCGATGTCGGCGTCGCCGTAGAACCTGACGCCGAGATCGTCCGCCAGTTCGCCGACTTCGGTGGAGCCGGCAAGCCCATGGTGGGTCAGTCCCCGTGCTGCTACGGGACCGATGAGAAAGCCGCAATCGCTCTCTCGCACCAGCAATTCCGCTGGTTCGGCGGCGGCTGGAAGGTCAACGCCGAGTTACCCGGGCCGAGCGCTTTCGATGCCGCGTCGCAGTTCGTGCGCGAAGCCGATATGGCGGAGCAGATCCCGCACGGTCCAGACCCTCAGGCCTATATCGAGACGGTGCGGAGGTGGGCTGAAGCGGGCTTCGCGGAGCTGGCATTCGTCCAGATCGGACCGGACCAGGCGCAGTTCTGCGAGTGGTTCTCCTCGACGCTGCGGCCGCGTCTGCAGGAACTGAGCTTGGCCGACTGATGGCCACCGTCACCGACCACATCAACGCGTCACCCGCTGACGTCTACCGCGTGCTCGCCGATGGGTGGAGTTACTCGCAGTGGGTCGTGGGCACCTCACATATCCGCGCCGTCGACAGCCATTGGCCCGCCGCCGGCAGCAGGCTGCACCACGGCGTGGGCGTCTGGCCGGCGATGATTCGCGACCACACCGAGGTCCAGGAATCGGAGCGCGACAAGCGGCTGCTGCTGACCGCCCGCGGCTGGCCCGCCGGTGAGGCCGAGGTCGAGATCGCTCTCGCGGCGGACGACGGCGGCACCCGGATAGACATCCGCGAGGAGGCGACCGGAGGCGTGGGGCGGCTGCTGCAAAACCCGCTTGGCCAGAAGCTGATCTACCGGCGAAACGTTGAGTCCCTGGCTCGGCTCCGCGCCTTGGTCGAGCGGCGCACCATCCCGGCCGAAGACCGATGACCGCATGCTTGACACCGCTCGATGGGGAGTGACCGATGCTTGATGTAACCGCCTTGATCCTCAACGACCACGAGACCTTGCGGCGCCAGTTCGCAGCTCTCGACGACGCTCGTGGCAAAGACGCGTTGTCTGCCGTATGGAACGGCCTCGGCCGCATGCTGGACGTGCACGCGGCGTGTGAGGAGGAAGTCTTCTACCCGGCTCTGCTCAGGCACGGCGACGACGCCGTGGACGAGACCGATGACGCCATTGATGACCACAACAAGATCCGCGACGCCGTGCGCCGGGCCGCGGACCAGAGCGTCGGCAGCCGGGAATGGTGGGATGCCGTCGGCGATGCACGAACCGAGAACAGCAAGCACATCGCGGAGGAAGAACGCGAAGCGTTGCCGGACTTTCGCAAGAACGCCGCCGACGAATTGCGCGAGCAGCTAGCCGTCGCATGGCTGAATTGGCGCTACGAACACGACACGGGGCGGGGCGTGAGTATCGCTGACAAGGACCCACAAGCGTTCATCGACGACCACTCGTAGGCTCATCCGGCTAGTGCTTGCTGCGCCCGGTAATCGCTTGCAATCGCTCAATTTCTTTGCTGGCTTCAGCCTTGCTCAGGCCGCTGCGCACCTGCTCGCCGGCTTCTGGCGCCAGCGTAACGCGGTGCGGCCGATTCATCTGACGCGGGCGACGATCAGCCAGGTCTGCAGATCCCCGCTCTCCAGCAGGCGACCGATGCGGCGGTCCTGCTCGTGTGCCGTCTGCCAGTCGGGCTGATCGCCGAAGCGGTTGGCCACCGCGTCGTCGACGCGCTTGACTCTGCGCTGCCACTCGTCATCGGCCGTCGGCATGGTGCCGGCCTCGATCGCGTCGTCGAGGGAGAAGCCGGCCTGAGCCAAAGCTGTCAGAAGCGACGCTCTATCCGGAAAGTCATTCCCTTCTGGAGCATCGGCGAGTTCCGTCGAGACTTGCACCAGGACCAGAAGCCCAAGGCGGCCCCCGCGTCTGAGGACGCGATGCAACTCTTTGAGCAGGGCGGATTTGTCGGTGGTCGTGCAGAGCACGCCGAGGCACCAGGCAGCGTCAAAGGCTTCGTCCGCGAAAGGAAGCGCCTGCGACCACGAGCACACGGTCGGCAGTTCGAACAGCCTGCGGGCCGATGTGCACGCGCCGAGCATCGGCTCGGCGAGCACAGGCACGATCCCGGGCAGGTACTCCTGCGATAGCCAGGCCGACGGGCCGCCGAGTCCGGCCCCGGCGTCGAGGAATCGATCGTTCGGGCGGACGCCAAGCCGCTCGGCGATCCAGCTCAGCCATGCCGGATGGGCACTCCCGCGGCATGCCGCAGGAATCGCGTAGTCCGGCCCGAGCCGGCTGACGATCTCCTCGGTCCAGCGGGCGACCGTATCGAATTCCGCTTGCAGAGACGCCTCGATCTGATCTGTCACAGGTCCCGCACCGCCCGCCCGACTGTTGCTTTGATCTTCGCTGCTGCGAGCTCTCCCGCGGCCGACGCGAGGCCGGAGATGTTGACCCCAACCACTCCGGGAACAGCGAGTACCTGTCGTGCCTCCGTCACCGCCGCCTCGATGCCGGCTTGCACCGGGTCGCGGGCGGAGAGGACCCGCGTCACCGCATCGACATCCAGATGCAGCCCCGGAAATGCTTGCAGGACCGCGGCCGATCGAGCATCGGTGTACACGGCGACCCCGGCAACGAACGGGACGGTCACCCCTTCTGCCCTGGCCTCCGCGATGAACTGCGCGAGCCGATCAGCTGTGCTCACGTGGTTGAGGAAGCAGACGCTAGCGCCAGCGCGCTGCTTTTGCAGCAGCCGATACGCCCGCAGGCCTTCCGGTGGTGCCTGCGGGCTTTCGGCGACGGCCACGTTCAGGCCGATCTGCGACGCGCTGGCGCTCAGTCTCGTGCTGTCGAGATCGAAGACCGAAGTGACCCCCGGCCTCACCCCGACCCCCCGGCCGTCACCGGTGACACAAAGAACACCCTCGCAATGGAGTGCGGACAGCGCAGCCAGTTCCTGCTCCAGCACGACGCGATTGCGGTCACGACAGGTCAACGTCACCCAACTCGCCAGACCCAGGTCGCGCACCATCGGCATCAACATCGCGGGCGGGAAGTCAGGCCTGTTGTTGTGCTCGCCGATGAGCACGGCATCGCAGGAGCCCTCGAGGGCGGCACTCACTTCAGCGATCGAGACGACGTCATAGGGCCGCACCGTGAAGTCGGTGAGCACCATCGGCCACCTCTCGGCGTGGGTGGAAGGCGACGCCTCGGATGGGCCCTCTGGGTTCAGGCCACCGTCTTCCATTGCGCGGGCGACTCGTCGTCCTGCCGGGTAACCCTCTTCAGGGCACCAGGTGATGGGCCTGCGCTCAACGAACGGGCAGGGAAAGGGCCCCATCTCGCATGAAAGATCGAGCCGTACACCGCCGCACGGGCCGTACACCATGCGCTTCGGGCACCCTGGCTCCGCAAGAGGCTCGCTCGACTGCGTTGACGCTAGCGGTCTCACTCACGGCGCAATGCCCGACACAGCTGAAGCCAAACGGACTTGTAGGGGGTGACGGTCCCTACATCGAGTTGGCTTCGTAGACCCTGACGCTCGCGATGATCGGCATCGCCTGCACCAGCGCGTCGGCTCCCTCCAGGCTGTCGGCATTGAGGATGCAGTAGCCGACGAGAGGCGAAGGCGACTGCAGATCCAGCTCCGATCGCCCATCCGTGGTGACCTCGCCTCCCCCGCCGAAGGGGCTTGCCGGCTCAGGCTATGCCGTCAACGACTTGCGGTCGAGCTTGGCGCTGGCAAGAAATGTCCTACCCCCGTCCTAACGTTTCGGTGGAGGGGGAAGCACTGATGGATAGGCAAGGAATGCTCAGCGAACGGTTCGACGAGGCGGTCGCGTATGCCCTGCACGCCCACGATCGCCAGGTGCGAAAGGGCACGGAGATCCCATACGCAGCGCACCTTTTAGGTGTCGCATCGCTGGTTCTCGAGTCCGGCGGCGGCGAGGACGAGGCGATCGCCGCTCTGCTGCATGACGTCGTGGAAGATCAGGGAGGGCTCACGCGCGAAGACGACGTGAAGCGTCGGTTCGGCGGGCGCATCGCGGCGATTGTCCGTGAGTGCTCCGCGGAGCAAAAGACCGACGGCGCGGGCTGGCGTCTGCGCAAGCAGCGCTACATGGATGGCATTGCTACGTGCTCGCCGTCGGCCCTCATGATCAGTGCGGCCGACAAGCTCCACAACATCCGGGCCATTGCCGATGACTATCGAGCTCTGGGTTCACGCGTGTGGGATCGCTTCAGCGCGGATGAGCCCAAGGGTGAGTCGGTGCTCTGGTACTACCAGTCGCTCATCGAGGCGTACTCGGCGCGCTCTGACGCCCCGGCGCGGCTGGTCGCCGCGATCTCGCGCACCGTGGCTCAGCTCGAACGATTGATGTCCCGGCCGCCGTGCCCGGTCTGCGGCGCCGGCGACGTGACGTTGATCGTCTGGGGCATGCCTACGCCGGACGACATGCAGGCCGCCCCCGACGATGTGTCCTTCGGCGGCTGCGTAGTCATGGTGGATTCGCCGGACTTCCTTTGCCAGCTCTGCGGCCATGGCTGGCAGGCCGAGAGACCTCGATGGTGACGCCGGCGATGGAGTGGGCGCGCTCCAGCGACTCGACTGGGCAGCGCCTTTGCAGGGTTGGGGCAAGGAGGATGTCCTGAACTGGTCGCGGCTTTTCGAGCCTCCAGTGAGCCTGTACG
>DATAVO010000243.1:0-10620 GCA_036267695.1 Frankiaceae bacterium
GACTGGTTGACGGCGTCGCCGACGCCTTTCGGTCCGCCGCCGGCGTTCAAGCCCTTGTAGGCCGCGACGAGCGCGGCGATGAGGCCGAAGATGACCGCCTTGGCCTCACCGACGTAGAGGTCCGGGAGCTGCGCAAAGGCCTGGAACGACGCAAGATATGCGCCGGGCGTGCCGTGCTGGAGGATCACGTTGAAGAAGTAGCCGCCGACGACACCGACCACCGAGACGAGCCCGTTCAGCAGCGCTGAGATGAGCACGCAGGCGAGCACCCGCGGCACGACGAGACGCTGGATCGGCGAGATGCCGAGCACCTCCATGGCGTCGATCTCGTCGCGGATCTTGCGGCTGCCGAGGTCGGCACAGATGGCCGAGCCACCGGCCCCGGCGATGAGCAGCGCGGTGACGATCGGGCCGGCCTCTCGCACGATCGCGAGCACGGCGGCGGCACCGGTGTAGGACTGGGCGCCGATCTGGGCGGCGAGATTGCCGAGCTGCAGCGCGATGACAGCACCGAAGGGAATCGACACCAGCATCGTCGGCAAGATCGTCACGCTCGCCACGAACCAGGCCTGGTCGATGAATTCCCGCCACTGGAACGGCCGCTTGGGAAGCGCCCGGATCGTGTCCAGGAAGAGCGCGAACATCTCGCCGACCGGCTTCATGGGTCTGGCGACGAACGCGGGATAGCTCATTCACGATCTCCGCGGCCAGTGAGACTGGCGCGCCATCCGGCGAGAACGCCCTTGCGCGGGGAACGCGCGCCATTGCCTGTGTCGGCCGAATCGCCGTTCGCCGTATGGCCATTTGCTGAGTGGCCGCTGCTGGACGGAGGCCCGGGGAACGGGGTCGGCCGGGGTCGTTCTCCGCGGCCGTCCGGGGTCGGGCGCGGCCGCTCGGCGACCGGCGAGGGGCGGCCGTGCGGAGTGGGGCGACGGGCGACGGGCGGTGCCGACGGTGCCGGACGGTCGATCTGCTGGGTGACGGCGTTGGAGGGCGTCGGGGCCGGGCGCGGGGGCGAAGGCCGGCGAGACGGCGGAGCACCGGAATGCCCGCTGCGGGACTGCGCGCGAAAGTCCTCGACGCTCATCGAGCGTGCCGGCGGCTCGTCGGAAGGCTCCAGCCCATCCTCTCCGAAGCTCGAGCCGAACGGGATGTCGTCGCGCCGTGAGCAATCACGAAGGAACGCGTGACTTCCGTGCGGCGAGGCCATCGACGGGCGGACCAGCGGCCAGGTCGGCAGCAGCTGCGGCTCGATCGGTGGCAGCTCGGCGGCCGCTCCGCCGTCCTCGGCCTCGGCCGCGAGCTCGGCGGCGTCCTTCTCCTCCGACATGCCGATCGGTCCCTGCTTGCGTCCGTTCATGAACTGCAGGACAACCGGCTCCTCGCTGGTGAGCAGGTCGGACCGATGGCCGAACATCGCGAGGTGACGGCGGTACAGCAAGCCGATGTTGTCCGGGATGGTGCGGGCGGTGTTGATGTTGTGCGTGACGATCAGGCAGGTGGCGCCGGTCTGCGCGTTGAGGTCGACGATCAGCTGGTCGAGGTAGGAGGTACGCACTGGGTCCAGGCCCGAGTCCGGCTCGTCGAACAGCAGGATCTGCGGGTCGAGCACCAGGGCGCGAGCCAGGCCGGCGCGCTTGCGCATACCGCCGGAGATCTCACCCGGCAGCTTCGACTCAGCGCCCGAGAGGCCGACCAGGTTCATCTTGTCGAGGACGATGTTCTTGATCTCCGACTCGCCCTTCTTCGTGTGCTCGCGCAGCGGGAAGGCGATGTTGTCGAAGAGGTTCTGCGAGCCGAAGAGCGCGCCGTCCTGAAAGAGGACGCCGAAGAGCTTGCGGGTCTCATACAGCTGGGATTCCGGGATGTTGCAGACGTCCCGGCCATCGATCCAGATATGTCCGTTGTTGGGTTTCAACAGCCCGACGAGATGCTTGAGGAACACCGACTTTCCGGTTCCTGACGGGCCGAGCAGTACGGAGATCTCACCGGCGGGCAGGGTCAGGGAGACGTCCTCCCAGATGGTCTGCTTCCCGAACCGCTTGGTCAGGTTTTCGACCTTGACCTCGACGCCCACGCAGATCTCCTCACCGCTTACCCCCCGGCAGCACCCTTCGGCCGCTCAACGTGCTGCTCTACTCAACGAGGAGAGGCCTGATGAGTGACGCTGGGTCCGCCCGAACCTGCTCGCTTCGCGCAGGCTGCTCGCGGTTTGTGACCCGCTTCTCCTCTTCGCAAACCAGGCGCCCCTACTGAGCAGTAGGAATACGTACCAGATGTCCGGATACGCGGTGAAACATCCGGACACGACATCCGGACACGACAAAGGCGGCCACCCACCCGCGAGGGTGGATGGCCGCCTGCTGCCCGGACGTGCCGGGCGGGGTGGAACGTGAGGCGAACTACTTGAGGGTGACCGTGGCGCCAGCGCCCTCGAGGGCCGCCTTCGCCTTGTCGGCCGCCTCCTTGGGCACGCGCTCCAGGACGGCCTTGGGGGCGCCGTCGACCAGGTCCTTGGCCTCCTTCAGGCCGAGGCTGGTGAGGGTGCGCACCTCCTTGATGACCTGGATCTTCTTGTCGCCGGCCGCCTCGAGGATGACGTCGAACTCGTCCTGCTCCTCAGCAGCCGGAGCCTCAGCGGTGCCGCCGCCGCCACCGCCGGCCGGAGCCACGGCCACGGGGGCAGCAGCGGTGACACCGAAGGTGTCCTCGAACTGCTTCACGAACTCAGAGAGCTCGAGCAGGGTCATCTCTTTGAAGGTCTCGAGCAGGTCGTCAGTGCTCAGCTTTGCCATGGTGTTCAGTCCTCTTCAGTGGCAGGGGTCGGGTCAGTGGCGGCGTCGTCGGCGGGTGCCGGGACGGCCGATTCAGCGGCGGCGGGTGCTGCGTCCGCAGCGGCTTCGGGAGCGACCTCAGCCGGGCCTTCGGCTTCACGCTGCTGACGCAAAGCCTCGATGAGCCGGGCCGCCTGGGCCAGCGGTGCGGCAAACAGGCTGACGGCATTGGACAGCGACGCGTTCATCGCACCAGCCAGCTTGGCGAGCAGGACCTCACGCGATTCCAGGTCAGCCAGCTTGCGGATCTCATCAGCCGAAATCGGGCTGCCGTCGAGCACCCCGCCCTTGATGATGAGCAGCGGGTTGGTACGCGAGAAATCGCGCAGGCCCTTGGCCGCCTCCACCGGATCGCCCGAGATGAACGCCACGGCCGTGGGGCCGCTCAGCATCTCATCCAGCCCGGTGAGCCCGGCCTGCTTGGCGGCGATCTTGGTGAGGGTGTTCTTGACGATCGCGTAACGCGCCGAATCGCCCATGGATCGCCGTAGCTCGGTCAGCTGGCTGACAGTGAGCCCGCGGTACTCGGTGAGTACGGCGGCGGACGATCCCCGGAACGCATCAGCGATGTCGGCGACTGCTGCGTCTTTGTCAGATCTCGCCATCGCGCTCCTTCGCTCGGGCCGACAGCCACGAGGAGGCACGCGCGAGAGGGAAAGGGCTTCGAGGGCCCTCACATCACTCCTGCGCAGGCCAGCCTGAGGGCTTTTACAGCTGCCGAAGCAGCAACCGGCGGTCTTTGGTGTGGTGCAAACCTTGAACTAGAAGCAGCGTACCAGCGCGAACGCTGGCCGGCGCTGGCTCCCGCGGGCGGACAAAGCCAGCAATCGACGCTGAGAGGTTTCAGTGTCGATTACTGGGTTTGCGCACGCGCTTGAGGGCGGCGCTAGACGACGGCGTCCTGGGTGACGCTCTTGGTGCGGTTCGGGTCGACCGGGACGCCGGGGCCCATGGTGGTGCTGAAGGTGATCTTCTTCAGATAGCGACCCTTGGCGGCGGACGGCTTGGCCCGCAGGATCTCATCGAGCACGGCCGCATAGTTCTCGGCGAGCTGCTCCTCGGTGAAGCTGGCCTTGCCGATCACCAGGTGCAGGTTGGACTGCTTGTCGACGCGGAAGTTGATCTTGCCGCCCTTGATGTCTCCGACGGCCCGAGCGATGTCCATGGTCACGGTGCCGGTCTTCGGGTTGGGCATGAGGCCGCGGGGGCCGAGGATACGGGCGATGCGCCCGACCTTGGCCATCTGGTCGGGGGTGGCGACGGCGGCGTCGAAGTCCAGGAAGCCGCCCTGGATCTGAGCGACGAGGTCATCGCTGCCCACGATGTCGGCGCCGGCTGCGGTGGCCTCGTCGGCCTTGGCGCCGCTGGCGAACACCGCGACACGCGGCGACTTACCGGTGCCGTGCGGCAGGTTGACGGTGCCGCGGACCATCTGGTCGGCCTTGCGGGGATCGACCCCGAGCCGCAACGCGACCTCGACCGTCGCGTCGAACTTGGTCGGGCTCGTCTCCTTGGCCAGCCGAACGGCCTCGAGCGGGGTGTAGATGCGCTCCGGGTCGATCCTCTCGGCGGCGGCGCGGTAGGTCTTGCTTCGCTTCATCGAAATTCCTTACAGCAGTGGTACGGACGGACCGGATGGCCCTCCCACGTGGACGGCGCGAACTACGCCGTTTGGTACTGGCTAGAGCAACGCCTAGCCCGTGACGGTAATGCCCATCGACCGGGCGGTGCCAGCGATGATCTTCGCGGCGGCATCCACGTCGTTGGCGTTGAGGTCAGGCAGCTTGGTGGTGGCGATCTCGCGCACCTGGGCCTGGGTCAGGGAGCCGACCTTGTCCTTGTGCGGCACCGCGGAGCCCTTGTCGAGTCCGGCGGCCTTCAGGATCAGGCGAGCGGCCGGTGGCGTCTTGGTGATGAAGGTGAATGAGCGGTCCTCGAACACCGAGATCTCGACGGGCACGACATTGCCGCGCTGGGACTCCGTCGCCGCGTTGTACGCCTTGACGAACTCCATGATGTTGACGCCGTGCTGGCCGAGCGCCGGGCCGACGGGCGGCGCGGGGGTGGCGGCACCCGCCTGGATCTGCAGCTTGATGACGGCTGCGATTTTCTTCGCTTTCGGAGGCATGTGTCTAAATCCTTGCTAGAACGATGAAACGACTTGTTGACGATGGAACGGCCGGGTGGCCTAGATCTTTGCGACCTGGTTGAACTGCAGCTCGACAGGGGTTTCCCGGCCGAAGATCGATACCAGCACCTTCAGGCGCTGGGCGTCGAGATTGACCTCGCTGATGGTGGCCGGAAGCGTGGCGAACGGGCCGTCCATGACGGTGACCGACTCGCCGATCTCGTACTCCTGAGCCTTGGGGGCCTCGACCTTCTTCTTCTCCTGCGCCGGAGCCAGGATTCCGAAAATCTCCTCCATCCGCAGCGGCGACGGCTTGTTGGTCAGGCCGACGAATCCGGTGACGTTGGGCGTGTTGCGCACGGCGCCCCACGACTCGTCGACCAGATCCATCCGGACGTAGACGTAGCCCGGGTACTTCTTCTGCTGGACGGTCTGCTTCTTGCCACCCTTGATCTGGATGACCTCTTCGGTGGGCACCTCGATCTGGAAGATGTAGTCCTCCATGTTCAGGCTCTGGATCCGCTGCTCCAGGTTGGCCTTCACCCGGCCCTCGTAGCCGGCATACGTGTGCAGCACGTACCAGTCACCCGGCAAGGCTTCGAGCTCGCGCCGGAAGGTGACGACGGGGTCCTCGTCCTCGTCGACAACCGGAGCGGCCGCAGCCGGCTGGGCCTCGAGCGCAGCATTGGCCGCATCGTCGGCAGCGGACTGCCCGATGTAACCGGGGCCCTCCTCGACGCCGGTGATGCCGTCGCCCAACTCGCCCTCCTCGGGCTGCTGGCCGGCTTCGCTGGAGGCCACCTGATCGGATTCGAGCATCTCGATCGGATCAAGCCGGTCGACGGCTTCCTCCTGCTCGGATGGCTCGTACTGAGACGACAAAACTCTCCCTAGACCCTCAACCGAATATGCCCAAGACCGCTCGGGTGAGCCCGTAGTCCAGGGTCGCCACGATTGCGGTCACGACAACGACGAAAACCAGCACGACCACGCTGTACGTGAACAGCTCATTGCGCCCCGGCCAGATGACCTTGCGCAGCTCACTGACGATCTCGCGGTAGTACTGCACCATGCGGCGCCAGATGTTGGGGCGGCGCGGCGGAGCGCCTCGGCCACCCGCTGCCGGCGAGGGGGCAACGGCAGGCTCATGCGTTTCGGTCGACATGACCCTCCGCTCCTGCCCCAACCGGGGATCGCTTCTGACGCTCTTGAACTTGCTGAACCGAACTCGTGCTCACCCAGCCGACCATGACGGCCCACCTGGCAGGGGCGACAGGACTTGAACCTGCAACAACCGGTTTTGGAGACCGGGACTCTGCCAAATTGAGCTACGCCCCTTCAGGACAGCCGGGCGCGCTGACGCTAGGCCCGACTGCTACCCCGCGCCAGTGTACGCGCCGCGCCTGCGGCGGCCGCTCACTCCAGCGCTGAAATCCACGCGTTGGCGAGCCAACAATCGATGCCTGGCGAGCCAACAATCCATGGAGTCGATCGGCCGTTTGCGTGACAGCATGAAGGACATGTCGGAACGCTCTCGCATCTCCGCCCGTATCGCCGGAATCGCACCCTCGGCCACGCTGGCGGTCGACGCCACGGCGAAGGCGCTGAAGGCGGCGGGCCGTGACGTGATCGGCTTCGGCGCGGGCGAGCCAGACTTCCCCACCCCCGAGCACATCGTCGCGGCCGCCGAGAAGGCCTGCCGCGACCAGAAGATGCATCACTACACGCCCACGGCCGGCCTTCCCGAGCTGCGCCAATCCATCGCGGAAAAGACCAAGCGGGACTCCGGCTACGCGATCGAGGCCTCCCAGGTGCTCGTCACCAACGGCGGCAAGCAGGCCGTCTACGAAGCTTTCGCGACCCTGCTCGACCCGGGCGACGAGGTGATCGTTCCGGCCCCGTATTGGACCACCTATCCCGAGTCGATCCACCTCGCCGGCGGTGTCACCGTTCCGGTGCTGACCGGCGCGGCAGCCGGCTACAAGGTGACGATCGAGCAGCTCGAGGCCGCCCGCACCGAGCGCACCAAGGTGCTACTGGTGGTCAGCCCGTCGAACCCGACCGGCGCCGTCTACACACCCGACGAGCTCACAGCGATCGCCGGCTGGGCCGACGAAGCCGGGATCTGGATCATCACCGACGAGATCTACGAGCACCTCGTCTACGGCGGCGCGCAGTTCAGCTCCGTGCCCGTGCTCCAGCCGTCCATCGCCGACCGCTGCATCGTCGTCAACGGGGTCGCGAAGACGTACGCGATGACCGGCTGGCGGGTCGGATGGCTGATCGGCCCCGCTGACGTCGTCAACGCTGCGACGAACCTGCAGTCGCACGCCACGTCCAACGTCTCCAACGTCGCGCAGGCGGCGGCCCTCGCCGCGGTCGGCGGCGACCTCTCGGCCGTCCACGAGATGCGCACCGCCTTCGACCGCCGCCGCCGAGCGATGCATGCCGGCCTGTCGGCGATCCCCGGTGTCACCTGCCCATTGCCGGAAGGCGCGTTCTACTGCTACCCCGACGTCTCGGAGTTGCTCGGAAAGCCCGTCGCCGGGCGCAAGCCGGAGAGCTCCGCGGACCTCGCCGCCATCGTGCTCGAGGAGGTCGGGGTCGCAGTGGTCCCGGGCGAGGCCTTCGGGGCGCCGGGAGCCTTCCGGATGAGCTACGCGCTCAGCGACGAGGACGCCGCCGAAGGCGTCCGGCGTTTGCATGAGGTACTCACTCGCGGCTGAGCTCAGTGAATCGCCCCTGCCTGGCGCAGGATGGCCATCGCCCTGGGCAGCTTGCTCATGGCGCGAGCGAAGTCGGCCGGGTAGGCGACCTTCCACGCGTTGGCGTTCACGTAGCAGCGCAGGGCTGCGTCGAAGGTCGCCGCTCCGGACGCCTGGCGCGACGCGATCAGCGCATCCGCGCCCTTGAAGTAGACGACCGTGTCGTAGCCGGGCAGGTCGTGCTCGAAGGCTGACACGGGGAGGTCGACAGGGCGCGGGTCGGCACCGCCGGTAGCGGAGCCGTCGACGGTGGCGGTGCCGCCGTAGAGCTCGTCGTCGACGATCTGCTCGGCGGCCGTCGCAAAAGCCTCATCCATCCAGGGGTGCAGCTCCTGGTCATCGCCCACGAGCCCGTAGAACCACATGTGCGCCAGCTCATGGGTGGTGACCGACTGGTCGGCGTCCTGCCCGAGGAAGGTCATGCCCGGGTATTCGATGCCGGTACCGCCGAGGTCGGGCAGCGACACGAGAGTCAGCGAGCTGAACGGAAAGGGCCCGAAGTGGCGCACCAGCAGGGGCAAGGCGTGAGCCACCTGCTCGAGCACCTGCCGGTTGGACAGGTCGAGCTTGGGCGACTTGCCGATGCGGACCGTCACCGGGCCGTCCGGGGTCTTGACGGTCGCGGCGAGGACCTGGAACTGGCCGACCGCGACCGAGACGTCTCTCGCGTTAGGTGACGTGAAGTGCCAGCTGCGCCGGTCGGCAGCGACGGCCACCGGCGGGTCGCTCAGACCATTCGCGAGCACCGTGTCTGCGGCCGGCGCGATGACCGTGAGATCGAGCTGCGCGTCTTCGCTCACTGCCATCTCGGCCGGCGTACTGCTGCCAGAGGTGCGCACCCAGCCGACCTCGTTGACCCAGGCGAGCAGCGGCGCGGCGGTGCCCCACCACGCGGTCTCGCCGTTGGACCCGACGCGGTCGATGAATGGAGCCGGCAGCTTCAGGGTGAAATCGAGGTCACTCGTGACCGACTGACCCGCGGTGACCCGGTGGGCGAGCGGGAGAGTCAGCAGGGTGCCCTGCGTACCGGCCCGGGCGCCGGCCGAGGTCCAGGTGGGCGCGACGACCCGACCGGCGACCTCGGCGTTGGTGACGGCCAGGGAGCCGCCGAGGAAATGGTCGCGGCCGTTCGGCCACAGCCGGTAGACGAGTTCGGAGACCGGCTGGTCGGGAGTGAAGACCACCCGCTCGTGGCCGGTCACGGTCCGGTGATCGGCCGCGAGACTGAACGTCAGCCTCACCTGCGGACGGTGCGGATCGGGCGGCAGGTAGGTGGCCGGGCAGGACGATGCGGGGCTCGAACTAGGCGCGGACGGGGCCGCCGAGCGGGTACGCGCCGGGCTCGGGCTGGGGCCGGGAGCCGTCTGGGGCTTGGCGCTGCCGCACGCGCCGATGGTGGCGAGCGCAGCCGCACCAGCGATCGCTACCCCGCGTCCCCCGTAACCGCGAGTGCTGCGAGCACCCTGACGCAACCGTTGTGGGGTCAGGAGAGCTGGACGATGGCGCGCGCCTGGGTGAGTACCTTCGCCCCGTCGGCACCGTCGACACCGCCACTGCGAGCGGTGAGCCCGACGCTGACACGCTTGCCGTCGAGCTTTTCCTCAACCGTGCCAGAGACGATGAGGGTGTTGCCCTTGTCGTCGTCGGGGACCGGCACCATCGAGGAGAACCGCACGCCGTATTCCAGGACGGCCGCCGGGTCACCGACCCAATCGGTCACCAGCCGCGCTGCGGTAGCCATGGTGAACATGCCGTGGGCGATGACGTTGGGAAGCCCGACCGCCGTCGCGAACCGCTCGTTCCAGTGAATGATGTTGAAGTCTCCGGATGCCCCCGCGTACTGCACGAGCTGGCCCCGGGTGACCCCATACGTCTGGGCGGCGATTTCGGTGCCGACCTCGACATCGTCGTAGCTGACGGCCACGGGCTCAGCCCTCCTTCGGAGCGGCGGTGCCGCGCGAGATCGTCGTCATCGTCGCCGTGGCGACGTGCTCGCCGTCAGCGGCGTAGATGTTCGTTTCCATGATCAGGGCTTCGTTGCGCCCGATGTCACGAATGTCGGCGACCTTGCTGCGCCCGATAAGGGCATCACCGGCGTAGACCGGCCGGTGCAGCACGAACTTCTGCTCCCCGTGCACCACCAGGCTATAATCCAGACCGAGGTCGGGATCGCCGACGGGCCCCGAGCCGCGCCGGAAACCCAGCGACGTCAGGAACGTCGGCGGGGCCACCAGATCGCGATGGCCGGCCGCCCTTGCCGCCGCGACATCGTGGTAGATCGGGTTGGCATCACCGATCGCCGAAGCGAAATGCCGGATCAGCTCCCGACCCACCTCGAATGGCGTCTCGAACGAGTACTCCCGGCCGATGAAGGCCCGGTTGAGCGGCATTGCTCGTCCCTTCTGGGAAGGAGCAGATCGCGACTCGGCTGAGCGCAGCGAAGCCGAGCGCGGGTCTGCGACCAATGATCAGCGGGTCTCGCGGTGCTCGGTGTGGTCGTTGCAATTCGGGCAGTACTTCTTCAGGTCGAGACGATCGGGATCGTTTCGCCGGTTTTTCTTGGTGATGTAGTTACGGTGCTTGCACACCTGGCACGCCATCGTGATCTTGGGTCGGACGTCAGTGGCCTTGGCCACGGGAACACCTTCTTCTTACTCGCGTCTTACTTGTGGTCGGGTCAGGTTGTGACCCGCTTGCGATCGGGTAGCGGAGGCCGGATTTGAACCGGCGACACAGCGATTATGAGCCGCTTGCTCTGCCTAACTGAGCTACTCCGCCGGGCAGCCGGAGCACCGGCGCTTCGAGCCCCTTTACGGAATCGAACCGTAGACCTTCTCCTTACCATGGAGACGCTCTGCCGACTGAGCTAAAGGGGCATGATGCCGCAGGCCAG
>DATAVO010000244.1:0-15111 GCA_036267695.1 Frankiaceae bacterium
GCGAGCAGCAGGATGGACGTGATCGGCGGGACGATGTTCGTTCCCTGCATGAGTGCTATGAGCGCCAGAATGGTGACTACAGCGTTGATCAGGAACGCTCCGGTTGCTGCGGCGTAGGAGCGCAGCAAGGGATGCCCGAGCCGGCGGATTGCGGCGCGCCATCCGTCGCTACGCAGTTGTTGCCGGCTGGGACGTGCTCCGGGTTTCGCTCGTCGTGCGCTGATGATGGCTTCCAGCGAATCGCCGATCGCGACGGCGTTTGTCAAGGCAAAGACAGGTCCCGCGGTCCCCGACACCGCCCAGAAGGTTTGGTGGTAGGCCATGACCTGAGTTTGTCGCACCCATGGCCGGCCATCTTCACTTCAACTGTTCGAGAAGACCCGTGTCGTCGCCGCAAGCCCAATGTTCGACAATCACCCCGTCGTCGACGCGCCAGAGGTGCATGAACGTCCACGCCACAGCACGGCCCGAAACGTCGGCATCGGCGACGAGCGACATCGACGAACCCCCCGACATCGGTCCAGCCCGCGTGGCGCAGGCCGTCCTCGAGGCATGTCCTGACTGTAGGAGTTCTCGTCGGCGTAGCGTCCGCTCGTGCAGGAGTTGCAGGTGCTGCGCGCCGATCACGCGCCGGCTGTGCTCAGCTTCGAGCTGGCCAACCAGGCCTACTTCGCCCGGTGGATCACCGACCGCGGCGAGGAGTTCTTCACGCATTTCGACGAACGTTTCGCGGCGCTGCTGGCCGACCAGCGGGCGGGGGCGGGCGCGTACCACGTACTTGCCGGGGACGACGGGTCGATCGCGGGCCGCTTCAACCTGATCTTCCTGGCAGAGGGCGTTGCGGAGCTCGGCTATCGCGTCGCCGAGGCGTCCGCCGGTCGCGGCGTCGCGACGAGGGCGGTACGCGAACTGTGCGAACTGGCAGCCCAGAGGTACGGCGTGCGTCGCTTCGTTGCCGCGACCTCGACGCAGAACGTCGCCTCGCAAAAGGTGCTGACCAGCAACGCTTTTCATCACGTTGGACCGGCAGACCCGGCTGACCTTCGCGGCAAGCCGGGCTACCGGTACGAGCGGATGCTGAGCTAACCGAGCGGGCGAGCGATGACAGCCGTTCCGTACGCGCAGATCTCCGTCCAATTGCCGCCCATTTCTGACGTGTCGAAGCGCATCGCGACGACCGCATTGCCGCCGCGCGCCTCGGCTTCGCCGACCATGCGCTCGATCACTTGCTGCCGGCTGTCGTGCAGGTTTTTCGTCATCCCTTTGAGCTCGCCGCCGGCCAGCGACTTGAAGCTCGCTCCGATCTGCGAGCCGACGTTGCGGCTCCGCACGGTCAATCCGAAAACTTCCCCGAGTACCTGGGTGATTTGGTAGCCCGGAATGTCGTTCATCGTGGAGATCAGCATCGCGCTCCCTCTGTTGCTCGGATGGCGGCTGATGGTAGTCCGGATGCCTCCGGTGATCGCGCAGGCCGGGCGGTGCGCAGAATGGTCAGAGCAGCCCGACTTCGGCCGCCCCGTTCGCCTGAGGAGACCCATGCCTATCGACGCTTCCGGAATCGCCATCTCCGACGACTCCGTCGCTCCCGATGTCGACTTGCGCGGAAAGGTCGCCGTCGTCACGGGCGCGAGCCGCAGCATCGGCAAGGGCATCGCACTCGAGCTGGGCGCTGCTGGTGCGACCGTCTACCTGACAGGCCGCACGGTGCAGCCCGGCGCCATCCCCGGCACGATCGGCGAAACGGCCGCGCAGATCGAGGCGCTGGGCGGCGTCGGCATCCCCGTTGCCGTCGATCATCATGAGGACGATCAGGTCACCGCGCTGTTCGAGCGGGTGAAGCAGGAGCATGGCAAGCTCGACATCCTCGTCAACAACGTCTACTCCGCGCCCGAGCTCGCGCCCTGGCTGGGCAAGAAGTATTGGGAGCTGCCGATCGAGGCCTGGGACCGGATCATCGACGTCGGCACCCGCTCGCACTACGTCGCCGCGGTCCTTGGCACCCCGCTGCTCTTCTCCGCCGGAGGTGGGCTGATCGTCAACGTCTCTTCGTCAGGTGCGGTGACGTACGCGCACAACGTGGTGTACGGGGTCGGCAAGGCGGCTGTCGACAAGATGACCGCCGACATGGCCGTCGAGCTCGAAGGCACCGGCGTTTCGATCGTCTCGGTGTGGCCGGGGCTGGTCCGCAACGAGATGCTGGACGCGACCGCCGTGCGCGACGGCGACCAGATCTACATCGAGCTGCCCGGCGAAGGCCGCTTCGACCTGGGTGCCGCCGAGTCGCCCCGCTTCGTAGGGCGGGGAGTGGTGGCCCTCATGGGTGACGCGAAGCTGGCCGCCCGAACTGGCAAGGCCTTCGGAACCACCGTGCTGGCAAAGGAATTCGGGTTCACCGACACCGACGGCCGGGTGCCACAGGTATCGGTCCGCGAGGGCCACTGAGGCCTGGGCGCCTGCCCGGGTGGCGGCGGGGCGAAGATGGGTAGATGGTTCCCGACATCACCCTGCACGACGGCACGACGATTCCACAGCTGGGTTTTGGCACCCTCCAGATCCCCGAGAGCCGCCAGCCGTCCGAGGCTGAGATCAGCGAAGCTGCCAGCGTCATCAGCGAAGCCTTGGCCGCGGGCTACCGACACGTCGATACCGCTCAAAGCTATGGCAACGAGACTGCGGTGGGCCGCGCTGTGGCGTTGTCCGGCGTGGCCCGCGACGGCGTGTTCATCACCAGCAAGCTGAGCAACGCGAACCACCGACCCGATGACGTCCGGCGATCGTTCGAGGAGACGCTCGCCAAGCTTGGTTCGCAGTACCTCGACCTGTTCCTGATTCATTGGCCGCTGCCGACGCGCTACGGCGGCGACTACGTGTCCACGTGGCAGGCACTGGCCGAGCTTGCCAGCGAAAAACGCCTGCGTTCGGTAGGGGTTTCGAACTTCCAGCCCGCCCACTTGGATCGCA
The DNA here is from genome assembly GCA_036267695.1 of Frankiaceae bacterium. Taxonomy (GTDB): domain Bacteria; phylum Actinomycetota; class Actinomycetes; order Frankiales; family Frankiaceae; genus DATAZK01. Next base: position 2,962 of record DATAVO010000244.1, read on the forward strand.
TCGTCAGCGAGACCGGCGTCAAACCGGTGGTCAACCAGATCGAGGCACACCCCTACTTCCCGAACGCGGCCGCGGCAGATGCCTGTCGGGCTCACGGTGTGGCGATTGAAGCGTGGAGCCCCCTGGGCCGAGGGCCGTTGCTGCAGGACGGCGTCATCGTGGGAATCGCCAATGACTGTCACAAGACTCCGGCGCAAGTGGTCCTACGCTGGCACGTTCAGCGCAGGCATGTCGTGGTCCCCAAGTCGGTCCGACCGGAGCGGATGACCGAGAACTTCGCTATCTTCGACTTCGCCTTGACCGACGGGCAAATGGCGGCCATCGGTGGCCTGGACAAGGGCGAGGCCGGCCGGGTCGGTCCGCACCCCGACGCTTTCGACTGGATCCCGTCCGCCGAGACGCCGAACCCGCGCTAGCTCACCGGCCGACGGTCGACACCCGGCTAGCCACTGACTGCCAACCGAGCCCGACCGCGTTCGATCATTTCCTCCAGAGTCCTTTGATGGTGGAGAATTCGCACTTCCTGCTTGCCGAGGATCAGGCTCTCGAACGCGCGCGAGCGCATGCCGGCCTGGATGCGCGGCAGGTTGTACAGGTCCTCGTCGAGCAGATTGCCGGCGGTGAATTTGCCGGCCAACGTGTCGCCGTTCGCGGTGCTGTAGTTCTCCTTCTTCGGACGCGGGACGTCACGGCCGCCGGCGTTCACCAGGTTGATGAAGTCGAAATACATCTTGTTCGGGTCGGTGGGGTGGGGGCGGTGAGTGAAGACCCAGACGAACAGACCGTGGGTGTTGAACGTGATGTTCGGAAAGACGGTGTAGTGGAAGTCGTCGCAGAGCTGGGTGTCGTCGAGGTCGGAAACGTCGGCGCCCAATGACGGGGCGATCTCTCGCGTACGCGCGGCGAAGGCCTTGCGCGCACCGCGAGCGTCGCCGTCGAAATCCTCGAGCCCTATTCGTTTCAGGAAACTCTCGCGGATACCGCGGGTGACGGTGTTGGCTCCTGGATGGCGCAAACTCGCTTGCACCTCAGGGAAAATCATCCGGGTGTGCCGTGGATAGCAATCGATGACCGTCCGGGTGTCGTCGCTGAATTCGAGCGTCCAGGTGTGCGTCGCAGAGACGTGATACGCCTCGTTGAAGGCATCGACGGAGGTCTTCCAGTTGCATTCGATCTCGACCGTGCAGTCGTAATCGATCTTCCAGTTCTCGAAGTGGTACGGGTTCAGATGCTCGGGAATCACGCCGAGGAAGTCCAGCAGCGGCTCGGCATCCGGGTTTAGGTTGACGAAGACGAAGCCGGCCCACGTCTCGCAGCGCACCGACCGCAGCGAGCGGGTCGCCTTGTCCACTCCCTGCGGGAAGGTTTCCTCATCCAGCGCGCACGTCAGCGTGCCGTCGATGTCGTACTGCCAGCCGTGAAAGAGGCAGGAGAAGAGCTTGACGTGGCCGCGGCCTGGCTCCCGTAGCCGATTTCCCCTGTGCATGCAGACGTTGTAGCGAGCGGCGATCGACTCATCGCGTTGCATGACGACGAGGATCGACTCCGGGCCGATCTCGAAAGTGAAGTAGTCGCCGGGACGCTTCAGGTCGGAGAGCCGCCCGGCCAGCAGCCAGGTGCGGGTCCACATGTGCTGCCACTCGGAGTCGGCGTACTCCTGGCTGGTGTAGCGCTCCTTCGGAACCGGGATGTACTCGAGGTCGGGTTCGGGCGCGCGCCGCAGCGGAGTTGGCATCGCATGTCCTCTCTATTTCCAGGCGGATGACGGGCTCACAGGCGGTACACGCTGGTGGCGGTGCCGCCGAAGATGGCGGCCTGCTCCTCGGCGGTGCATCCGGCAACGAGCTCACGGGCGGTGTCGAGAAGCACGCGATATCCCTGCAGTTTCAGGGAAACCGGCCAGTTGCTGCCCCACAGCATGCGGCGCGGACCGAAGTGCTCCAGGGCGTGGTCGACGTAGCGGCGGAAGGCGTCGACATCCACTGACCACGTCGACATGTCCAGTGCGCTCAGCTTCAGGACCGCACCGGGATGTTCGGCGGATCGGGACAGACGCGTCGCCCACGGCTCCCACTCGCCGTCCTTGATTTTCGGGTGGCCCATGTGATCGATGACGAGGCGCAGCTCCGGGACGCGTTCGGCGAGCATCGCGACGGCGTCCCAATGCCGATCGGCCATGGGCACGAGGTCGTATGTCAGGCCCTGCTTGGCGAGCAGCCCGATCGATTCGACGACGGCGTTCTGGAAGATCCAGCTCTCATCGGCCTCCCAGAAGAGCCCGTGCCGCACGCCCACGAGCGGTCCGCCACGGTGTCGCTCGAGAGCCGCCGCGGTCGCGTCCGGATCGGCAAGCGGCACCCATCCCACGACTCCGGCGATCCAGTCCGTGGTGCGGGCGAGATCGATGATGTAGTCCGTCTCCGCCTCGGATTCCTCCGCCTGCACGATGACCGTGCGGTCGACGCCGGCGTCGCGAAGGAGGGGCGCCAGCTCGTCGGGCCCGATGAAGCGGTTCAGCTCAGGCAGGTAACGGAGCGCGCGGTAGTCGATGCGGCTCGGGTCGAGCAGGTGATGGTGCGAGTCGACGACCGGCTGGCGATCACTCATCAGGCGGCTCCTTCCCGGCACAGTCCCGACACGAGGATGCGTACCGCAGCGCTCGTCCAGCGCTGCGCAGCGACGTGCGCGACTGGGCGCTGGCGCACCATGGCACTCATCAGCCCCACGTGGATCTGCAGCAGCGCTTCAGCGGTAGCGGCCAGGTCGAGGTCGCGCGGGAAGCTGCCGTCGGCGACGCCGTGTTCAAGAAAACCGTTGATCCTGTTGCGCATTCGCCGCTCCGACGCGGCCGCACTCGCATCCGGGCCGGCCTCCGCGAACGCTTCTTCGGAGAAGACGACATGCAGGATCGGGCGGCGTTGCACGTAGGCGAGCGACACCGAAAACCACGTCGCGAGCGCTTCCGCCGGATCATCGGTGCGCGCGACCGCCGCGTCGACCGCACCCGTCCAGTCATCGACGACGTGCTCGCGGACCAGCTGCACCAGCTGGCTCTTGCTGCCGAAGTAGCGGTGCACGAGAGTACGACTGACGCCGGCTTCGGCGGCGACGTCGTCCATCCGCAGGCGGGCGACGCCGGACCGGCCGAGACACCGGGCCGCTGCGTCGAGGATGCGCGTCTGCGTGATCCCACTTCGCGCGGCCATGGCGGCAGCCGGGGTGGTCGACATGACGCCCGACTGTTGACCGATTGGGCATTTTTGTCAACTCAGCCGCCGCTGCGGTCGCCCTACCTGCGGCCGCGCCGTCGGTGTCATTTACGGCTGCGCCGTCGGTGTCATTTACGGCTGCGCCGAAGGTGCCGAACCCCGGCAGCGCTCCAGTTGTCGTGGTCCTCACCCCAGGCTTGCCGGCCGTCCCATTGCCAGTCGGTCAGGCAGTTCCAGGTCCAGGCGTTGGGGGTGCGGTGCATGCCGAGGGCGTTGAGCGAACGTCCCTCGACAGTCGATTCGCGGCCGAGGTCATCGACGAGGTGCAGCCGTATGCGGGCCGGATGATCGTCGAGGCGCTCGAGGACTTCGCGTTCCCCCGCCACCACCCGGCCGACCGCACCGCCCAGCTTCATGAAGCCGGCGATCGACGGCATGCGTCCACTCGCGTCCTCACGGGTGATGAGGTGGAAGCAGTCGCTGCCCGGCGCAGTATCGGTGACGCCCCAGTTGTAGCCGCCATGGCTGCCAGGGCTTTCAGCCTGCATCCCCCCGCCGAACGGCGACCGGACGTTCCAAGTGCTGTCGCGCATCCCGATGGCGTCGACCTCGATGGTGTCTTCGCCCAGCCGGATCTGTCCGGTCACGTGTCCCGGCTGATCGAGATGCGCAGCGCCGAGCATGTGCGGCTCGGCCAGGCCCTGGAAGACGAGGTCGATCTCGATCTCCGCGGACTCAGGCGGGTTGTCCGGGTCGCGGTAGCGCAACGCGTAACGCATGCCCGGCTCGAGCCGATGGATGCGGATGCCGTTGGCCACCTCGAGATCGGGCAGATCGCCCTCGGGCATCGGCAGGTGCCAGAAGTTCTTCGCGTACCGGCAGGTGCTGAGCGCGTCGCCGCTAGCGTCCCAGACGTAGACCGCTGCCGCGCAAATCCCCAGGTTCGGCAAGAAGAAACCGTAGAGCTGGGCCGTCAGTCGGCGCTCCGGGATCGCGACGGTGTGCCAGCTGGTCTGACCGAAGTAGGGGGCGTCATCCGGCGGCGGCTGGAAGTGATCTCCGACGTGATCTTCCATGCGGTCAGGCCAGTTCTTGCAGCAGATCGCGGACGATGTGGTTCACCGAATTCGCCTGCCCGATGTCGGTCTCGGGCGGCAGGCCTCCGAGCGCCCGCAGCTGATGCATGATGCGGTGCACCACGGCCTGCAGGCGCACGATCGCGTAGACCCACCACCATTCCGGGGCCTCGAGTTCACGGCCGAGTTTCCCGGCGTACCAGGCCTCGGTCTGCTGGCGATCGGGGAGCCCGGGAAGCCGCGCGACGCGGGCGCCCACCGCGGAGTGGTGGTCCAGCCAGAGCCAGTGGGCGAGATCGTCCTCGGCCGGGCCGACGGTGCACAGCTCCCAGTCGAGCAGTGCGCGCGCTTGCCCGTCCTCGAACAGGATGTTGCTGAGCTTGGCGTCACCCCAGACGATCGACGGCGGCGCCTGGGGGTACGGCCGGTTGCGCCGGAGCCACTGCATGGCCTCGTCGAAGTAGGGCAACCGGTCGGGTGAGGCCCACGCGACGAACTGGGTCCAGTGCTCGAGCCGGGCGCCCACCGGATCGTCCAGCGAACCGAGGTCGACACCGACCGTGCGGGGATCGAGGGCGTGCACCTGCGCCATCGCTGAGAGTCCGGACCACCACATCCGTTCGCGGGTGTCCGGTTCGAGCTCGGTGAGGAACCCTTCGGCGTGATAGCTCGGGCGGTCGGCGGGCACTGAACCGCCCACCCGGTCCATGACGTAGAAAGGCGCGCCCAGCAGCCCCGCAGAGGGCTCATACCAGCGCATCGGCGCCACCGGGACACCACGTGTGCCCAGCGCCGTTTGCAGCTCGAAAACCTTGCGCAGGTCGTAAGTCTGGAACAGCGCCTCACCGACGGGCGCGGCCTGCAGAACGAAGCTCTCGGTGCGCAGCGGCTGGCCCGCGGCCGGCGCGTACTCCGCATCGAACAGGTACGTCTCGTTCGAGTACCCGGCTCCGGACGGCAGCTCCAGCCGGGTGATGGCCGGCGCACCTGCGGCGTCCAGGCGATCGGCGAGCCATGCTGCCAAAGCCCGCTCGATGTCCGCAGGATCGCGCCGCTTGAGTGTCGCTGTGCTCGGTTTCGCCATGGGCCACCTCGTTTCGCCAGCAACGTACCCATCGCCGCCGATTCAGTGAGCGGGTGGTCAACGCCGATTACCCGGCTCACGTCAAAACCCCTTACGGCGCAAAGGATTTCCCGCCGATTCCCTCGGCTGTCTCACCCCTACCCACCCAGCTGCCTCGTCAGCGCGGCCGCCTCCGCCATCACGTGGGCGCCGTACTCGCTGACGAGTTCGGGGGTCACGCGATGCATCGGGAGTGCCAGGGAAAGCGCAGCGACCGGACGCCCCGTGGGATCGGTGACAGCTGCCGCAACTCCGCCGATATCGTCGCGGGCCTCGCCGTCGGTCACCGCAAAGCCGCGCTCGCGGGTGAGCTTCAGGTCCGCGCGCAGGCGCTTCGGTTCGGTCAGGGTCTGGCCGGTGAGCCGTTCGAGCGCGCCGACCAGGTACGCCTCGACATCGTCGACGAGGAGGGCGGCGAGGATCGCCTTCCCCCCGGCACCCGCATGCAGCGGCAGGGATTCCCCGAGCGGGGGGCTGACGTAGCGGACCGGCCGCCGGCCGTCGTAGCTCTCGATCAGGACGGCGCGGCGCTGGTCCGGGACCCACAGGCGTACCGACTCATCGCTGTGTTCCAGGAGCCGCAGCATGGCGGGCCGGGCGGCCTCGCGCAGATTGCCGACGGAGCCGGCTTTGAGCCCGATCGCGGTCGGGACCAGGGTCAGCGACCAACGTCCCTCCTCGCGCGTCGCCCAGCCCGCTGCCTCCAACGACTCGAGCGCGCGTTGCACGGTCGAGCGCGGCTGCCCAGTGATGCGCGCCAATTCGCGCACGCCGGCCGGCTGCTCGTCGGCGAGGGCAGCACAGATCTGCAGGGTGCGGACGACGCTCGAATTCGGAGTCGGCATCGCGTCCTTCGATGGCTTGACAGCAAGCGCCGGCGCGGGCGAGGCTTGTCCCGTCATAGCAGACATGCGTCCCGTAATACGGGACGGTAGCAGACGGGCGGTCGCGCGGGGTGCAGGCGGAGTCGGTGCTCAGGGTCGGCGTCGGGCAAGGGGCCTTCGCAGAGAGTTCCGAGCTGATGCTCTCGGGCCTCGAAGCAGGTGTGGACTACCTGGTCTGCGATTCGCTGGCCGAGACGACGAGCGCGTTCTTCGCCCTCGACCGGCGTCGCGACGAGGCTGCCGGCTTCGCGCCTGACCTGGCGGGCCGGGTTGGCGTCGCCCTTCCCTGGGTCGTCAACGGGACGACGCGCTTGATCACGAATGCCGGCGGTCACAACCCGTTGGCGGCTCACCAGGCCGTGGTTCACGCCGTGCGCGATGCCGGGCACCGCGGGGTGGGCATCGGGCTCGTCATGGCCGAGCCGGCCCAGAACGCGCCGGGGACGTACGGACCGCCGTCGGAGGGCTTCGCGGAGCAGGTGTACCTCGGTGCCGCTGGCATCGTCCGCGCGCTGGATGAGGGCGCCGACATCGTGGTCACCGGCCGGGTAGCCGACGCCGCGCTCTTCCTTGCGCCGCTCGTCCACGAGTTCGGATGGGGTTGGGACGACTGGGATCGGCTGGCGGCGGGGACGGTCGTCGGGCACGTGCTGGAGTGCTCGGCGCAGGCGTCCGGCGGCAACTACTCGGGCGACTGGTGGAACACCGTCGATCTGGCTCGGATCGGGCTGCCCATCGCCGAGGTCGCTGCCGACGGGAGTGCGGTCCTCACCAAACCCGCCGGCTCTGGCGGCCGGGTGTCGTTCGACACGGTGCGCGAGCAGTTCCTGTACGAGGTCCACGATCCCGCCGCGTATCTCACGCCCGATGTCGTGGTCGACCTGACCACCGTGACGCTGACCGACCTCGGGGACGATCGCGTTCGCGTGTCGGGTGCGACGGGATCGGCGCGTCCAAAACAGCTGCGGGGGTTGACGTTTTCGCCGGGCGGCTGGAGCAGCGAGGCGCTCCTGACGTACTGCTGGCCGGATGCATCGGCCAAGGGTCGCCACGTGGTGGCGGGGCTGCAGAAGCAGGCAGCCGATCGGGGGCTCGCCGTCTCCGAGTGGCAGGTGGAACAGTTCGGCGTCGAGGGTTTCTGGCCGGGGCTGGGCGAGGGTGACGTTTGCGCCGATCCGCGCGAAGTCACGACCCGGCTTGCCTGGCGGACGAGTGACGCGGTGACCGCTACGGCGGTGCAGCGCCTGGTGGGGCTCGTGGCGCTCAGCGGGCCGCCGGGTCTGCAAGGGATCGGACGGCGGCGCCTCGGGCCGAACCCGCCCGCCGAGCTCGTCGACATCGCACCGTTCTTCGTCGATCGCGACGTGGTGGAGCGGGATTTGCAGGTGCTGGTGGTGCGCACATGACGCGCGTCCAGTTGGGCGAGCTGTGCGGCGCCCGGTCCGGCGACAAGCTCGACATCAGCGACGTGACGCTCTTTGCTCCGGACCAGCCGACCTACAAGACGTTGTGTGACCGCGTCACGGCGGCGGTCGTTGCCGAGCACTTTGCCGGGATCGCGTCAGGACCGGTCGAGCGCTATCTCGTGCCCAACGTCTGGGCATTGAAGTTCGTCCTGCACGGCGCGCTCGGCGGCGGTGCGAGCACCTGCCTGCGCAGCGACAGCCAGGGAAAGACGCACGGGCTCGCTCTGCTACGGCTGTGGGTCGACGTCCCGGACCACCTTGTTGGCGTTGCCTCGCGCCTTCGACCTCGTCACCCCGACGCCGCCCCGAGAAAGGCCCACCATGCTTCCTGACGACGCGCGCGTCATCTCCGTCGACGACCACATCATCGAGCATCCGAGGGTGTGGGCCGACCGGCTGCCGTCTCATCTGGTGGATCGCGGACCCAAGGTGGTGCCCGAGGACGGCGTGCCGATCTGGTGGTACGACGGCAATCGTCACGCGCCACTCGGGCTCGATGCCGTCGCCGGCGACGACCCGTCGGAGTTCAAGCTCGCCTCGAAGGCGTTCGAGCTCATGCGCCCCGGCTGCTACGACCCCGTTGCCCGGCTGAAGGACATGGACGCGGACGGGATCGACGCGTCGCTCGCCTTCCCGCAGTTCCCGCGCTTCGCCGGCCAGGCGTTTCTGGAGGCGAAGGATCGCGACCTCGCGCTGCTTTGCGTCCGGGCGTGGAACGACTTCGTGATCGACGAGTGGTGTGCCACCAGCCCGCAGCGGCTGATTCCGCTGTCGATCGTCCCGATGTGGGATGCGCAGCTGGCCGCGGACGAGGTGCGGCGTACTGCGGCGCTGGGATCGCGGGCGATCACGTTCTCGGAAAACCCTGCGGCGCTTGGGCTTTCGTCGTTCTGGTCGAGCGACTGGGACCCGCTTTTCGCGGCGTTGGAGGAGACGGGCAATCCGCTCTGCCTGCACATCGGCTCGTCGTCCCGGCCGATCATTCCGCACGGCGATGCGCCGATCGCCGAAATCATCGCGCTCCTCGGCCTGCTGTCCATGCAGACCCTCGTAGACCTTCTGCTCTCACCGCTTTTCGAGCGCCATCCGCGGCTGACGGTGATGCTTTCCGAGGGCGGCATCGGCTGGGTGCCCTACGTGCTCGAGCGCCTCGAACAGGTCTACGACCGTCATCGCCATCACAGCAAGATCAACGTGAAGATGACGCCGACCGAGTCGTTCCGTGAGCACGTGTGGACCTGCTTCATCCGCGACGAGGCCGGTATCGAGGCGCGGCACCGGATCGGCGTCGACAAGATCATGTTCGAGGGCGACTACCCGCACTCAGACTCGGTGTGGCCCAACAGCCGGAAGTCGCTGGCCGAGCAGCTCGCGAACGTCCCGGACGGCGAGGCGCGGTTGATCGCCGGGGAGACGGCCGCGAAGCTCCTGCGGGTCTGAGCTTGCCGCCTGTCGGTGTCATGTCCTGATGCTTACCAGGGCTCTCTGGTAGTGCTCAACGGTCATCGTCGAGCCGGCCGACCAGCATCTGCCCGTTCCGCGGCGCGGTGCGGTGTTGGATGGTGAACGGTAGCCCGGCGGCGACCCAGGCACTCGGACGATCCATCACCTGCAGGTGCAGGTGCGGCTCACTGGAATTGCCGGAGTTCCCGCAGGCAGCAACGATGTCCCCGGGTGCGACTACTTGGCCGGGCCTGACCCGCACCGAGTGCCGCCGTAGATGCGCCAGCAGGACGTGGCGACCGCCGGGCTCGCGAATGACCACGTGATTTCCGAGCACTCCCAGCGGTCCGGCCAACTCTCGTACGCTTTCCAGCACCAGGTACGCGAGGGCGAACGGTGACGTCCTCGACAAATGGTCGCGGGCCCGGTCGACTGCGCGCACGACTTCTCCGCTTACTGGCGCTTGGATCGGCTGTCCGAAACCGGGGAAGGCCACCGGCCGTCGCGCTAGTGGCCACCAGCCGGTGCCGGGCCTGGTGTCGTCTTCCGGGTCGTATACGAGATCCACCGCATAGGTTTGGCCCCAGGCATGCAGCCCGTGGCTGGGCACTCGCGAGGCAGGGCTGTTGAATGCCCGCCAGCCGGCGCCGACGGGGGGTGCGATGTCGATCGCGTCCGAAATTGGTGTGCCGAGCCGGACGTACAACGCCAGCCCGACGAGCAGGACGGCCATGCCGGCGAGCCGAACAGCGGCCGGAGCGTCCACGGCAATCGCGACGACCAGGCTTGCAGCGCCGGCGAAAGTCAGCGGAATCCGCAAGCGGGCAGCCACTCTCGCCGAAGCCTTTGGGGGAGGGGGAGCAGTCATGCTTCGTCCCTGACCAGAGTCCGAGCCGCGAAACGTGCGACGTGTGAACCGATCACGGCGATTCGCCCGTGAACTTGCTGGCCACTTGCGTGCACCGGCCTCAGATGAAGATCTCGTGACGAACACGGTCCCTGAAATGTCAAGAGTCCGTCGCAAAATCGCAGCAGTCACAAGGGTATTCAAGAGTGCATCGGACGTGAGGGGAGCAGACGTGGTGGCGCGGACACGGGAATGGCATGTGACGCTGTTGCTTGATCTGGACCGGGGACTTGATGCACCGGGATTCGAGCACCTTTCGGCGCTGTGGGGCAGACGTGCACACCTGGGCCGCGGCGGCAAGGACCGCGCTGAAGAGCCCAAGCTCTCGGTGACCACAATCGAATTCGCCGCGGCTGGTATGGACGCAGTGAAGCGTGCGGTCGATGACGTGGAACACAGACTTTCCGCGTTGCCGGATCCGCCCAGGGTCGTGCGGGTCCGCAACTATCTCGCGTCCGGGATTGGTTAGCCACCATGTCAACGTGCGGCAGCAGCTCTCCGGATAGCGCTTCCAGGCACGCGCGAGGACCACTCAGCAGATCGACCCTCGCGTCTGCACGACCGCGCGACCGCGCTGCCGCATGACCGCACCGCTCGCTGGCGCCGCGTGAGCCGCGCTGGGCCCCACGTGGCGCCAGCGGGCTCCCCGGACTACCTCGAGGTCTTTGGCGTCCGGTGCGTCTTGCGATCCCCAGCCTGCGGAGTGTCAATCCCTTTCAAGATGTAGTCGAGTCCCACGGTGAACTGAAGATGCGACGTGTACGCCGCCAATTGCTGAGCCAGCGGCTGCATCGTCTTGCCCTCTGGCTGCCAACGAGCGCGCGAGGCCTCAAGCGCCGCGAAGCCGATGGTGTAAGTCTGAATGGCGCCGTAGGCGCGGCTGGCTTCCTCATCGTCGCCGATCGCCCCGCGCAGGATCGTCAGCATCGCCTCCATGCGCTCGATGGCCGCCGGTGAGATGACCGGGTGGCTCAGATACACGGTCAGAGCTGCGGGTTCGCCCACCAGTAGCGCGCGCAACCGCTCGGCGGACTCGGAGATCCAAGCTCGCCAGTTCGCCTCGTTCTCCTGCGGCTGCCAGGCCTTTGCCAGCAGCCGATCAACGACCTCGTCAAGCACGTCGTTCTTGTCTCGTACGTGGCGGTAGAGCGACATCGGGGAAACACCGAGGTCTGCCGCCAGGCTGCGAATGGTCAGTTGCTCGTAGCCCCTGGTGGCCACGAGCCTTGACGCGGCGTCGACTACCTGCCCTCGGGAGATCGTTCCCCAAGCGGCACGATCGCCCTTTGTCGTGACTCCTGGACGCCGCCGTGTCGTCCTGCGGGCTTCCGCATTCACAGTGACCAGCCTAGGACTTGCCTGCCGGTACGAGAGCGGCCTATCATGCGTACAAGTGCGCAAGTTGCCACGGTAACGGTGAGGAGGCTTCAAATGTCGGACGCGATCCTGACTCTGGGTTTGGTTCTCAGCGGGATGCTGTTGGCGTTCACGACCTACGCGGCGCTCTACGGTTTGGCGGGGTGCAATAACGGGTCGCAGCTACGAGCGGTGCCCGCGCTGCCATCATCACTACCTCGCGGATGGGACGCGGCAGGCCGCGCACCAGTGCGGCGCACCTTGGGAAGAGCACCTCCCCCGAGCCCTGCGATTCATTTCGGGTCAGGGCCATCACTCGCCCTACGGCAGGGCCTGAGGGCAGAGCGCAGATGAGTCCTGGTCAACGCTGGGACCGGGTGGTCGTCGGGGTGGATGGGACGCCCGCTGGCCTGGCCGCGGCTCGATGGGCAGCGACTGAATCCGTTCAGCGGCAGGTGGGTCTGCACGCCGTTCAAGTGCAGTCTCCTGTTCTCGGAAGTACAGCCATGGCGGCCTACGGCGGGTGCGGCGACGCCGGCCACCGCCCGTCCAGGTCTGAGGTTCTCGGCGAGGCGGTGCGCGAGGTCCGTTCCGTGGCGCCACGGGTTACGGTCACCGCGGAAGTCATTCATTCGAACGTGGTGCCGGGCTTGCTTGCGGCGGCGTCCACATCCCAGATGCTCGTA
>DATAVO010000245.1:0-2395 GCA_036267695.1 Frankiaceae bacterium
ACGCCGGCGTCGCGCATCGCTGTGGCGAACAGCTCCATGTCCAGTGCCTCAACGGCCGCGAGATGCCCGACATTCTCCGGGGTAATGAGGCTGCCGAAGTGACCTAGCGCGTTGCTGTTGGCGCTGCCGAGCTTCAGCACCTCCACTAGGCGCACAGGCTCGAGCCCGAGGCCGGCGGCGAGCTCGACCATCTCCCGGATGCTCTGCTGGTTGAGCATCAGCAGCGCGTTGTTCAACAGCTTCGCTGTCTGCCCAGCCCCGGCACCACCGAGGTAAACGACGTCCCGCGAGAACGCGTCGAAGACAGGCCGGCAGCGTTCGGCGGCCTCCCGCGGCCCGCCGACCATCGTCAGCAATCGCCGCTCCCGGGCTCCGGGACGGCCTCCGCTGACCGGGGCGTCCAGGACCTCGACGCCGGCTGGCGCGCACTCCTCGCTCAGGGCGATGGCATTGCGGGGCGTGCCCGTCCCGTGGTCGACGACGATCGACCCGGCGGCCAGCTGCCGGAGGAGGCCGTCAGCGACGAGATGCCGGACGTCCTCGTCTGTGCTAACGCACAGGCCGACGATCTGGCAGGCGGCGGCGAGTTCGCCGAGCTCAGCGTGAGGGACGTGTGCGACCTGCCTGAGGTCGTTGATGGAGTCTGGGCGGCGAGCCCAGACATGCAGCTCGTAACCTGCCTCGGCGATGGCTAGCGCCATCGGCAGTCCCTGGTCGCCGAGACCGATGAAGCCGACCACGGGCTTGCCCGCCGACGGGCTCATGTGCGGCTCCTCCGTTTCGAAGGAATGACTCTTTGCGCTCGGCGCGTAAGGTGTGGATTTGCCTGTGTCATGTCCAAGAGCCTGTCTCAACCTCGGTTGAAGGATTCTGCGGCCGGGCCGCGAATCCTGATCGTGCCGGCTTACGCTGCCGCACTCGGGACGGTGGCGAGCAGGGCGCGAGTCTCCGCGACGATCCGGGCAGCGAAGGCGGGGTCTGTCACCTGGGCCGAGGCGACCATCGGCTCGCCCTTTTCGTCGTAGTACACCCCTGTCCGATTCGACTCATCGGTCAGGACCCCGGTGATCACCTGCGCGGCACGCTTGGGGGTGCTCCAGTACTTGATGTGGGGCGCCAGCGGCGCGAGCCCGTATTTCAGGACGAAACGGACGGCGGCGGGCGCCTCGCGGGCGAGGCCGGTGCCCGGGTTGAAGCCCGGTTCGACCGCGTTGAAGCGGAGCCTTGGCGTCTCCCGGGCGAACGCGAAAACGGTAGCGAGATTGCACTGCTTGGAAGTGGCGTAGGCGTCGTAGCCGGCGTGGGACGAGCCGCGGGGCTGCCATTCGCCGCGCGCGCTGGCCTCCGCCGAGATGTAGCGCCCGCCGCGGTACCCGACCCTGACCGCGGGTGTGCGCTCAGGGTCCTCGACGCCGGAGCAGAGGAACACGACGTTCGCGCCGTCGGGCAGGTAGGGGACGAGCGCCTCGGTGAACGCGAACGGTCCGAGGTGATTCGTCGCGAACGTGACATCCCACCCTCGTGCTGTCTGAGTGGGAACCGGCAGGCCCGCCATCCCCGCGTTGTTCACCAAGCCGGCGATAGGAAGGTTGGCGGCGACGATCTGCGCGGCGGCACGCCGGACACTGGTGATGTCGGAGAAGTCGCACACCACCGGCACGGCGTGACCGCCGGCTCGTTTCTGGATCTCCGCTTCGACCTCGGCGAGCTTGCCGGGGTTGCGGCCTACCAGCACGACGGTGCCATGCTTCGCGAGTTCCAGCGCGGTGCGGCGGCCGATTCCGGACGTTGGCCCGGTGATGATCCACGCCTTGGCGGGTGATGCGTTGCGGCCGGTGTTCTGCATGTCGACTCCTTCGTGTTTGTCGTGGTGCTTGAGATCAGGCCGTGGCCGGGCGAGGATCCGGCGAGTACGCTCGGCGGCGGAGCCTGTCTCGCACGTCCGAGTTGGCTATGGCCGTTTCACCAGGTCGAAAGCCCAGTTTCCGTGCAGCCTCGCCCTAACCGGCTTGTCCGGGTGCGAGCCGGTCGGCGATTTCGGCGCCGAGTTCGACTCCGGCCGCGTGCGCTGCGCGAACGCGGGACATATCCATCAGCGGGGCGCCGTGCTGGCTGATGGCAAGAAACCGGCTGTCAGACTCGACGAGGACGACGTGCGCCCCATTTCCCCTCTCCTACTGACGGCCCGGGAGCATCGCTAGTGCCTGCGACCGCTGGGCGACCAGCTCGTCGTAGGTGCCGTCGCGTTCGGCCCACCGGTGCATCAGCACGCCTTTGACGAGGATCTCGTGCGGGGTGGGGTCGGCCTGGAGCAGCTCTATCACCTCGGTCGCGAAGTCGTCCAGCTTGAGCGCCCGGGGGTTGATCTGTGCCTGCTCCGGCGTAGTGGCGACAG
>DATAVO010000246.1:0-6944 GCA_036267695.1 Frankiaceae bacterium
GATCGCCGGGACGAGCGGCGTGGCGCCAGAGGACTCCGGGCTGGCGTCGGGCCTGCTGAACACGACCCAGCAAGTCGGCGGCTCGCTCGGCCTGGCCATCCTCTCGTCGGTCGCAACAAGCCGCACGACCAGCGCGCTGCAAACCGGCTTGGCACTGCCGGCGACGCTGACGCACGGCTTCAAGGGCGCCTTCATCGTCGGTGCACTGCTCTGCGCGACGGGCGCGGTCTTCACGATCGTGCTGCTGCCCGGTCGGCGGCGCGAACTCGCCGATGAGGACGTCCAGACGGTCGCGCTGGCGTTTACGCGCTGCCCCGGCGCACCGTATTGCGGACACCTCGCGCGCGCGGTCGCCATCGGCCGCCGTCTGCGCACCAGCCTTGCACGCTCGTAGAGGCAGAGACCGAGGCCGCCGGCCGCTCCTTTGAACCGACACCCGACGAAATTGAGCGATCGATGAGCAAGATGCAAGGCGAGCAGCCAAGTGCGGTCGTGTTCGGAGCGCGCAATTTGGGTCGCGCGGTCATCGAGCTGCTGGTGAGCGATGGCTGGGCGGTGGCGGGGGTGGCGCGGTCGCCGAGCACCCTGGATGGCGTCAGCGCGTCCGGCGCGCTCGCGCTGAAGGCCGACGTGACGGACCCCGCGAGCGTTTACGGCGTGCTGGAGCAGGCGGCCGCTGCGCACGGTGGAGTCGAGCTCATGCTCAACGCGGCCGCCGCCTACGGCGGCGAGCGCATCGGGCCCTTCGGCGGGGGCCCGATTGCCGAGGCCGACCTCGACGGCTTTGACTCATGGGCAGCGGCTCCGGCCCGCGCGGCCTTTTCGTTCCTGTCCGCCAGCGGACGATTCGCCATCGCGCAGGGCCTGCCGGCGACCGTGGTGCAGGTCACCGGCGGCTCGGCACGGCGCGCGATGCCCGGCCGCGGTCTGTGGGCGGCAGGATCGTTCGGCGTGCGAGCGATCACCAACGCGGCCGCGCTTGAGCTGCGCCCCCACGGCATCCAGGTCACGCTGCTGATCGTCGACGCGGGCATCCAGCCGCTCGACGGCTCCACACGCCCCGGTGTCTCGCCCGAAGCGCTCGCCGACCCGCGCAGGATCGCCGATGCCGCCCTCTTCCTCGCCAACCAGGCCGCGCGCTCCGCGACACACGAGCTCCAGCTCACCCCGCTCGCCGAGAACTGGACGCCCTGAAAGGGGCTCGCGCTTGCGCACGGTGCTCGGTCGCGCGAATCACCGTGATCCGGTGATGCCTCCTCACCTCCCTGGCGGCAAGGCTGGTAGTGGCCGGCAGCCCGGCAGGGAATCTAGGCAGCGGATCGACATGGGCGGGCGGGCCTGGAGCGCTGCCAAACCCAACCCAACCGAAGGGAGATCCTCCGTGAGCACCGAGCAGCGAGAGATCCTCGACGCAATCCTGCGACAGTCAGCCTTCCCCGTCGACAGCGATGTCAACGAACAACGGCGATTGCTCCGAGAGGCGATCTCGGCGCAACCGCTGCCGGTCGACGTGACCGTGACCGCAGCCGCACTGGGCGGCGTCCCAACCGCCGAGATCACAGTCGAGGGGATCGAACCTCGCCACGTCGTTCTGTACTTCCACGGCGGCGTGTACGTGATGTCGGACGCCTTCCTCGCCGCTGGACTGGCCTCGCAGCTGGGCCGGCGGACGCACGCCAAGGTCATCTCCGTCGACTACCGGCTCGCCCCCGAGCACCCGTATCCGGCAGCGGTTGACGACGCTCTTGCGGCCTATGAAGCCCTCCTGCACGACGGCATCGCCCCTTCGGACATCGCCTTCGCGGGAGAGTCCGCCGGCGGCGGCCTCGCCATCGCCACCCTGGTCAACGCCCGCGATCACGGGTTGCCCATGCCAGCCGCGGCCTTCGTCATGTCACCGTATGCCGATCTCACCCTGGCCGGGACGACCATGGAAACCCGGCGTGAGGTCGACCCGCTGCTCAGCCTCGAACTCCTTCAAGCCCGAGTCCCCGACTACACGTCGGGACAAGACGCCGCTCTGGACCTCATCAGCCCGGTATTCGCCGACCTGTCCGGCCTGCCGGCGCTGATCATCCAGGCCGGAAGTCACGAGGTTCTGCTCGACGACGCCGTCCGCCTCGCGCGACAGGCCGCCACCGCCGACGTCGAGGTCACGCTCGACATCACCCCGGGGGTGCCCCACGTCTTCCAGGCCTATTCCCCGATCCTTGACGAAGCGGCCGCGGCGCTGGACAGAGCCGGACAGCTCCTCTCGGCGCATCTCGCCGGCGCAGAACGCGTCACCGCATAGCAAGAGCGATCCGAGGAGAAAGTCCATGTCCGATATCGGCAACGGGCGCGCGGGTCGCGCCGACGTCGTCATCGTTGGAGGAGGCTCAGCGGGCAGCGTTCTGGCTAGCCGTCTCAGCGAGGACCCAACTCGCTCTGTGCTGCTGCTCGAGGCAGGTACGGCCTACGGCGTCGATGGCTATCCGGATGACCTGCGGGACGCCGCGCACGTACCGGGCAACCCCGAGCACGATTGGGGCTTCACCGCGCGCGGTGGAGCCGCCTCGCCGCAGATCGCGGTCCCGCGCGGCAAGGCCCTCGGCGGCAGCTCGGCCGTCAACGCCACGGTGGCGATGCGCGCGAGACCGAGTGACATCCGCGATTGGCAACGACATGGCCTTGACGACTGGGCGATCGAGGACGTCTACGACACGTATCGGGGCATGGAGAATACGCCCGACGGGGACGACGCCTACCACGGACGGACCGGGCCGTTCTCGATACGAGTCCGCAAATACGACGAGCTGACGCCCTCGTTGCGCGGGTTCATCGACGCGTCCGTGGCGAAGGGGTTCCCGTGGGTCGAGGATTTCAACGGGCCGGCGCCACAGGGCGTGGGCGGCTATCCCGTGGACGTCATCGACGGCGTGCGACAGAACAACGGCCTGGTCTATCTCACCGAGGAGGTTCGCAACCGCCCCAACCTCAAGATCTCCGGCGACCTGCTCGTCGATCGCGTCCTCTTCGATCAGCGGCGTGCGACCGGCGTCGTCACCGCGAGCGGCGCTGAGATACCCGCGGGTGAGGTGATCATCTCCGGAGGCTCCTACGGGAGTCCGGCGATCCTGCTGCGCTCGGGCGTCGGCCCGGCGGCTGACCTGGTGAAGCTCGGCATCGACGTGGCGGCCGATCTGCCGGTTGGGCAGCGCCTTCAAGACCAGCCCTTCTACTACAACGCGTACGCCCTGAAAACGGATGCGCTTGACATGCGGCCCGCGGTCGGCGCCCTGCTGTGGCGGCAGTCCAGCGAAGCCCGCGACGACGAACTGGACATGCACATCGCCGTCACGCACCTGCTACCTCCGGAGTACAGCCCGACCGGCGGGGCGATCGTGCTGAGCGTCGCCGTCGTCAAGCCCGATTCCCGCGGGACCGTCACGTTGCGTAGCCGCGACCCGCGCGAGCAGCCTGAGATCGACTGCAACTATCTGGCTGAGGACAGGGACGCGCGCCGGATGCTCGAAGGAGTGAAGCTGGCCCGGGAGATCGGCCGCAATCCGGCGCTCGCTCGGTACGTCGAGCTCGAGATCATGCCCGGCGACGCGGTCGGCGACGACGAGCTCGCAGACGTGATCGCTTCCAATCTGGCTTCCTACGGGCACCCGACCGGGACGGCGCCGATGGGCGGTCCCCAGGATCCGTGGGCCGTCGTGGACTCGCATGGTGCCGTCAAGGGAATCGACGGACTTCGCGTCGTCGACGCGTCGATCATGCCGGTGGTTCCATCGGTGGCCCTGAACCCCACGACGACCATGATCGCCGAGCGCATCGCGAAGACGGTCTACGCAGGTGAGCCTCGGCCGAGCCATCGCGAAGCTCAAGTCACCCCGACAGCGTGAGCGTCTGACCAGCATTCGTCGTATCGCGGTGACCGCCGAGCGGTGTCCCCCATGATGAGCGCCGTCGCCAATCGCGGCCCGGAGCACGCTGGCCGAGATGGCTCGATGCCAGATGAACTGAGCCCGAGGCGCGTCGGCCGCAGATTGCTGGCACTGGCTGCGGTGGGCATCGCCGTCGCGGTGACCGTGCTCACGGGCCCGGGTCTGGGCGAGCTGCGCAAGCGTGTGGCGCACGCCTCGCCGGGGTGGCTCTTCGCGGGCCTCGGGTTGGAGGTGCTCTCGACTCTCTGCTACGTGGTGATCTTCCGCGCCGTGTTCTGCCCGCGCATGCGCTGGCGGCTGAGCTATCTGATCGGAATGTCTGAGCAGGGAGCGAACTCCGTGCTCTCGGTCAGCGGCGCGGGCGGCTTGGCGCTGGGTGCGTGGGCGCTGCACCGCGGCGGCATGAACTCTGAGCAGATCGGTCGTAAGTCGGTCGCCTTCTTCTTCCTCACGAGCCTGGCGAATGTGGTGGGTGTCGTTGCCCTTGCGGCGCTGTACGCCGGAGGGGCGCTTGGGCACGATCCCAACGCGGCGCTGACCGACGGCTTCGGGGCCGCCGCGCTGGCGGTAACCCTGCTCGTGCTGGCGCTTCCTTGGTGGCTCGGAGGTGTTTCGCTCCCGCCGACCACGCCACCCGAGGCGAGCCGCGTGGCCGCCGTTTGGTCCTTCGCGCGCTACTCCCTCGGGGAGGGCGTGCGCGGCGGCGTGGTCCTGTTGCGACGACGCTCCCCCGCCGTTCTGCTTGGCTCGTTCGGGACGATGGCCTTTGACCTCGCGGTCCTCGGGGTCTGCTTCCGGGCCTTCGGATACTCACCCCCGATCGGCGTGCTCGCGCTCGGGTACCTGATTGGCCAGCTCGGCGGCAACATCCCCGTGCCAGGCGGAATCGGTGGCGTGGACTTCGGGCTGATCGGCACGTTCGCGCTGTACCACCAGCCGCTGGCGGCGACGACTGCGGCGGTCCTCGCCTACCACGCGATCGCGCTCTGGGTCCCCGGCCTGCTTGGGAGCGCCGCCTTCCTACAGCTGCACCGCACCCTGCAGCGCCAGTCCCGACCGGCCGCCACTTGCGCCCCGTTGGGCGAGCCGATCGCCGGCTGACCTCAGAAGGAATCACCATGATCCGGCGAGGACCTTTCACCTGTGCGCGCGCAATTCTGCGGCCGTGCGACCGCGCGCGCAGGTAACCGTCAATGGAGGTCTCTAGATGAAGCTTGCGGTGAACGGCGTCGAGGTCGATGTCGACGATCGTCACGCCAAGACCCCGCTGCTCTGGGTGCTCAGGGACGTGCTCGGTATGCAGGGGACGAAGTTCGGGTGCGGCGCGGGCTTCTGCGCGGCGTGCACGGTTCTGATCGACGGGCGCAACATGAAGTCCTGCCAGACGGTGACCGAGCGCGCCGTGGGCAAGGCGGTGACCACGGTGGAGGGAGCATCCGGGCCCGTGGTCGACGCGATCCGCGACGCGTGGCATCGCGGCAATGTCGTGCAATGCGGCTACTGCCAGCCCGGGCAGACCCTGGCCGCGGTCGCGCTGCTCACGTCCAAGCCGGCGCCTGACGACGCGGCGATCGACACCTGGATGAGCGGAAACCTCTGCCGCTGCGGCACCTATCCACGCATCCGCACCGCCATCCACGAGGCCGCCCGTATGGTGACGGCGGGCGAGGATCCCCCTCCGCTGGTCGCTGCGCCCGAACCCGAGCCGGGCCGCCTCACGCCCCAGGACGCGAGCGACCCGGTGCTTCCGTACATCCGGATCCGGGACGACGGGACGCTCGTCGCGTACTCGAGCCAGATCGAGATGGGGCAGGGTATTCACACCGGGTTGGCGACGATCGTTGCCGAGGAGCTCGATGCCGACTTCGAGTCGGTCCGGGTGGTCAACGCCGCCAACGGTGGGGGACCTCCCCGGGACGTGTATGGAAACCCGGATCTGGGCAGCGTCTTCCAGCTGACGGGCGGCTCTAACTCGACCAAGGGATTCTGGATTCGCTACCGCCTCGTGGCGGCGCAGGCAAGAGCCCGGCTTGCGGCCGCGGCGGCGGAGTTGTGGGAGGTGCCCGCCGGGCAGGTGGAGTTCGAGCGGGGCGTGGTGCGCCACGCGAGTGGCAGGACGGCCACGTTCGCGCAGCTGGCCACTCGCGCGTCGCAGCTGCCGGTTCCCGATGGTGTCCAGCCCAAGGACCCAGCCGACTACACGCTCATCGGAGCCGAGGGACGGCTGCGCGTCGACTCCGTGCCGAAGATCCTCGGAACGACTCGGTTCACGATCGACGTGAGGGTCCCCGGGATGCAGACCGCCGTCGTTCTGCACCCGCCGCGGTTCGGCGCGACGGTGGCATCCGTGGACGACTCAGCCGCGCTGGCTGAGCCCGGTGTCATCGCGGTGGTACCGATCGAGGAGGGCGTCGCCGTCGTCGCCGAAACCGTCGCTGACGCCCAGCGGGGGCTGCGTGCGCTGGTCGTCGACTGGGACGACATCGACGCCGAGCGACGGGGCTCCGCCGAGTTGCTTTCCGAGCACCTCCGGTTGCTTCAGTCCGGCGAGGGAGCGGTCACCGCGCGCGACGACGGCCACGCCGAGACGGTGCTCGCCGACGCACCGACCGTCATTGACGCGACGTACACGCTGCCATACCTGGCGCACGCGACGATGGAGCCGAATAACGCGGCGTGCCGGATGCGGGAGGACGGGGTGCTCGACGTGTGGGCGAGCACCGAATCGCCTGAGTTCACACGGATGTCTGCCTCGGCAGCCGGCGGCCTCGACAAGGACCAGGTCGAGGTTCACGTCACGTTTGCCGGGGGATCGTTCGGGCTGCACTCAAGCTCTGAGCGCGAC
The DNA here is from genome assembly GCA_036267695.1 of Frankiaceae bacterium. GTDB lineage: Bacteria > Actinomycetota > Actinomycetes > Frankiales > Frankiaceae > DATAZK01. Next base: position 6,778 of record DATAVO010000246.1, read on the forward strand.
CCCACGACCGAGGCCGTGCACGTCGCGCGGGCGCTGGAGTGGGAGCACCCGATCAAGGTGCAGTCGCTGCGCGAGGAGGATTTCAAGTCGGGCCGCTACCGCGCGATGGCCGTGCATCGAATCCGCGCCGCGGCCGATGCGCAGGGGCGGCTGACGGCATACCACCA
>DATAVO010000247.1:0-36408 GCA_036267695.1 Frankiaceae bacterium
GGACTTCGGACGCCGGACCCGCACGATGGCGTCAGGTCTGCGGCATTTCATCGTCGCCCGTGATGGTGGCTGCGTGTTCCCCGGCTGCGACCGGCCGCCGTCGTTCACCGAAATCCACCATCGCGAGCACTGGTTACGCGATCAGGGCGAAACCGCACCCGAAAACCTCGAAATGCTCTGCACCCACCACCACCACAAAGTCCATGAGGGTGGTTGGGACATCGCCATCGGCGACGACCCCGACCGCACCCCCTGGTTCTGGCCACCGGACGGCAGACCACCCCTCCAAGGCCACCGCCGACCGCTCCTCCGCAAACCCGGCCACACCCCCAAACGCACCTGACGGTCAGTGGAATCGACCCGCGCAGTCGCGTTTGCCAGTCAGCCGTCGGTGACCCCCGCACGCGGGGGTATCCGGGCGCTATACGCGCCTCGGATGCTGTGTTCGCTCGGCACTACGCCAAAACCTGGAAATGGTCGTTCCCAGAGCTGATAACGACCACTTCCAGGTCGTAGGCCCGGGCGTGCGGCCAAAGCCAGGCTTTGGTCGTTAACTCGGTCGAATAACGACCAAGTCGTGGCCTCGGCCGCGCTGATAGCCGTGGTAGCCGGCGACCATCCACGGCCGGGTGCGCACGGCCGTCTCTCCGGGCGACGCGATCCGTGGGATGCCGCGCTCCGCGGACGGTTGCGAAGTGCCCGGGAACCGGCAGGACTATGCACGTCTTCGGTGGGGCGGCATGGTCGGATGGCGCCGGCATCCGACCTGTCGAATAGACCGACGCCGGGGTGATGATTGCCGCGGCACCTTTGACGCTGGCCTTTAACTGGGTTGGGTTTGCGCTTGCTCCTCTAGGGCGTCGAACCAGCGCGTCATGTCTCGATGGCTGTCTTGCAGTCTGGGATTCCAGTTTTGAGTCACCCGCAGCAAGGCGCCGGACTCAGCGGGTAAGACGAGGTAGTCGGTCTCGCTCCCCCTCCCGAGAAGGGCTGCTTGCATGGGTCCTCGGCGCTCGATCCTGCGTGGCACGAACACCAGCGTGTCGTCTTCGCGACGGGTCCTTCCGCGTGGGGGGATCCCCGTCGAAGACGCATAGCTTCCAGCCACTCGCCTGACCCCAACTGGCGGTGAAGGTAGAGCAAGAAGTCGTCAGCTTGTTCATCCATCCCGTCGTACGCGGGGTCGACGAATCCGATCGGACGGCCGAGGGTCAACGTGCTGGTGGTCACGCGTCTGTCACCCTCGTCGTTGATCAGTCTCGAACGGATGACGATCGAGCGGTACTTCGTCTCCATCACGGTGCCGACGGGATCGAACGCCTTGCCGCCACACAACTGGCACCATTGAGGCTGGAACATCCAGGCACGTCTCGGAAAGGATCCGATGGTTTCCGCCGCACCGCCGCGCGCGCTTCTGCTCGAAGACATCCATCCCGATGGGGCCGCCGTTCTGCGCTCCGCCGGTTATGACGTCGAACAGCTCACCCGCGCGTTGGCCGAAGAGGAGCTGATCCGCCGGCTCGAAGGCGTCGACCTGCTCGGCATCCGATCCAAAACCGACGTGAGCGCAAAGGTTTTCGAAGCGTCGCCCGATCTGCTCGCCATCGGCGCGTTCTGCATCGGCACCAATCAGATCGACCTGCGGGCGGCGAGCGCCGCGGGAGTCGCGGTCTTCAACGCGCCGTTCTCCAACACCCGGAGCGTGGTCGAGCTCGCGGTCTCCGAGCTGATCGCACTGACCCGCCGGCTCACGGTCAAAGATGCCCTGATGCACAAGGGGATCTGGGACAAGTCCGCGTCCGGCAGTCACGAGGTACGAGGCCGCACCCTCGGCATCGTCGGCTACGGCAACATCGGCAGCCAGCTCTCCGTGCTGGCCGAGGCGCTGGGCATGTCGGTCGTCTTCTACGACACCTCCGACAAGCTCGCCTTGGGCAATGCCCGCCGCTGCGCCAGCCTGGGCGAGCTCCTCGAGCTGGCCGATGTCGTCACCCTCCACGTGGACGGAAGGCCAGGAAACAGTGGGTTTTTCGGGGCTGAAGAGTTCGCCCGGATGCGTCCCGGGAGCCTGTTCCTGAACCTCTCGCGCGGCTTCGTGGTCGACCATCAGGCGCTTCGCACTCAAATCGAAGCGGGCCATCTGGCGGGGGCCGCGGTCGACGTCTTCCCCGAGGAACCGTCAGCGCGCGGTGAGGAGTTCGTCTCCCAGCTGCGTGGGCTGGAAAATGTGATCCTCACTCCCCACGTCGGCGGCTCGACCGAAGAGGCGCAGCAGGACATCGGCCAGTTCGTCGCCGGCAAGCTGCGCGGCTATCTCGACACCGGGGCCACCACGCTGTCGGTCAACCTGCCTCCCGTGACCCTGCCCGCCACCGGTCACCGGCAGCGATTGCTCTTCCTGCACCGCAACATTCCGGGTGTGCTCGCCACGGTCGACGGCCTGCTGGCCGAACACTCCATCAACATCGTCGGCCAGCTGCTCGCCACGGCCGGTGACTACGGCTACGTCGTCACTGACGTCGCCGGGCCGATTCCCGACGCGGCCTGCGCTCAGCTGCGGGCGCTGCCGGTCGCCGTCCGGCTGCGGCTGCTGTGAGCACCGGAAGCGAGGCGCTCGCCGCCGCTTTGGCCGAGATCGTCGGCTCGGCACACGTCCTGTCCGACCCTGAATTGCGACGCTCGTACGAGGTCGACTGGACCGGACGCTTCGGGGCCGCCGCCGCGCTCGTCGTGCGGCCCGCCGACACCGGCGAAGTCTCGGAAGTGCTGTCGGCCTGCGCCGCAGCGGGAATGGCCGTCGCCGTGCAAGGCGGCAATACCGGACTAGTCGGCGGCGGGGTGCCGCGCGGCGGTGAGGTCCTGCTGAGCCTCGCCCGGCTCAACACGCTCGACCCTGTCGACACCGCCGCGGGTCAGGTCACCGCCGGAGCCGGCGTACGGCTGGCGGCTCTGCAGGCTCATGCGCGCGCAGCGGGCTTTGAATTCGGGGTCGACCTTGCCGCTCGCGACAGCGCCACCATCGGCGGCCTGATCGCCACCAACGCCGGCGGGATCCGCGTGCTGCGCTACGGCAGCATGCGCGCGCAGGTGATGGGGCTCGAAGCGGTGCTGGCCGACGGCACGCTCGTCAGCCATCTCGGCGGGGTCCCGAAGGACAACACCGGCTATGACCTCACGTCGTTGTTCACCGGCAGCGAGGGCACCCTCGGGATCGTCACCCGAGCCCGGCTGCGACTTGTTCCGACCGAAGCGTCGCGAGCCGTCGCGCTCATCGGCGTGGAGAGCACGCAGGCAGCCATCGATCTGCTGGCGGTGCTGCGCGAACACGTGGGCGCCGATCTCAGCGCGGCCGAGCTGATCTTTGACGACGGCGTGGAGTTGGTACGCGCCAACGCCGGTCTCCCTCGCCCGTTCGCCGCCGCAGCCCCGGCGTACCTCCTGGTCGAATGTGCCGCCCGCAGCGACCCATCCGATCGTCTCGCCGAGGCGCTGTCAGAGGCGCCCCAGGTGATCGACGCCAACCTGGCGACCTCCGGCGATCACGGCGGGCAACGCGCGCTGTGGCAGTACCGGGAAGGCCACACCGAAGCTGTCAATGCCGCTGGTGTTCCGGTGAAATCCGACATCGCCGTTCCACTGTCCGAGCTGCCGGGACTCATCGATGCGCTGCCCGCAATCGTGGCGCAGACGGCGCCGGGTGCCCGGATGTTCGTCTGGGGACATCTGAACGAGGGCAACGTTCACGTCAACATCATCGGAGCGCTCGATCCGACCGGCGACGGCAATGCTCACCTCGCCGTCGAGGAAGCTGTCCTGCAGGCAGTGGCCGAGCGCGGCGGCACCATCAGCTCCGAACACGGGATCGGCCGGGCGAAGGCGGAGTGGCTCGGCCTCTCGCGTACCCCCGCAGAGATCGCCGTCATGCGAGCGGTGAAAGCCGCACTCGATCCGCAGAACCTGCTCTCGCCTGGCGTGCTCTTCGCTGCAGACGCCTGAAGCTTCAGACATCTGAAGCTTGAGACGCCTGGGAGCGGGTGCCGGCCGCCGGACGGGTACGGCCGGCACCCACGAATAGGGGACGTCAGCCGGCGTCAACTCACGTCAGCGAGCACCGGCTGGTCGTGCAGGATGATGATCTGTCGCGGCTGGTAGCCGAGGTAAATCCCGGCATCGCCGAAGCCCACGACGTCCGCGGCGCGGTCGCCGGTCGTGTCGGCGAGCAGGCGCGGGTGGCTCTGGACGCGCCAGCCACCGGCCAGTGCGGCGTATCCGAAGTTCGGGATCAGCCACTGGAAAGCGCCGAACGAGCCGTCGGCTTGCACGAGGGAGGTGTAGACGCCGGCGTCACCGAAGCCGACGATGTCGGCGCGCCCATCCCCCGTCGTGTCCATGACGAAGCGGGGGTGGCGGTCCACGCGCCAGCCCTGCTGCACGCCGAAGTCGGCGACGATGAACTGCACCGGACCGAACGAGCCATCCGGCTGTGCCACCGACCGGTACACGCCCGCGTCACCGAAACCGACAATGTCCGCCCGGCCATCACCCGTCGTGTCCGCCAGGAACCGCGGGTGACTCTCGACCCGCCAACCCCCTGCGCTATAAGCAAAATCGGCGACCACAAGCTGCACCGGACCGAACGAACCATCCGCCTGCGCCAGCGACCGGTAGACACCCGCATCACCGAAACCAACGATGTCAGCCCGGCCGTCACCGGTCGTATCCGCCAAGAACCGCAGGTGCTTTTCCACCCGCCAGCCGCCGCCGGTGTAGCCGAAGTCCGCGAGCACGAATTGGGCCGGCTCGAGCGAGCCGTTCACGCGGGCGATCGACCGCCACACGCCTGCGTCACCGAAGCCGACGACATCGGCATGGCCGTCGCCCGTGGTGTCAGCTAGCAGCCGCGGGTGCCGGTCGACCCGCCAACCCTGTTGCACGCCAAAGTTCGCGAGCCCGAATGTCGCTGTGGCGATCGGGAACGGGTTGTCCGGGTTGGCGCCCGAGACATGCGAGGTGGTGGTCGACGGAAACGCATCGTCGAGCACCTTCTTGAAGTACGGGAAGGGGTTCGTCGAGTCGCCGCTGAGGTTGCGGTAGACGCCGGCGAGGGTCGAGGAACCTGCCGCCACGATGGCATTGATCCCGTAGCCGAGCTGGCTGTGCAGCCAGTAGATGAACAGCGTCGTGCAGCCGTTCACCGGGTCGGGGGCGTTGTCGTCGGGGGCGTTGTTGACGAAGTCGTCCCGCACGCTGTTCAGCCAGCCGTCGGCGACGGCGAAGTCCGCACGGATGCCCGCGTCCAGAAGCCCATTGGCGTCAAGGAATTGGGCGCCCAGAAAGCGCGAGAGCCCCTCGCCCTTACTGCCCTCGTCGTGGCCCTGGAACCAGCCGATGTTCTGGCCCAGCATCATGATCTCGGTGACCTCGGCGACGATCAGGTAGCGGATGAAGTCGGGTGAGGAGGAGAAGCTCTGCGCTTCGGCCTTGATCTCGACGGTCGATCCCGACGTGCCACCGCTCCAGTCGGCGCCGCCGCCTTGCGGGGTGACATGGACCGCGATGTTGCTGAGGGAAAGGCCGCCGAACCAGTCGCTCATCAAGGCGAGATCGCCTTCACAGGCAGCGATCACGGCGTTGGTGCGGGCCGGCTCGGGCCCGGAGGGATTGGTCGGTGAAGTGGCGAGCGAGTCGTCGTACTGGAAGCGGTAGTGGCTGGTCGTTCCGCCATTGGTGAGGCCTGCGGTGGTGAGTGTCATGATCGGGTCCTTCGTCTCGTGAGCCTGTGGCTGCGTGCGCCAACGCCTGATCCGGCGTGCCCCCGACCGCTCCTTACGTGGCTTGTGCACGCTCGACGCTAGGTCTGCTACCTCGCGGGACAGCGGGAAAGTCGGGCGGCTGACACGAATGCGAGCCATGCAGCCGATTAGCCCGTACGGGCTGTACGGGCGTTCACGCGTTCAGTCGCGGCGCCGCGGCCGCCGAGACACAAGGGTGAAGAAATGGATGACACGCGCCTGCTCGGCACTCGCGCTCAGCACAGCGTTGGCGACGGCGGCCGCGTGCGGACCGGCCACGGTGACGGCGTCGAGCAAGGTCCCGGCCACCCGCAATTTCACGGCGGCCATCGAGAGCAGCGTCCCGTACCAGCCGGCCGCCAAGTGTCCGGTCGGCACGAAGCTGTCCACCGACAAGCCCGGACCCATCCAGTTCCGCAACCTGCTGCTGGCGACCTACGGCACCAGCGTTGGCGGGCTGACCGTGTTCAACGGGATCACCCGCCCCTGTGACGGCACCGTCAGCGAGCACTCCGAAGGACGCGCCCTCGACTGGGGGATGGACTACCGCAACGCGACGATGCGCGCCGACGGCCAGGCGGTCATCAACTGGCTCTTCGCCACCGACAAGTACGGCAACCAGCACGCCATGGCACGCCGCCTCGGCATCATGTACGTGATCTGGAACCACCAGATCTACGGAAGCTGGACCGGTTACGCGCCGGCCCCGTATTCGTGCGGCACCGACCCGACGGCCTGCCACGTCGACCACATTCAGCTTCGACCTGGCGGGCGCGCAGGCCAAGACCTCGTTCTTCACCGGAAAGGTAGCGGCCTGACCTGCCGATACAAGATGTTGTAGCATTCTGCTACAGCCGTATCGTTCTGCTACGCGGGAGGCGTCTGGATGACGACCGCAGCTTCTGACCGTCCCACCCGGGTCTCCGCTGACCTGCTCGATTCCGCAGCGGTTGAAGGAGCCCGACAGAGCCGCTCAGCCAAGCAGCAGCTCGATCATTGGGCCCGCGTGGGTCGCGCCGTCTCCATGACGCAGACCGCCGCCCGCCGTCGCGTCGAGGCCGCGCTGGCGGGCACACTCCCCGAGCGCGAGCTCTCCCCCGTCGAGCACGCGGTGTTCAACGCCGAGCTCGACACGGCGATCTCCGAGACCGCGCGCAACGTCCGCTTCGGCGAGGTGCTCTCCGGCCGTGGCGTCACCACCGTCGCGCTCGATGCCGATGGCGTCCTGACCCGCTATCACCCTGACGGCACCTGCAGCCCGCTGGCCTGACCCCGCTCGATGCGGCTGGATCTGGTGGTGGGGCCCAACGGCGCCGGCAAGAGCACCTTCGTCGAGCTGATCCTCGCGCCCAACCGCAAAGGCGTGACGTTCGTCAATGCGGACGTCATCGCCGCGCAGCGCTGGCCCGAAGATCCGGCTGGGCGGGCCTACGAGGCAGCCGAGATCGCCGCGCAGACCCGGGCCCGGCTGCTCGAGATCGGCGAACCCTTCATCGCCGAAACCGTCTTCTCCTACCCGTCCAAGCTCGACCTGCTGGAGGCCGCGAGCGCCGCGGGCTACGTCGTCGAGCTCCAGGTGCTGCTCGTGCCCGAAGAGCTTGCGGTGCAACGCGTCGCGTTCCGGGTGGCGAGCGGCGGCCACAATGTCCCGGAACGCAAGATCCGCGAACGATTCAGCCGGATCTGGCCGCTCGTCGTCGCCGCGATCGGCAGGGCTGACGTCACCCATGTGTGGGACAACTCCGGCTACGACGGACCGCAGGAGATCGCGCTCTTCGCGGCCGGCATGCCGATCGGCGCGTGCCGCTGGCCGGCCTGGACCCCGTCCGAGCTCACCGCCGGCTGGCCGATGTGAACGGCGCCGGCCTCAGTCGGCGCTGATCCGCTGATATTCGCGTAGCAGGCGGCTCTCGAAGCTCTCCGCCATCCAGTCGGCATCGGCCTGCTCTGGATCCGCGGCGCGGCGCAAACCCTCGACGAGCCCCTCGACGTACCAGGACCGAAAGAGCCGGTGCGCGGGCGGAGTCTCGAGCGTGAGCATCTGCTCGTTGCGGCAGTACGTGTCGACCTCGTTCAGGGCTGCGAGGTACGCGAGCCCCGCCTCGGCGGCCGACAGCGGAAGGTGCAGGGTCAGCTGCGTGCGGGGCTCCCCGCGTTCTGCCGCGCGTAGCGCTTGCTTCTTGATCGACTGCCGGGCCTCGGAGAAGTTGCCGACCACCCGCTCGATGAGCGCCATCAGCTCGCGCGGCACCGGGCTCGTCGCGCCTCCCGCGGCGCCGCTGGCAAGCAGGGCGAACTCCCGGATCAGCGAGTCGATATGGCCCTTCGCCGCCACCAGAAGCTCGGTCGGAACGTCGCCCAGGGTCACCTCGTAGCGCGTCGCCCCGTCATCGAAACGCGACGCCTGGCTCAGGCTCATCAGTTCGGCGTCGACAGTGTGGCTGTCGAAGGCCGCCGGGATCTCGGAGGGGTCGACGTCCGGCGGCAGCAGGGTGGCCCAGACGATCTTGCCGTGCGCTGCAGGCTGCACGCCCCACGAGTCACAGAGCGCCTCGACCAGACTCCAGCCGCGGCCGGTCATCACATCCGCGCCCGCCCGCACCTTCAGCGGGAGGTCCGGCGAGCCGTCGCTGACCTCCAAGCGCACGCCCGACGGCAGCCGGGCCAACCGAAGTTTGATCGGCGGCTTGGCATGCAGGGCGGCATTCGTGAGAAGTTCGCTGACGACGAGGCGCGCATCGTCGGTGAGATCGGACTGGCCCCAGTCATCGAGCTGGCGCTGTACCAGCCGGCGCGCCTGGGCGACCGACTCCGCCGAGGAGTCGAACGCCGCCATCGCGGCGACTACATCGACCGCGTAACCCTCGGCGTCGAGTTCGTCGCCGAGTTCGGCTGCCGTGCCGGCGTCGAGACCGACGACGAGGTCAGGGTCGAACCTGCCCGAGGCGCGCGCGTCGGGATGATCCTCCACGTCACCCCCCGACGCTCGGGTTCAACCGAAGTACCGCAGGCGGAAACCGCTACTGGGTAGGGGCAAAGCGTAGCGTCCCCGAACGGTACGGACGCACCGGGGGAGCGCTGACGCGCCGACGACAAGCCCTCGACACTTCGCCGAAATGAGGTCGTCCTGGACATCAAGACGCCGTCCGGCCCGGCACGCCTCACGTGGCACCCCGCCGGGACGCCGACCCCGGGTCACGCCACCGGGCTCTTGCTGCTCGGCCACGGCGCCGGCGGCGGGATCACCACCCCCGACCTGCTGAAGGTGGCAACCATCGCGGCGTCCGCGGGCATGGCGGTCGGGCTCGTCGAGCAGCCGTATCGCGTCGCGGGTCGTCGCCCGCCAGCGCCCGCACCTGCCTTGGATGCCGCGTTCGCTGCCGTCGTGACGGCGGCTCGCAAAGCGCTGCGGCGTAAGGGGGTTTCCGACATTCCGGTCATCCTGGGTGGTCGCAGCAGCGGTGCGCGCGTGGCGTGTCGCACGGCCCAACCCGTCGGTGCCAGTGGCGTTCTGGCACTCGCATTTCCGCTCCAGCCGCCGCGGCGGCAATCGGGACATGAGCCGCCGAGCCGGCTTCCGGAGCTGCTCGGCGCGGGGGCGCCCGTCCTGGTCGTCCAGGGCGAGCGCGATCCCTTCGGCTCCGGCGCAGATCTCGCCGGCGCCCTGCTGCCATCGCTCGGGCCAGCGCAGGACGCTGACATCACCGTCATCACGGCCGCGGGTGCCGATCATTCGCTGCGCAAAGGGATCGACGCCGTAAAGATCAGCGTTTGGCTGGCGCAGTTCTTACCATGAAGGCATGCCGCCCCGTGCTCGCGCTCGAAGCCGAAAAGCCGCTGGACCCTCAGCCCTGACCGACGCTGACGTCGCACTGCTGCGCGAGCGGCTCGAAGCGGGCAAGAAGCCCCGGGTGATGCTGATGGTGGATACGGCCCTCGGCGCTGCCGGAACGTCCGTTCCTGTCGTCGGATTCGCGGATCCGGCGGTGGGCGAGTTCATCTCGATCCGATTGCGCGACGACGTGGTGCCCTTCTCCCCCGCCGAGCTGAGCCTGCCGGTGCGCGGCGGGAAACCGGCTGTCGCTTCGGCGCCACCCGCGTCGCTGCCGCTTGATCCTGCGGTCGAGCCGGCGGTCCGGCCCCAACATCCTTCACAGGGATATCGCCCGAGCAATGAGCCGTTGTCGGCGCCGCGTCCTGCCCGACTCGTCGCTGTCCCCGAGCCCGCAGCGTCGCAGTCACCCGCAGCCCCGGACCCGACGCCCAGCAAGGCCGCGGCCAAGCGGCGCCCCGCCAAAGGCGGCGCCATGAGCGTGACGATGAGATTCAACGGCCAGGCCTGGACCTACGACAGCACCCGCGGGGGCAAGCGCTCCGCCGGCAAGCCGCTCAGCCTGGCCGCCGTGCGCGGCTTCGCCGATCGTCTCGATGACCCGACGCTGCGCCGCGATCTGCTCGCCGCGATCGACGTCTGCCGAGCGCAGGTGCAGACCCGCGCCGAAGCGCTACGCGCCGAACTCGAGCGGGTCGAAGTCGAGCTGGCCGAGCTGGACGAATAAACCCTCCAGGTCAGCCGGCGATGAGGGCGCCGAGCCTGGTGAGCTGGCGGGTACCGCTACCGAGGGTCAGCTCGAGGTGCTTGGCCCAGATGTAGTAGCGGTGAAGCGGGTAATCACGGTCGACGCCCATGCCGCCGTGCAGGTGCTGAGCGGCTCGGGCGACGCGCTGCCCTGCCTCGGCGGCGAAGTACTTGGCGACGGCCACCTCACGCTCGGCCGGCAGCTCCTGCGCCAGCAGCCAGGCAGCTTGCAGCGCGGTGAGCCGGATGCCCTGCGAGTCGATGAAGGCGTCAGCAGCACGCTGCCCGACGGCCTGGAACAGCGCGATCGGATGGCCGAACTGCTCACGGGTCTTGGTGTATTCGGCGGTCAGTTTCACGGCCATCGAGGAGACCCCGACCATGGCCGAACACGTCGCGGCTGTGGCGACCGAGACGAGGAAGCCGAGGGCACTGCCGTCGGCGGGGCCGATGAGTGCGTCTTCGCCTACCCGTACGCCGGAGAGCGTCAGGGTGGATTCGAGGTCGTACGTGATCGCTTCCTGACGCGTGCGCGTGAGCCCCGAAGCGTCAGCCGGGACGAGGAAGACCGCGCCATCAGAGCCGCCCGAAAGCGTGGCGGAGACGAGGTAGTAGTCGGCGTAGAGGCCGGCCGGTACGCAGGTCTTCTCGCCGTCGAGGACCCACTCGGCGCCATCGCGCCGGGCCGAGGTGACGGGCGCGAGCGGGTCACCCAGCGGCTCGATGAGCGCGAGGGTCACGAGCTTCGTCCCGGCGGCCACGTCGGCCAAAAGACTTGCCACTGAAGGGGTTTCGGCGGCGTAGCGGCTCAGCACGACCGTCGCCGGGAACAGCGAGATCAGCGGGACGGGTGCGACGGTGCGCCCCACCTGCTCGAGGATCTGCGACGCCTCGAGCACGCCGAAGCCGAGCCCTCCGGCGGCCTCGGGGATGGCAACACCGAGCAGTCCGGCCTCGGCGAGCGCGGCCCAGAGCTTGCGGTCGAAGCCGGGCTCCTCGCTGGCCTCGATCTCGCGCAGCCGCTCCTGCGTGACGACGTCGTCGAAGAGGCGGGCGGCCAGGTCGCGAAGCTCGACCTGCTCGTCAGTGAAGGCGAAGTCCATCGGTGAATCTCCTGAAGGTCAGCGGCGAGTAGGCAGTGGGGCGATCAGCGCTTGGCCATCGGCATGCCGAGGCCGAACGCGGCGATGAGGTCGCGCTGGACCTCGTTGACCCCGCCGCCGAAAGTAAGGATGACGACGCCGCGGTACATCGACTCGAGCCGGCTCGCGAGCACCGAGCCGGGCGAACCCTCCTTCAGGTACGCGGGCTCGCCCACGATCTCCATGAGCAGACGGACCGAATCGAGATAGTGCTCGGTGCCGAACACCTTGGTGGTGCTGGCATCGGCGACATCGAGGATGTCCTGTGTCGCCTGCCAGGCGACCTTCCAGTTGATCAGGCGCAGGAACTCAAAGCCCGCATATGCCTTCGCCAGGTTGGTCTGGACCCAGGGCTGGTCGATGACCCGCCGGCCATCAGGCAGCAGGGTCTCCTTCGCCCACTTGATGACCTCGTTGAGCGACTTGTCGCCCATGCCCGGGCTGCACAGCGAGACGCGCTCGGTGTTGAGCTGGCCGGTGATCAGCTTCCAGCCGTTGTTCTCGCCACCGATGAGCATGTCGGCAGAGACGCGGACGTCGTCGTAGTGCACCGAGTAGATGAGGCTCTCGCCGACCAGGCGCAGCGGCGTCATCGTGATACCCGGGGTGTCCAGCGGGACGCAGATGATCGACAGGCCGCGGTGCTTCTTGGCATCGGGGTCGGTGCGAACAGCGAGCCAGCAGTAGTCGGACGTGGCGGCGAGGCTGGTCCACAGCTTGCTGCCGTTGATGACGTAGTCGTCGCCGTCGCGGACCGCGCGGGTGCGCAGGTTGGCGAGGTCGGTGCCGGCACCGGGCTCGCTGTAGCCGATGGCGAAGTGGATGTCACCGGCCAGGATCTTCGGCAGGAAGAATTCCTTCTGCTGCTCGTTGCCGTTGTGCATGATCGTCGGACCGACGGTGTTGATCGTCAGCATCGGGATCGGTGCACCGGCGCGCATCGTCTCGTCGAAGAAGATGAATTGCTCGATCGCGCTCTTGCCCTGGCCGCCGTACTCCTTGGGCCAGCCGATGCCGAGCCACCCATCGGCAGCCATCTGCTTGACGACGCGACGCATCACGGGACCTTGGCTGTCCGCGTGCAACGCCGCCTGGGTCTCGGGGTCGAGCAGGTTCGCGTAGTACTCGCGCAGCTCCCGCCGCATCGCCTCTTGCTCGTCCGTGTAAGCCAGCCGCATGAACGCATTGTTACCTGACGGCCTGACGCAATGTCAGGCCGGGCACAAATTCATACCCGGCATGTTGCGGACGATCGGGGCTACTCGGCCGACCAGACGTCCTCGTAGGTCAGGAACCCCGAGGGATCATGGCGGCCGAAAGTACCGTGCTCGAAGACGCCGTAACCCTTGACCTTGATGCCGTCGGAGCCGGTGAAGGTCGCGACGGCGACGTGATCGAGCACACCGAACGGGATCCGCGCGGCGAGCTCCGGGTCGTTGTAGTCGTACTCTTGCGCCTCGGTCCAGCCGGCGCCCTTCCAGCTGCCGTGCGACCACGTCGGGTCGCCGCCGTAGCCGGCGCCGACGTGCAACGGGATGTAGCCCAGCGTCTTCAGCTCGACCTTCACCGGCCGCTGGCCCCGCTGCATCAGGTGCAGCACCGCGGATTCCGGATGGCGCGTGCCGGGGCGGTAGATGATCTCGATGTCGGGCCAGCCGAGCTGCTCGGGCGGGCGCCCGGTGGACGCCGGCCAGATCCGTACCGCCTCGTTCAGGATGCGGGTCCCGTCGGCAAGCTCCTGGACGATCACGAAGATCGTGAAATCGGTGAACCGCAATGGCACCCAGATGTGCCAGTGGCCCCCGCCGGTGATGCCCGGCGCGGTGGGTGCATCCCGCGGCAGCGACTCCCCCACCGGCCGCACTCCCCAGGACCGATCCCGGGCACCGACCCACGAACTGGCGTTGACCCGGATCTCCTCACCGTCCGCGTGGATCGTTCCCGACCAGTCGCCCATCTGGATGAAGCGCTGCGCGTTGAGGACGGTCTGCGCGCCGCTACGCGTGATGTGGCGCGGCTCATCATGTGCCGGAGAAGACGCCCGAAACGTCAGGTCGCACGCAAGGCCAAGGCCGGTGTCCTGGCACACCAGACGCAACTTTTCCAGCGGCTCCACGACCTCGATCCGCAGCGGCCCGACGGCCTGCGTCATGCGGTCCACGCCCAGCGCGTCCGACGCCCGCACGACGAGTTGACGGCCACCGATCCGCAAGGTCACGAACCCGTCGATGACACCGAGATGGGGGTAGACCCCGAGACCCGCGATGAGCTGGCGTTCCCCGTCGCGCTGATAGCAGTGCAGGATGCAGCGGTCGTACACATTGCGGTCACTCGTGGCGAAGTACGCCATCGACAGCGGCGCCTGATGAATCGGGAATTCGTCGAGGGGGACGACCACGGGCGCAGCGTACGCGGGGCGCCGGTGACCAGCCCGAGAGCGAACGTTTGCTGGTGCGCCCACCGTGAGGAAGGCTGGGTCGATGCCGCACTGGACGATCACTCGGATGGGCCCCGTCGACGCCAAGACGGCCGTGGTCACCGGCGCCAACAGCGGCCTCGGCTACCAGACCTCACGCCAGCTCGCCGGCCAAGGCGCGCGGGTGATCATGGCGTGCCGCGACGCCGAGCGCGGGCAGCAGGCGCTCGAGCGGCTGCGCTCCGAGGTCCCGGACGCGAAGGTCGAGTTGCGGTCGCTGGACTTGGCGGACCTGTCATCGGTCAAGACGTTCGCCGACGGGCTCGAGGGCCCGGTTCACTTGCTGATCAACAACGCCGGTGTCATGGCGCTACCGGCGCGCGTCACCGCCGACGACTTCGAGATGCAGTTCGGCACCAATCACCTCGGCCACTTCGCGCTCACCGGGCGGCTGCTGCCGGCACTCAAGGCGGCACCGGGCGCTCGCGTCGTCACCGTCAGCAGCGAGATGCATCGCATCGGACGCATCAACTTCGACGATCTGCAGAGCCTGAAGCGCTACCAGAAGTGGCCCGCGTACGGGCAGTCCAAGCTGGCGAACCTGCTCTTCACGGCCGAGCTCAGCCGCCGCGCGGCGAGGGCCGGGCTCGACCTGCGGAGCCTGTCAGCCCATCCCGGTTACGCGACGACCAACCTGCAGACCACCGGCCCCAAGATGGGCGGCAACAAGATCGCCGAACGGTTCGTCGGCTTGGGCAACACGCTCTTCGGCCAGTCGGACACCAACGGCGCGCTTCCGATCCTTTACGCGGCGACCGAACCGTCCGCGCAGAGCGGCGAGTACATCGGCCCGGACGGCCTGTTCCACATGCGCGGCAGCGGCGCGAAGCCCGGCAAGCCGATGAAGAAGGCGCTGGATCAGGCGACGGCCGCCCGGCTCTGGGACGTCTCCGAGCAGCTGACCGGGGTCACCTACGCCTTCTCCGCCTGACGGGTGAGCCGCCGGAGCCGGGCCGACTGGCCGGCGACGGCGAGCAGTCGGCCGCCCTCGTCGTACATCCGCGCCGAGATCTGCGCGACCCGGCCGACGACGGCCTCGACCGTGACGTCCATCAGGACCCATCCGCTGGCGTCCAGATCGGGGAGGCGGGCAGCGCGGATGCTGTTGTCCAGGCTGGTGCCGAAGGTGGGCCGGCCAATCGCCTCACTGATCCCGCTCGGCGCGAGGTCGGCCAGCACGGCTAGCGCGCCGACGTCATGCGCCACATCCCGGCCGCCGTCGGTCCCCCCGTGCCGCAGTCGCATCCAGAGCATCGTGCGCCCGCTGCCCGGCTGACCCAGCGGATCCGGCATGGCCATGCCCGGCGGAGTCCGCTGCTCGATCTGGCGCAGGATCCCTCCGCCCCACGGCGCGGGCATGGAACGCAGCGGGCACTCCAGCGGCGGCGCGATCTCAGGGGCTTCGGAGAACTGCAGATCGTGCGGGCCGTCGCCGCCGAAGGTACCGATCGCCAGCAGGACCAGCTGCCCGTCGACGGTCCCGCGCCCGCTCGCCTGGGTGAGGGCGATGCCCTGGCCGCCGAGGTCGATGTCCATCTGCAACTCGCCGCCGGACCGGATGGGCGCGAGGTATTGGACCGTCGCCCAGACGCACCGCCGCTCGACGGCCAGTTCCGCAGCCGCGACGAAGGCTGACAGGCCGACCCCGCCCCAGAGCGTGCCCGCGGAGTTGAGCAGATCGTCGGTGAGTGGCATCCGCCACCTCATCGGATTGCCAGAAACCATCCCGAGACCCAGGAAATCGACAACTCCGACGACGTCCCCGCCGGCCTCCCCGCCGGCTGTGCCGTCCCCGGAACCCATGGCGCCCATGCTGCCAGTTCGGCGTAGCTTGGCCGACTGTGCCGGGTGTGCCGAGGGACCGGGAGGCCGCGCTCGCGCTCGACGCCGCCGACCCGCTGGCGCCCATGCGTTCCCGCTTCACAATTGCCGATCCCGACCTCATCTACCTGGACGGCAATTCGCTCGGCCGCCTTCCGGCGAACGCCCCAGCCGCTTTGCAGACGGCGGTCAGCCGGCAATGGGGCGAGGACCTGGTACGAGCGTGGCCCGATTGGATCGACGAGATCACCCGCATCGGCGACGTGCTCGCTGAAGGCGTGCTGGGCGCCGAGCCGGGTGAGGTGCTCGTCGGCGACTCCACGACCGTCAACCTCTTCAAGCTGGCCGCCGCCGCAGCGGCCGCCGCCCGCGGGGCCGACCCGTCGCGCACCGTCATCGTCACGAATGCCGCCAATTTCCCTACCGACCGCTACGTGCTGGGCGGTGTCGCGGACCTGCTCGGGATGCAGCTTCGGCTCATCCGCGCCGGCGAGATCGCCGACGCCGTCGGATCCGACACCGCACTGCTGTGCCTCTCACACGTCGAGTACGACACGGGCGAGCGGCGCGACCTCGCGGCTGTCACTGACCTCGCCCGCGGCAGAGGGGTTCGCGTGCTCTGGGACCTCTCCCATTCGGCCGGCAGCGTGCCGGTGCAGCTATCCGCGGCGGGTGCGGAGCTCGCGGTCGGCTGCACGTACAAGTACCTGAACGCCGGGCCCGGCGCGCCCGCTTACCTGTATGTACGACGCGATCTGCAGCCGTTACTGCAGACGCCGATCCGGGGGTGGTTCGGCCAGCAGGACCAGTTCGGCATGCAGCGCGACTACGCCGCTGCTGAGGGGATCCGCCGCTTTGCCGCCGGCACCCCGCCGATCCTCGGGCTCCCGCTCGTGGAGATCGGCGCGCGGCTCATCGCGGAGGCCGGCATTAAACGGCTGGCCGCCAAGAGCGTCGCGCTGACCGAGGTGATCATCGAGTTGGCCGATGCCTGGCTGACGCCGCTCGGCTTTGGCGTCGCGACCCCGCGTGACCCGGCCCGCCGCGGCGCTCATGTGAGCCTGGCCCACGCGTCAGCACTGCCGATCTGCCGCGCCCTGATCGAGGCCGCAGGCGTCGTCCCCGACTATCGCGCAGGCACCGACGGCGACGGCTTGATCCGGTTGGGACCGGCGCCGCTCTACACCCGGCACGTCGAGGTCTGGGACGCCATGGCACGGCTGCGCGATCTTGTCGCCGCGGGGCAGCACCAGCACTTCGGTGCCGAACCGGGCCGGGTGACCTAGCCCGCAGGCGATCAGCCAAGATGGGGGCATGCACCGTGACGGGGACGGCTGGGTGGTCTGCGCCGCCAATCACCGGCACTGGGGCCGCTACGGCGCCGCCGGGCTGCTATTGCGGCACGCCGATGCGGGCGGCACGGTCAAGATCCTGCTTCAGCACCGCGCGGTCTGGAGCCACCACGGCGACACCTGGGGATTGCCGGGTGGGGCCCGGGACAGCCACGAAACTGCGGAGGAAGCGGCGCTGCGCGAGGCGTACGAGGAGTCAGGCCTCGACCGCACCCAGGTCGAGATCCAGGGAACGTGGGTCGATGATCACGGCGGCTGGTCCTATACGACCGTGCTCGCGACCACGCAGGCCGCGCTCGAAGTGCATGCGGTGACGCCCGAGAGCATCGCGCTCGAATGGGTTCGCGAGCCCGATGTGGTGGCGCTACCGCTGCACCCAGGATTTGCCGCCACCTGGCCGGAGCTCATCGGCCGCTGAGCCGGCCCGGCGTCAAAGACCGCGCCCGGTCAGGACACCCGACCCGTGAAGAAGGAGGTCTCCGCCAAGGCACCTGGCCAGTCGAAGCTGAAGTGCATATGCGTGACGTGGCAGACGACCGGATCAGTGCCGCAGGCGTACGCGGCAGGTAGGTAGTCGTCCCAGCTGCCGTAGATCTGAGAGTTCCAGATCACGTACATGATCCCCAGCCTTCGCGCGATGGCATCGCGGTTGCCGTACTGATCAGTGGCGAAGAGCCAGTCCAGCACGGCTTGCCCGTCGAGGCGCATGTCGGCATTCCGGTAGTCCATGCCCCAGTCCAGCGCACGGCCTTCGTGATGTTCGCTGACCGTTCCGTCACACGGCCGGCTGATGCTGTTGAGCACCGGCTCGCCCGCTACTTGCGAGCCATACGTGGCCACCAACAGGTTGCGCAGCGCTATCGGGCCAGGCTTGTCGTAGTCGTTCGCCGCGACGCAAATGGCCGCCGCGGGCGTGTAAGGAACCAGACCCTCAATCGCTGGACCGAACGTCCTCGTCGCGGGCCAGCAGCCAACCGTCAGCAGGAGGACCGCACCGAGGGCGGTGACGGTGAACACCCGCCACCAGCGCCTCAAGAGCGATCCCGCGTCTTCGCAAGAGCTGCGCGCATCAAGGTCCGATCCGCTTCCAACCTCCGCAAGGATTGCTGTTGAACCCGCCGTCAGCACTCGTGATGGTGACTCGCGGTTGCTTCCCGGCCGTTTCGAAGATCGTCCCCAGGATCGACTGCGGGTTGGCGGTGAAGTTGGAGACCAATTGCCACGCGCAACCAGGCGCGCCAGGAGCAACGTAGGTACCCGGAAGCAAGTCAGTCGGAATGCGGTACGACCCGAATTTGGCGGTCGCGCGGTCGGGGTTGTAGGACGTCGCTTTCGGAGTGACCCAGACGCCGCAGCCCGCGCTGGTCACGATCTGGTTGGGCTGCGCCGGAATCTGAATGAAGTTGCGGCCGCCGTTGGACTGCAAACCGAAGTCGCTGAGGCTGTTGACGAAGCGTCGGTCGAGCTGGCAGTTGGCGCCGAGGGGGGTGGCGCTGGTGTACAGGCCTGGCGCTATCTGGCCGGGCTTGTTGCCTACGGCATAGCTGCCGTCCGCAAAACAGCCCGTCACACTGACGATCAGGCCGACACCCGCGGCTGCGGTAAGGCAGCTTCTCTTCGACATTCTCATGTGCGGCATTTCGCGCCCTCTTTCGCCTGGAGCGCGTTCCGGGTGAGACGCTTTCAGGTAGCGCTGGACGCGCACCAGGAATTCGCCAGGAAACCCGTCCTGCTCCACGAGGCACCAAGCAGACTTTGCTGCTGAGCCGCCGGTCGGCTCGTGAGACACACTGGCCTCGCGGCGACTCGACCGAGTCGCAACACTGAAATCAAATCTGTTTGGGACGCGCCGGCTAATCCTTATAAGGCCGCAACGACGCAAATTAGGAACCCTGATACCCGAATTCCCGAGCACTCTTATCGAAAGCCGATAGTGAGTTCGCCGGTATTTACCCAACCAAAGCGGATCAGTGAATCGCGGAGCTGCCGCGCGACCCGATCCGTCCGAAGAGCCGGGCGGTCAGGAGGATCGCCGCCGGGACGACGATGAGCAGCCAGCCGTGGTGGGACACGACGAAGCCGAGCACGATGAGCGTGACGCCCAGCAGAACGGCCGTCGCCAGCTGACCCAGGCGATGGCGGCGGTCAGGACCCACCGCCGGGCCGAGGATGCGCCGGCCAGCAAAGAACGGCACGACAACGAGCGCGACACCGACGGCAATGAGCAGCGTCACGATCAACCACTTCACTGTCTCCAGTAGCAGCCACCCCACCAAACCCGCGGCCGCTACCAGCACCACAGGCCCCAGAAGGGAGCTGAACACCGACGACTGCGAATTGCGGGTGGAGAACGAAGATCTCGCCATTCCTCCATGGTGCGCCCGATCAGGCGATCTGTGGAGATCTGACACCTGAGCGTCTGCTGTAGACATGCTGGGCACTTGGTTGCTGGTCACGGTAGCGTCGCAGTGTGGAGCAGCCGCCGGTAGCCGCGTCCGGGGACTTCGGCCGGGTCGATGAAGAGGGCACGGTCTACGTGCGTACTCCGGATGGCGAGCGCGTCGTCGGCTCGTGGCTCGCCGGATCACCCGAAGCCGGGCTGGCCTATTTCGTGCGCAAGTTCGAAGATCTCGCGGCCGAAGTCGCCATCCTCGAGAAGCGGGTCGACGCCGACCCCAACCGGGCGGCGACCTCAGCGGCGCGCCTGCGCGGCGAGCTGGCGGAAGCAGCCGTCGTCGGAAATCTGGCGGCGCTCGATGCCCGGCTCGCCGTCATCACCGATGCAGCCGCGGTCCGTCAGAGCGAGGTCGCGGAGCAGCGCGCCGTGGCTCGAGCGGAGGCGGTGACGGTCAAGGAAGCGCTGGTCGCCGAGGCGGAGCAGCTCGCGGCCGGGGACGACTGGCGTCACGCGGACGAGCAGATGCGGGCCCTCGTCGAGCGCTGGAAGGCGCTCGGACGCCTCGACCGCAAGACCGACGACGCGCTCTGGACCCGTCTGGCCGCCGCCCGCAGTGGCGTGCAGCGACGCCGCCGGGTGCATTTCGCCGAGCTCGAGGAGAAGCGCAAGGGCGCCCAGGCCCGCAAGACGGAGCTGGTGGCCGAGGCGGAGAAGCTGGTCGAATCCACCAGCTGGGGTCCCACGACGGCCCGGTTCCGCGACCTGATGACCGAGTGGAAGGCGGCCGGCGGCGCGCCGAAGGGGGCCGAGGCCGAGCTCTGGGGCCGCTTCCGGGCGGCGCAGGATGCGTTCTTCGCGGCCAGGTCGGCGTCACGGGCCGAGCGCGACGCCGGCCTGAAGGCAGCCCTCGCGGCCCGCGAAGAGCTGGTCGTCGAGGCGGAGACCCTCGATCCGGCCTCCGACGCGGTGGGCGCTCGCAAGCGGCTGCGCGACATCCAGCGCCGCTGGGACGCGACCCCGACCGTGCCGCGCGATTCCTCCTCGTCGCTCGACCGGCGGCTCGGTGCGGTCGAGGATCGGTTACGCGACGCCGAGCAGTCCCGCTTCCGCCCCGATCCGACCGACAACCCGCTGGTCATCAGGTTGAACGAATCGATCGAGAAGCTGGAGCGACGCATCAAGCGCGCCGAGCAATCGGGCGACGCCAAGGCACTGGCGGAGGCTCAAGCCACGCTCGAGACGCAGCGCGGCTGGCTGGCGCAGGCGACGGGTCGCGCCTGACCGGTCCGTCAGACCACTACGCGCAGGATCTCCTCGATGGAGGTCATGCCTTGCAGGACCTTGCTCAGACCGTCATCGCGCAGCGTTGTCATGCCCGCACCGCGGGCCGCGCTGCCGATGGTGTCGGCTGAGGCCCGGGAGACCGCGAGACGCTCGATCTCCTCGTCCACCGGCATGACCTCGTGCAGCGCGAGCCGGCCCTTGTAACCGGTCTTGGAGCAAGCCGAGCATCCCACCGGGCGGAAGATCTCCGGCAGCTCATCGTGCTGCCAGGTCCAGCGCGAGGCAGCCATCATCTCGCGGGTCGGGGTGTAGGCCTCCTTGCACTTGCTGCACAGGCGACGGGCGAGGCGCTGGGCGAGGACGCAGTCGAGCGCCGAGCCGACGAGGAAGGGCTCGATACCCATCTCGATCAGCCGGTTCACTGCGCTGGGCGCGTCGTTGGTGTGCAGGGTCGAGAGCACGAGGTGGCCGGTGAGGGCCGCCTCGATGGCGATCTGGGCCGTCTCGTGGTCGCGGATCTCGCCGAGCAGGACGATGTCGGGGTCCGACCGCAGGATCGAGCGTAGGGCCCGAGCGAAGGTCAGACCGGCGCGCGGGTTCGCCTGCACCTGGTTGATGCCGGGTATGCGGTACTCGACCGGGTCCTCGACGGTGATGACGTTGACCTCGGGCTTGCTGACCAGGTTCAGGGTCGCGTACAGGGTGGTCGACTTTCCCGATCCTGTCGGCCCGGTGACCAGAAGCATTCCGTACGGCTTGGTGAACGACTCCTGCCAGCGCAGGAAGTTGCCCTCCTGGAAGCCCAGATCCGACAGCCGCAGCATGGCCGTCGAGTTGTCCAGGATTCGCATGACGATCTTCTCGCCCCACACGATCGGCAGGCTCGCCACGCGCAGGTCGATCTTCTTGCCACCGGTCTGGACCGAGAGCCGGCCGTCCTGCGGGACCCGCCGCTCGGCGATGTCCATGTCGGCCATGATCTTCAGGCGGCTGATCACCCCGGCCTGGATGGAGCGGGGCGAACGCATGATGTCGTGCAGCACGCCGTCGATGCGGAACCGGACGCGCAGCTCGCGCTCGCCCGGCTCGATATGGATGTCCGACGCGCGGTCGGCGATCGCCTGCGCGATCAGCAGGTTGACGAACTTGACGATCGGGGCGTCGTCGACGATCTCCTTGACGCGAGCGAGCTCGTCGTCGTCGTGGGTGTCCTCGAGGGTGTGGGTGAGCTCGTCGAGGGCGTCGTCGCTGCGATGGAAGCGGTCGATGGCGGCCATCAGGTCGGCCTTGGTGGCGACCACGGCCTTCACGTCGCGACCGGTCAGCGAGCGGATGTCATCAACGGCGAAGACGTTGGCCGGGTCGGCCATCGCGACGACCAGCCGGCCGTCCTCGTATCCGATAGGAAGCGCGACGTGGCGGCGGGCGACGTTCGGGGCGATGCTGGCGACGGCGCTGCCGTCCACCGGGAATTCGGCCAGGTCGACGAACTGCAGTCCGATCTGCTCCGCGAGCGCCGCGACGAGCTGGGACTCGGTGACCATGCCGAGGTCGACCAGTACGCGGCCGAGGCTGCGCCCGAGCCGCTGCTGCTCCTCGATCGCCGTCGTCAGCTGCTCGTGATCGACGAGTCCGCCGTCGAGCAGGATCTCGCCGAGCTGCTTCACTCTGTGAATGTCGGCAGGTAGGGGGCCTTGATGTAGGCCGCGAGCGGGTTTTGCTGACGAGTCATCCGGCGGCTCATCGGCGCCCGGTCAGCCACTGGTCGGCAATCGCGTGAAACTCGAGAGCGATGGGTGTCCTCGGGTCGAGGATCTCGCTGGATCCGTCGCGAAACCGCAGGAGGACGCGGTAGGGCATGGGGTTGGGGGCAGCGGGCTGCTCGACGGGACGCGGCGCGGCCTGATGGCGCGACCAAGCCCGGCCGGTCAGCCACGATGGCCATCTGATCCGACGCTTCATGCGACGCCGCCAATAGGTCTAGGCGCGAACTGCGGGGGCGGAGCCTTCGTGGCGTTCCAGGCTTTCCAGCACCGTATGCAGCAGCGCCAGCAGCACGACCTTCACCGATGACTTGTCCGTCGCGTCGCACGGCACGATCGGGATCGACGGCTCGAGGTCCAGATCGACCCGGACCTTCATCTCGTCGTCAGGCGCAAGCCCGTCACTGCGGTTGACCGCAACGACGAACGGCACCGGGGCCATCTTGCGGAACGCGGCGAGGATCGTGCGCGCCTCGGTGACCGACTCCGGACGGCCCGCGTCGAGCACGAGGACGTAGCCCAGCATGCCTTCGCCGAGCACCTCCCACATGAACTCGAACCGGTCCTGGCCAGGGGTGCCGAACAGGTACAGCACCAGGTCCGAGTCGATGCCAATGCGCCCGAAGTCCATTGCCACCGTCGTCTGCGCCTTGTCGGCGCGGGCTTCGGCGGCGGATGAGAGCTCGCGCTCGGTCGACAGCACCGTGATCTCGCTGATAGTGCGGATCAGAGTGGTCTTCCCGGCTCCGAACGGCCCGGTGATGACGATCTTGACCGCATGACCCCGCCCGCGGCGGCGCAAGGTTCTACTGGTAGCCGCTCGGTTCGCCACGCCTACAGCCCCCGGACGCCGGCGATGAGGCGCAGCACCAAACTCTTGGTGACGGCCGAGTCCAAACCGCGGGCCGGCTCGGCGACCGCGGGTGCGGTGTCGAGCGCGGCGCTGCCGTTGGTCAGCGGGCGGTCGTACGCGCCCTGCGTCACCAGTGCCGGAGCAGCGGGCTGCGTGTGGGCATCCTGGGCAGTGTCGACCGTCTCGAGAGCCGGTTCGGCATCGCGCGCCGCGGGGACGTCGGCGCTCGGTCCGGCGTGCGCCTCAGCGCTGACGTCGAGGGGAACGTCCGACAGTGCGGGAGCCGGCTCGGGCTCGCTGACGGCAGGCTCACTGACGGCCGGCTCGCTAGCGGCAGCAGCCTCGATCGTCGTGCCGCCGACCGTTTCGAGTCCGGCGATGATCGCCTGCCGGCGCTGCAGGTCTTCCAGCCCGGAGCCAGTCGCGTCGACCGTGAGCAGGCCGCGCTCGACAAGGGCGGCCAGTGCCCCGGCAAGAGCGAATTCGCTGCGACCGAGCAGGGCGACGATCTCGCTGACGCTGCGGGTGCCGTCGACCAGTGCGAGCAGCCCCCATTCCTCGCGGGTGCAGCTGGGGTCGAAAGCGGGTGACGGGGCCAGCCGCAGGACTGTGTCGGGCGAGGGAATGTAGCTGGTGAGGTTCGGCCAGACCTGCATCCGGCGGTGGCCTTCAGCGACGAGTTCTTCGGCGTGGAGGGCAAGCGTCAGCCCATCAGGGTCAGCCTCGCCGACCATGAAGCTGAACGTTCCGGCGTTCCAGCGCAGCAGCTCACATACCGCGTCGGTGGCTTGATCGGCAGCGACGTGATTGACCTCGTCGCTCGACAGTCCCGAGCGATCCAGCAGCGCGCGCAGCAGGCTCGGCGCTCCGCCGCGGACGTCTTCGGCAGCACCGGAGAGCGCGTCGTCGCTGACCAGACCGGCGCCGACGAGTCGGCGGGCCAGCACCTGGCGGCGCAGATCGGAACACGCGGCGTTGATGGCACCTTCGCCAAGGCGAATGACGCCTTTGCGATCCTCCTCGGACGCCTGCAGGTGCAGCGCGCCGGTCTTGCGGGTCTGCGCGAGCAGCTGCAGGACGTCGGGAAGACCGAAGTCTTCGAGGCTTCCGTCGAGTCTCATGACCAGCCCGCCGAACCCGACGCGGGCCACGCGGTGGCGGCCGTGCCGTTAGGAGCGGAGGAGACGATCGTGGCGGGTTCCGCCGCGATCCCCGAAGGGCGTGTGGTCGGTAGCGACGACACCGGTGCCGCAGGCGCCGCGGGAGCAGGAGGCGGGCTCAGGGCAGCCCGGGAGGCGCGCTCGGCGAACTCGGCGAGCTCGTCCGCGGCGAGGGCGGTACCGACCGCAGCGGTCGCCCGCCGCAACTCGTAGAGCACCAGACCCGCCTTGGCTTCCGGTCCGGAGACCCCGACCAGCACCGCGTCGTCGCCGGCCGCGAGCAGCCAGACCCCGCCGGACTCACCCTGGATGTGGACCTGGGAGAGCCCGCCCCGGCCGAGGCCCTCGGCAGCCCGCTCACCGAGCGACAGCAGCGCCGCGCTCATGGCCGCGACCCGATCCTCGTCCATGCCAGGCGGGAGGGCCGATGACATCGGCAGACCGTCCGCCGTGACGACTGCAGCAGCCTCGAGTTCCGGCGTTCGGCGCATCAGCTCGGTGAGCAGCGCGTCGAGACGTGCACCATGCCCGATGTAGTCCCCGCTGGAGGCTGGGTTTCCAGCGGGACCAGGGTTCGCGCCGGGTGAATCGGCGGGAGTAGGCATCGCTGGCGTACCTCCAGGAATGCGGCGCACCCGGGGGGCGGGGCGGCGACTGACGTCGAACGGCGAGCAGGTAGTTCGGGCATCGGCATTCCGAACACCCCGCTTGAACGTCCCGCCCCCTCAGCCCGACTTCCGCCCCATTTTCAAGATCAACGCACCCATGATCATGGAAAAACCATGATCATCCGGCTCAGACCAAGATCATGGAAGCGTTGATCATGGCCAGCGTTGGGAGAGGGCGCGTTTGCCGGCGGTGCGCAGGACGGCGACGTCGATCTGGCGGCCGGTCATGAGGGCGACCTGCCCGACGGCTTGATGGACGAGCAGGTCCAGGCCGCCGAGTACGCGGGTACCCGCGCGCTCCGCAGCGACGGCGAGGCCGCTCGGCCATGGCGCGTAGACCAGGTCGAAGAGCGCAGCCGGTGCGGGCCACGCGTCGATCCAGGGGGCAAGGGCGTCGGCGGCGCCGGCCGGGACGGCGCTGATGATCAGGTCGGACTCCCCCGCTGCCTCGCGATCCCAGCCGACGACGCTGAGCTCGATGCCGGACGCGCGGGCTACGTCGGTCAGCACCTGCGCCCGCTGCGGATTGCGCGCGGCTACCCGCACCGCCGGAGCCCCAAGCGCGGCCAGCGCCGCGACCGCTGCCTGCGCCGAACCCCCGGCGCCGAGCACGACCGGCCGCTCGATCGCATTCAGGCCGGCTTCGATGAGCGCTGCGACCATACCCGGCACATCGGTGTTGGCCCCGAGCAGCCGGCCGTCCCGGGGCACGACGGTGTTCACCGCGCCGACCCGCTCGGCCAGCGGCTCCAGGTCGTCCATCAGGGGTAGCGCGGTCAGCTTCAAGGGCATGGTCAGCGAGAAACCGCCGAAGGCCGGGTCAGCCCGGACCGCGCCGATCACGTCGGCGAGCTGCTCCGAAGTGCACTCGCGCGCGTCGTAGCTCCACTCCGTCAGCCCAAGCTCCGCGTACGCGGCCCGGTGCAGCACCGGCGAGAGGCTATGGGCGATCGGCGAACCGAGGACGTTCGCCCACACTCAGCAGCTGCCGGGTGACGCAGTGCACTCCTGCTGGTACTGCAGCTGGAGCTGATTGAACTCGCTCGACGACGCGGTGAAGACGGTCTTCTTCTCCTTGGGGAGGTAGACGAAGTAGGTGTAGTCGCCGACCACCGGCGCGAGCACCGCCTTGAGCGTGGCCTCGCCCGGGTTTCCGATCGGGCCCGGCGGGATACCCGGGCTGACACGGGTGTTGTAGGGGCTCGGGTCAGCGAGCTGGCTCTGCGTCAGCGGTCCGGTGACGTCGCCGAGCGCGTACCGCGTGGTCGAGTCCATCCCGAGCGTCGGGAAATCGGCGGTGTCCTTCAGCCGGTTGTACATGACCGCCGCTGCCTTGCGGAGGTCGGCGGTCTGGTTGACCTCACGCTCGACGATCGACGCGAGCGTGACGATGTCCAGCGGCTTGACGCCGCGCGCCTGAGCGCCTGCCACCAGGTTCAGCGCAGTCGCCTCGGTGTTGAACCGGGCGACCATGCTGCGCAGGATCGCCACCGCGCTCGTGCCTTTCTTGGGCGCGTACGTCGCAGGGAAAAGGAAGCCCTCAGCCGTATGCACGCCGGATGCCCATGACGGCAATCCGAGCAGCTGCGGCGACAGGGCCGCGGCGTTGAGGTCGCCCATCGGCAGCCCCGTCGCCCTCGCGATGATCGGCAGGATGTGCCGCAGGTCCAGACCCTCGGCAATGGTGAAGCGGTTGGCGTTGACGGCCTTCGGGTCGAAGAGCCGGTTGAACGCGGACGCGCCGCTCATGTGCAGCCGCATGATGTAGTTGCCCGGCTGGATCTTCCCGGCTCGGTCGGAGTCAGCGTTCGCCGCCTTCTCGAAGGCGGCGGCACTCTTCACGACGTGCAGCGCGGCCAAATTGCTCGCGATGGTGTCCGGGCTCTGGCCGCCGACGATGGTGAAGTCCACGCTGCCGGTGCCGGAGCCGGAGTAGTCGTCCACTGTCGTCTTGTGGGTGATGTCGCTGATGATGGCCTTGCCGCCGAAGATGACACCCGCCACCAGGCCCGCCATGACGATGATCGCGATGAACAGGCGGCCGAAGCCGAGCGAGCGGCGACGCTGGGGAGGTAGCGGGCGGCGGGGCGGCGGCATCTGACGTCGGGATTCGCCGGAGCCGAGCAGCCCGGACAGCGGATCACTCATGCGGGTCCTTCCGTGCCATCCCGTCGAGGCATTCCGTCGAGGTATGACTGCAGGATGCCTGCCGCGGCTGCGGCATCGATGGCAGCGCGCCGATCGCGCGCCGAAGATCGCGGCCGCGCAGCGCGAAGCGCTTGGTCCGCGACGACTGTAGTCAATCGCTCGTCCACGAACGTCACGGGAATCGGAGCGACGCGCTCGGAAAGGGCTCCGGCGTACGAACGCGCCGCGTCGACAGCCACTCCTTCGCGCCCGGCCAGGGTGCGCGGCAGCCCGACGACAACCTCCACCGCCTCGCGTTCGGCGATCAGTCCGGCCAGCTCGTCGAGGTCACCGCCGTCGCGCCGGCGCTGCACGGCCGTAACGGGAAAGGCCAGGCGCGCGTCGGGGTCGCTCGCCGCAACGCCGACCCGGACGCTGCCCACGTCAACCCCGATCCGCACGCCGAGCGTCACCGACCCGCGCCTGCGACCGCAGCCTCGACCGCAGCGAATGCCCGAGGTAGCGCGCCGGCGTCAGCGCCCGCTCCCTGGGCGAGATCGTCGTTGCCGCCCCCGCCGCCACCGATCTGCGCCTTTGCGGCGTCGAGCAGGACCCGCGCAGAGACGCCAGCCGCCCGCGCCGGCTCGTTCGTGGCGATCACCACGGGCACCTTGCCGTCCGCAGCCGAGGCGATCAGCACCACTGCCGGACGCGAGCCGAGCCGCCCACGCACGTCGAGCACGAGGGTGCGCAGGTCCTTGGCGCCGGTGCCGTCAGGTGCCTGCGCCGTCACCAGTGCAATCGCACCGACCTCCGCGGCGGCGTCGGCCAGCGCACCTGCGCTAGCGAGCACGGTGTCGGCACGCAGGCGTTCCAGCTGCTTCTCGGCATCGCGCAGCCGTACGACGATGTCGTTCACGCGCTCGGGGATCTCGTCCGAACGCGTCGCCTTGATCGCCGAGGCGACCTGCCCCAGCAGCAGCCGCTCGCGCGCCAGGTAACGGAACGCGTCGAGCCCGACCAGGCCCTCGACGCGACGCGTACCCGCCGCGACCGACGACTCCGACAGCAGGGTCACGGCACCGAGCTCCGCTGAATGCGAGACGTGGGTGCCGCCGCAGAGCTCCCGCGCATAGGGCGCGTCGCGCTCGCCGACGTCGACCACCCGCACGTCGTTGCCGTACTTCTCGCCGAACAGGGCCATCGCCCCGAGCCGGCGCGCCTCATCGAGCGACGTGACGAAGGCGCTGACCGGCAGGTCGCGCAGCAGTACCTCGTTGACCTCGTCCTCGACGTCGCGCACCACCGAGGCCGGCACCGCCCGCGGTGAGTGGAAGTCGAAGCGCAGCCGGCCGGGCGCATTGAGCGAACCCGCCTGTGTTGCCGACTCCCCCAGCACCCCGCGGAACGCGCGGTGCACCAGATGCGTCGCGGTGTGGGCCCGGGAGACGGCCGCCCGGCGCGACGGGTCGACCTCGGCGAAAACAGCCGTCCCGACCGTCAGCTCGCCGTCGAGCACGCGCGCGCGGTGCACGATCAGCCCGGCGACGGGCGTCTGCACGTCGAGGACCTCGGCGACTCCTCCGTCGAAGACGAACCGGCCGTGGTCGCTCTCCTGGCCGCCGGACTCGGCGTAGAAGGGCGTGATGTTGACGACGATGCCCACCTCGTCGCCGGCGACAGCTGCGGGCAGCAGCCCGCCGGCCAGGTTGATCAGCGAGGTGACCGTCGACTCGCGGCGCAGTTCCTCGTACCCGGTGAAGACGTTCGGCCCCTGCTCGAGTGCCTCGCGATAGACCGACACGTCCTCGTTGCCGATGCGCTGGCCCTCGCGGTCGGCCTTCGCGGCCGCCACCTGCCTGGCCATCAGCTCACGGAACCCCGATTCGTCCACGGTGAGCCCGGCGTCGGCTGCGAGGTCACGGGTGAGGTCGTACGGGAAGCCGAACGTGTCGTGCAGCGTGAAGACGCGATCGCCCGGCAGCTGGCTCTTGCCGCTCGCCCTGGTCTCGGCGACGGCGGTGTCGAACAGTCCCAGACCGCGCGCCAGCGTCGAGCGGAACGCCTCTTCCTCAGCGCCGATGACGGACGCGACAACGGCCGAGTCGAGCTCGGGGTAGATGGGGCTCATCACCTCGCGCACGCTGGCGAGCAGGTCCCCCGCCACCGGATCGCGCGAGCCGAGCCGGTGCATCTCGGACAGCGCCCGGCGCAGCAGCCGGCGCAACACGTATCCGCGACCCTCGTTCTTCGGAACCACACCGTCGGCGACCAGCATGGCGCCGGTACGCATGTGGTCGGCCACGATCCGCAGCGAAACGTCCGACTCCTCGCCGGCGCCGTAGCGCGAGCCCGACAGCTCGGCTGCCCGGTCGAGCACCGGCCGGCTGATGTCGATCTCGTAGAGGTTCTCGACGCCCTGCAGGATGGTCGCCATCCGCTCGAGGCCGAGCCCGGTGTCGATGTTCTTGGCCGGCAGCTCACCGAGGATCGGGTAGTCGTAGCCCTTGCCCTCGCCGCGCTCGTACTGCATGAAGACGAGGTTCCAGACCTCGAGGTAACGCTCTTCGTCGGCGACCGGACCGCCGTCGGCGCCGTGCTCGGGCCCGCGGTCGAAGTAGATCTCGCTGCATGGACCGCACGGGCCGGGCACGCCCATCGACCAGTAGTTGTCTTCCTTGCCGCGGCGCTGGATGCGCTCGCCCGGCAGGATCTGGCGCCAGAGGTCATACGCCTCGTCGTCGTCGAGGTAGACGGTCGCCCACAATTTCTCCGGGTCGAAACCGAAGCCGTTCTCAACGGAGGTCAGCAGCTCCCACGCCAGCGGGATAGCGCCTTCCTTGAAGTAGTCGCCGAAGCTGAAATTGCCGCACATCTGGAAGAACGACGCGTGCCGGCTGGTCTTGCCGACGTTCTCGATGTCGATGGTCCGCACGACCTTCTGCACGCTCGTCGCGCGCGGCGCGGGCGGCGGCAGGTCACCGAGGAAGTACGGCTTGAAGGGCACCATGCCCGCGTTGACGAGCAGCAGGGTCGGGTCTTCGGACACCAGGCTGGCGCTGGGCACGACGAGGTGGCCACGCGACTCGAAGTGCGCGAGGAAGCGCCGGCGGATCTCTGCGGTCTTCATGTCAGGGAGCCCGTCACGAGGTCTCGGGGGCGCCATCCACCCCGAGCGCCGAACGCAACTCCCCCTCGCGTGCGGCCATGTTGGCCCGCACGTCATCGACGAAGCCGGTCAGCGACGACGCAAGCCGGCGCGCCACGTTGTCCGGCTGCAGCGATTCCGCGGCCGACGTCAGGCGCCGCACGACGAGGATCCCGACCGTCGCGCCGAGCGCGATGTAGAAGATGCGGCGGGTCATGCGTTCAGCCCTTTGCGCTCCTTGCGCGCGCTCTTGGCAGCCGCCCGCTCGGCCTTCATCTCCGTCTTCACCCGCGACTCGATGTCAGCAGCGGTGCGCTTGGACGCGGCTCGCCGCACCCCGTAGGAGAACGCCGCCACCTTGATGACGGGGCCGCCGAGAGTCGCGGCGAACACCGAGGTCAGCGCCGAGACATTGCCGGTGATCGACTCGACGTGAGTCGTGATCTGCTCGACCTTCGCCAGCTCGACGTTGACCGACGCGAGCGCCGTGTTGACCTCATCGACCGTCGTGCCGGCCTGGCGGATGCGATCGGTGCTCTCGTCGATTGCCCGGTCGGTCTGGCGGACCCGATCGGCGACCTCGTCGAAGATCTTCGCCAGCTTGGTCAGGGCGTAACACCCGAAGAGGGCCAGAATGAGAAACGCGCCTGCCGCGATCAGACCTGCGACTGCCCCGGCAGACATCTGGCGCCCCTCTCGATGATCGTGATCGCCCGCGTGGTGCACTAACAGGCGTCGGCAAACCCTACCCGGCTGGCTGGTCGCCGTCCGTCCCTCGCAAGACCCGCTCGATGGCCCGGGCCCGAGCAGCAGCTTCGGGCTCCTGCTCGGTCGGCTCGTAGTAGACCTTCCCGGCGATGACGTCCGGCGCGTACTGCTGCCGGACAACACCACCGGGGAAGTCGTGCGGATACTGATAGCCATTGCCGGCACCGAGGCGCGCCGCCCCCGGATAGTGCGTGTCA
The DNA here is from genome assembly GCA_036267695.1 of Frankiaceae bacterium. Lineage (GTDB taxonomy): Bacteria > Actinomycetota > Actinomycetes > Frankiales > Frankiaceae > DATAZK01. Next base: position 31,529 of record DATAVO010000247.1, read on the forward strand.
CGCAGGTAGGGCGGCACCTGGCCGGTCAGGCCTGCGCGCACGTCGGCCGCCGCCTTTTCATAGGCGACGATCACCGCGTTCGACTTCGGCGCGAGGCAGCAGTGGATGACGGCCTGGGTCAGCGCGAGCCGCGCCTCGGGCAGGCCGACGAACTCCAGCGCCCGTGAGGCGGCGATCGCGACCTGCAGCGCCGTCGGGTCAGCCATCCCGATGTCCTCGCTGGCCAGGATCACGATGCGGCGCGCGATGAACCGCGGATCCTCCCCCGCCTCGACCATCCGGGCCAGGTAGTGCAGCGCCGCGGTGGTGTCGCCGCCGCGCATCGACTTGATGAACGCGCTCGTGACGTCGTAGTGCTGATCGCCATCACGGTCGTAGCGCACGGCTGCCCGGTCGACAGCCCGCTCGAGCGTGGCGAGGTCCAGCGTGCCCTCGTCCTGCCCGACGGCTTCGAGCGACGTGAGCGCCCGCCGCGCGTCGCCGCCGGCGAGGGTGACGAGGTGGTCCTCGGCCTCGGGGGTGAGGGCGAGCCGGCCGCCGTAGCCACGGGGGTCGGTGAGCGCGCGGCGGATGACCTCGCGGACGTCGTCCGCGGTGAGCGGCTCGAGGCGCAACAGCAGCGACCGCGAAAGCAGTGGGGAGATGACCGAGAAGAACGGATTCTCGGTGGTGGCGGCGACGAGCGCGAGCCAGCCGTTCTCGACAGCCGGCAGCAGCACGTCCTGCTGCGCCTTGGAAAAGCGGTGGACCTCGTCGAGAAAGAGCAGGGTGCGCGCACCGCCGTTCGACAGTGCGCTGCGGGCGTCCTCGATGACGGCGCGCACGTCCTTGACCGTCGCGTTGACCGCCGAAAGCTCGCGATAGCGGCGATCGGCGGCGAGCAGGTGGGCGATCGTCGTCTTCCCGCTGCCTGGCGGGCCGACCAGGATCAGGCTCGTCGCCGAGTCGCCCTCCGCCAGGCGGCGCAGCGCTCCCCCGGGCCCGATCAGGCCGCGGTGACCGACCACCTCATCAAGGGTGCGCGGCCGTACGCGGGCCGCGAGCGGCGCCACCGGTGCCGGCTCCGAGAGCGTCCGGCCGTCGTCGAACAGGGTCATTTGATCTGACCGTACGGCCAGGATCGAGCGGGCGCTCTAGGGTTCTCACATGGCAGAGCAATCGACCCCAGCCGCTGACATCGCCAAGGCGTATGAAAACGACGGGCCGTCAGTCGACCTGGGCGCCGTCGTCCTCGAAGGGACTGCCGTCCCCGCCGCCCAGGTGCGGCTCCCGCTCGCGATGATGAACCGCCACGGGCTCGTCGCCGGAGCCACGGGCACCGGCAAGACCAAGACCTTGCAGCTGATGGCCGAGCAGCTCTCGGCCGCGGGGGTCCCGGTACTGCTGGCGGACGTGAAGGGCGACCTCTCGGGGATCGCTGCACCCGGAGAGGCCAGCGACCGGAGCACGAAGCGCGCCACCGAGGTGGGCGCGGCCGACTGGAAGCCCGCCGGCGCACCCGTCGAGTTCCTGACGCTCGGCAACGACGGCAAGGGTGCCCAGTTGCGCGCCACGATGACGAGCTTCGGGCCGGTGCTGCTGAGCAAGGCGCTCGGGCTCAACGACGTGCAGTCGTCCTCGCTCGGACTGGTGTTTCACTGGGCTGACAAAGCCGGGCTGCCGCTGCTCGACCTGAAGGACCTGCGTTCCGTCATCACCTACCTCACCAGCGACGCCGGCGGACCCGAGCTGGCGGCGCTCGGCGGGCTGTCGAAGGCGACCGCAGGCGTCATCCTGCGCGAGCTCATCGCGTTCGCCGATCAGGGCGGCGAGATGTTTTTCGGCGAGCCGGAGTTCGACACCGCCGAGCTGCTGCGCACCTCTCCGGACGGCATGGGCATCGTCTCGGTACTCGAGCTCGCCGGCGTGCAGGACAAGCCGGCGCTGTTCTCCACCTTCCTGATGTGGCTGCTCGCCGATCTGCACCACGACCTGCCTGAGGTCGGCGACCTCGACCGGCCGAAGCTGGTGTTCTTCTTCGACGAGGCGCACCTGCTTTTCAACGACGCCAGCAAGGACTTCCTCGATCAAATCGCCCAGACCGTGCGGCTGATCCGCAGCAAGGGTGTCGGCGTCTTCTTCGTGACCCAAGTGCCGACCGACGTGCCTCCAGAGGTGCTTGCCCAGCTCGGCAACCGGGTGCAGCACGCGCTGCGCGTGTTCACCCCGCAGGACGCGAAGGCCCTCTCCTCGACCGTCTCGACGTTCCCCAAGTCCAAGGTCTACGACCTGGCCGAGCTCCTGCCGTCGCTGGGTATCGGCGAAGCCGTGGTGACGGTGCTGTCGGAGACCGGTGCGCCGACGCCCGTGGCCTGGACCCGGCTGCGGCCGCCGACCTCGCTCATGGCCCAACTTGATCCCGCGGAGCAGACCAAGCAGGTGCAGGCGTCGACTGTCGCGACCAAGTACGCGCAGGTGATCGATCGCGAATCGGCCTACGAGAAGTTGCTCGCCAAGACCGCCGGACCGGCGACGGCGGAGGCTCCAGCGGCGGCTCCCGGGCAGGCGCCCGCTGCCGAATCCGGTGAGCAGAAAGAGGCACCTCACCGGGGAAGGGCGAAGGACGACCACGACGACGATCACGAGGACGGGCTCGCCGACAAGGTAACCGACGTCCTCGGGTCAAGCGCCTTCAAGTCGTTCGCCCGCAACGTCGGCGGCACGCTGGGCCGCGAGATCACCCGATCGCTCTTCGGGACGGCCCGCAAGCGCCGCTAGCTCACGTTTCGCGACCACCTGGGCCCACGCGGCTTTCCGGGGCATGACGATCCTCACCGTCGAGCTGCCGGCGACCGTCAACAGTGCTCAAATCACGGCACATTTGCGCGCCGCGCAGTACCTGGCGACGCACGCCTGACGGCCTAGCTGGGCGGAGGCGCCAGCTCTTGCACGTCGAGGTCGCCGTCGGCGTACTGCTTGCGCAGCACCTTCTTGTCGAACTTCCCGACGCTCGTCTTCGGTACCTCGTCGATGAACGTCCAGCGCTCGGGCAGCTGCCAGCGGGCCAGATGAGCGCTGAGCTTGTCGCGTAGCTGCTCGGCGGTGATCTGCGAACCCGCCTCACGGACGACAGCCGCGAGCGGGCGCTCCGACCAGCGGTCATCCGGCACGGCGATGACGGCCGCTTCGAGCACGCCCTCGGCGTCCATCAGCGTGTTCTCCAGGTCGACGCTGCTGATCCATTCGCCGCCGGACTTGATGACGTCCTTGGAGCGGTCGGTGATCTGCATGAAGCCCATGTCGTCGAGGGTGCCGACGTCGCCGGTGCGCAACCAGCCGTCGTCGCTGAAGCGCTCCGGATCATCGCCCTGGTAGTAGGACGCCGTGACCCAGGGTCCACGGACCTCGAACTCTCCGACAGCCTCGCCATCGGCCGGCAGTTCGGCGCCCGCATCGTCGACGATCCGGCATTCGACGCCGGCGAACACCCGTCCGGTACGGGCACGGTAGGTCCACTCCTCCTCGCCGGTGACGCCGGCCGGCGCATGGGCAATCGCGGCGAGCGGGCTGGTCTCGGTCATCCCCCAGGCCTGCACGACGCGCACGCCGAGCTGCTCCTGGAAGCCCTTCATCAACGAGAGCGGAACGGCCGAGCCGCCGCAGATCACCGTGCGCAGGAAGGAGACGTCGACGTTGTTTTCCACGGCGTAGCGCAGCACCGCCGACCAGACCGTCGGCACGCCCGCGACGATGGTGGGGCGCTCGTTTGTCATCAGCGGGCAGAGGTACTCGGCCTGCAGGTAACGGTCCGGCATGATCATGTCGGCGCCGGCCATCCACGCGGCATAGGCCAGGCCCCAGGCGTTCGCGTGAAACATCGGGACGACCGGGAGCACGCGGTCCTGCTCGCCGACCCCGAACGCGCTGCCCATGCAGGCGGCCATCGAGTGCAGGTAGACCGAGCGGTGGGAGTAGACGACGCCCTTCGGGTTGCCGGTGGTGCCGCTCGTGTAACACATGGCGGCGGCCGACCGTTCGTCGAGATCGGTGCGCCAGTCGAACGTCGTCGGCTGGCTGCCGACGACGTCCTCATACCGGGAGATCGTCGGTCCCATGCCCTGCAGTTCCGCGCCGTCGCCGCCGTGCACGAGGACGTGCTCGACCGTCTTCATCTCCGGAAGCGCCTTCGCCAGCAGCGCGACGATTGACCCGTCGACGATGATCACCCGGTCCTCGGCGTGGTTGGCGACGTAGACCAGCTGCTCGGTGAACAGCCGCACGTTCAGCGTGTGCAGCACCGCGCCCATGCCCGGGATCGCCAGATAGCTGACGAGATGCTCGGCGTTGTTCCACTGGAACGTCGCGACGCGGTCGCCGTCGCGAATCCCCATGCCGGCCAGCCCATTCGCGAGCTGCGCGGCCTGTTCCCCCACCTCGCGGAACGTCGTCTCGCGCGTCCCCTCGCCGGTACACGTGACGACCTTGCTCTTGCCGAAGTTCGCCAATCCGTGGCGCAGGAGAAAGCCGAGGGTCAGGGGAACGTCCTGCATGGTGCTCTGCATGGCCGAACTATTCCCCACTCACGCCCTTACCGCACCCACTTCCTTGATCAACGCTGCCATGTTCTAGGAAAACCCATGATCATCAAGCTGCAGAGCAAGATCATGGCTGTTGATCTTGGTTACGGCTTGGGCTCGGGGACGAAATCGATGCCGGCCTCTTTGCGCTGGGCGGCGCTGATCGGGGTCGGCGCGCCGGTGAGCGGGTCGCCGCCGCTGGCCGTCTTGGGGAAGGCGATGACGTCACGGATCGAACCGGCGCCCGCGGCGAGCATGCTGACCCGGTCCCAGCCGAACGCGATCCCGCCGTGCGGCGGCGGGCCGAAGCGGAACGCATCGAGC
>DATAVO010000248.1:0-21462 GCA_036267695.1 Frankiaceae bacterium
GGACTTCGGACGCCGGACCCGCACGATGGCGTCAGGTCTGCGGCATTTCATCGTCGCCCGTGATGGTGGCTGCGTGTTCCCCGGCTGCGACCGGCCGCCGTCGTTCACCGAAATCCACCATCGCGAGCACTGGTTACGCGACGAGGGCGACACCGAACCCGAAAACCTCGAAATGCTCTGCACTTTCCACCATCACAAAGTGCATGAGGGCGGCTGGGAAATCACCATCGGCGACGACCCCGACCGCACCCCCTGGTTCTGGCCACCCGACGGCAGACCACCCCTCCAAGGCCACCGCCGCAGACTCTTCACCCCACCCGTACCCACGCCCCGGCAAACATGAGCCGGCGAACGTGACGACCGCGGGATCAGCGGGATGATTAGTGGGCAACGGCGAGCGGCACCGGGAGGGTTCCGCTACTGAGCGCTGCCGCCAGGACCTTCGCGGACGGCTCCGTGAAAGACCCGGTGATCTCGGCTGGGCCGGCGATGCGTTCTTGAATGATCGGAGCCGTCTGGACGACGCCGTCGAAGACGATGGCGAGCTCGCAGGTCGCCGGCGGAGTGCCCGCTGGGGAGCCGCTCTTCGGGCATCCGGCCGAAGAAGCGATCGCCGCGGTGAGGCTGGCCCATTCGCCCTGAGCGCTCGGAGTGAACTGAACGGTGACGATCCACGTGCCGGTACTCGTTCCGTCAACGCCCGACTGGATGGAGGCCTTCGCGCTGGAGACGGCATCACCACCAAGTCGCTGCGGCGCGAGGATGTACTCGGCCGTGCCAGCGGCGTCGCACGCAATGATCCAGTCGGTAGCGGGCGCATCGGCGAGCTGCTGAGCCTCATCGGTACCGGCCTTCGGACAAGCCTGGGAAGCCCGCATCACGATGCAAGGCGGGGGGCTGCCGGTGGCAGGTCCGGCAGCGGATACGCAACCGGCAGCAGAGGCGGGCACGGTCGATGCCGGGTTGACGGCACTCGGGATCCGGAAGCTGAGCCGCCCGGTGCTGGCCAGGATCGGCACGGCGCCGGCGGCAGATGCAGGCAGGTTCAACGTGATACTGCCCGCGCCCGCCTTCACCTCCCCGTGGATCCCCGCGGCCGAAAGCCGCCGGGTGATCACTGCCGCATCGGCCCTCAGTTCCGCCGCCGAGGCCGACGGGGCAAGGGGAGTCAGAGTGGTCGCGACGACAGAACCGGAGGCCGGCACGGGACGAACGGTCGCGTTCTCCGAGTGCCCCGACGCCGCGATGACGGCGGCCAGGGAACCGCCCGCCACCAGAACGACCGCGGCACTCGCCGACATCACAATCCGACGACGGCGCTGACGCCGTCGCCCTCGGCGTGAGACCTCGGCGAAGTCCACGCCATCACTCGCGGGAGCTGCCCGCTGCAGCAAGCCCGGCAGCTGATCTTCAGCACGTGTCACGAGCAGCCTCCCCTGACGAGTGGAACAAGGCCGCCAGGGCAGGGTGCGTCCGGAGCTGCCTGATGGCCTTCGCGTTCTGACTCTTGACGGTTCCGACGGAGCAGCTCATGGCTTGAGCGACTTGAGCCTCGGTGAGATCGTCGAAGTAGCGCAGCACCATCACGGCTCGTTGCCGGCGCGGCAGCCCGCGAAGCGCGTGGGCGACGGACATGCGCAGTTCCACTTCGTGGAAATCGTCCTTGCTCACTGCCGCCTCCGGCATCTCGCCGACCGCCAATTCGGCACGCCACCGGCGACGGTTCCAGGTCAGGAACGTGGACATCAGAACCCGGCGTACATACGCCTCGGGAGCGTCCTGCCGCCTGACCTGAGCCCATCGCGACCACACCTTCGCCAGCGCTGTCTGTACAAGGTCTTCCGCCGTCGCCAGGTCGCCCGTCAGCAACCAGGCGCTGCGCACCAACCCCGGCGAGCGGGCGATCACGAAATCCCGAAAGCCCTCAGGCTCGGTCATTCGCTACCCCCTCTGCGGCGCCCCTCCTTAGACGACTCGGCAGCCCGAAAAGGTTGCCTAGCTCCCGCCGATGACCCCTGAGGCGCGTAACTCTGCGATCGCCTCCGGCGAGTAGGAGAGCTCCCGGAGGATGGCGTCGGTGTGCACGCCGAGAGCGGGGATCGGATCCATCCGGGCTTCCTCGCCGTCCAAACCGATCGGCGGGAGCACCGCCCGGATGGGACCTCCTGGCGAACCCACCTCGCGCCACCTGTCGCGCGCCTCGAGCTGGGGGTGCTCGGCGACGTGCTCGACCTCATTGAGGGCGGCGTTGGGAATGCCAGCCGCGTCGAGACGGCCGGCGAGTTCGGCCGCATGCATCGTGCGGGTCACCTCACCGACCAGGGCATCCACCTCCGCCCGACGAGCGACGCGCGCCACGTTCGTCGCATACCGCGAATCCTCAGCAAGCTCAGGCCTTTTGAGGACGTCACGGGTGAGCGCGACCCACCCCCGGTCGTTCTGGACGCCGATCAGCAGCCGCCCGCCCCCCAGCGTCGGGTAGGCGTCATAAGGAACGATCGCGGCGTGGCCGAGGCCGGAACGCGGCGGAGCCTCACCGGTGTACATCGCGGTGTAGAGCGGGTAGCCCATCCACTCCACGATCGCGTCGAACATGCTGACCTCGACATGCCCACCCTCGCCGGTTCGGCCTCGGCGTACCAGTGCGGCCAGCACACCTGAAAACGCATACAGCCCGGCTGCAATGTCGGCGGCGGCGACCCCGGTCTTGGACGGGGTCTCGGGCGTGCCTGTCATCGCGATGAGGCCGGCCTCGCTCTGCACGAGCATGTCGTACGCCTTCTTCTGCGCGTACGGGCCGCCGGATCCGTACCCCGACATGTCGACCGTCACCAAGCGCGGGCGCGACGCACGTAGCGCAGCAGAAGCGAAACCCAACCGATCGGCAGCACCCGGGGCGAGGTTCTGCAAAAACACGTCGGCAGAGTCCACGAGCTTCTCCACGACGCGGCGGCCTTCCGCGCGAGAGAGGTCGACGGCGATGGATTCCTTCGAGCGGTTGAGCCAGACGAAGTGCGCACCGCTGCCCTTGACCGCATGGTCGTACTCACGGGCGAAGTCACCGCCGTCGACCCGTTCGACCTTGATGACGCGAGCGCCGAGATCGGCCAGATGCCGGGTGGCCAGAGGCGCGGCCACCGCCTGCTCGACCGCGACCACCGTGATTCCTTCGAGAGCTCGCACGTCGACATGCTAGGTCGAACGGGTGAGATCACCGTCGGTTACGTGACAGCGGATTGACAACGAGTGACTGTTCGCGCGCCGAGACTGTCCTCGCCTCGTTGGAAGCCGCCTTCGGCCCGCTCGGCGCCTCGGCCTCCGGCGGCGCCATGGGTATCACCCGCGAGGCGTTGCTGGAGGATCTGGCGTTCTCAATGACCCGAAGGCCGTCGTCCCGGGGAGCCTGCCGCCAGCTGTCGATCACGGTCGCCGCCGCGATTCAGCTCGACATCGCCAAGGACCCTGGCTGCCATGGTTGGACGACCACTTTCGCTCCTGGCTTCAGCGCACCGCCGTGCCGTTCCTCTTCCGCGACAAGTGGGCGTGGCCGATCGTCTTCCTGCTTCTGCTGCTGCCGGCGGTCACCAGCATCATCCGGATTGCCATCCACCGGAAGCCGCCGCAGGCGATGGAGCGACGCAAGGTGGCAAGTGGCGCGTCAGGAACTCGATGACCGCTCCGGCGAAGCGCACTTTCCCTGAAATACGGGCGATTTCGTGGCCCTCCTCGGGAAAGAGGAGCAGCTGGGTCTCGACTCCGCGCTCCCGCGCTGCCGCGGCCGCCTGGTGCGATTCCCCCACCGGAACGTTGCGGTCGTTGACACCATGGACGATGAGCAGCGGCGCACGGAGGCGGTGAAAGCGGCGCAAGGGCGAGAGGCCGGCGAGCAGCCCCCGGTCGGCGACCGGATCGCCGTACTTCGTCGTGGCGACGGCGGCCACCCACGGCTCGGTGGCGGCGAAGAACGTCAGCAGGTCTGACATCCCGCAAATATCAATGCCGGCAGCGAAAAGCTCGGGGTGGAAGGTCAGGGCAGCAAGCGTCAGGTAGCCGCCGTAGGAGCGGCCCATGCACGCGAGCTGACCGTGAGTGGCAATGCCACTGCGCAGCAGATGTATCGCGCAGGCGGCGACATCACTGATCGCCCCGAACCTTCCAGGTCCATCATCCGCCTGCTCGAACGCGCGGCCGTAGCCGGTGGAGCCCCGAACGTTCGGCGCGAAGGCCGCGATGCCGCTGGCTGCAAGTGCCTGGAACACTGGGGCAAAACCCAGCCGTTCCTGGGCTTCTGGCCCACCGTGCAGATGAATGACGGTAGGAACTGGACCCTCGGCACCGGGCGGCCGGTAGAGCCAGCCCTCGATCAGCAGGCCGTCATCGGTGACGAAGCGCTCGCGAGAGGGGACCACCAGATGCCCGCCCGAGGGCAGCACACCACCGCCGACCGGTATCGGCTGGAGCACGAGTTCGCTGCTGCGAGGATCGCAGTGCCAGAGGCCACGCGGGGTCAGCGGACCCTGGCCGGAGACGACGAGGCGGCTGCCGTCGGCGCTGAACCGGACGCGGTCGACGAGCTCGGGGCACCCCGCCACGCTTCGCCTTCGACCGGTGGGCAGGTGCATCACCTCCAGGACCGAAACCCCGCGCGCGTTCCAGAGCAGCGCCGCCCGGTCACCGCAGTTGGAGACCGCAAAGCTGTCGAGTTCGCCGCCTGGATGGACCGCGACAACTTGAGGAATCATTCTGCGATTGCTGGGCTTTCCGGCTCCGAGCAGCATCAGGGCGAAGCGATCCCGGCGCAGGTTGCTGCGCACCAGAACCCGGCCGTCGGGAAGGAACGCACCCTGATCCGTGACACCTTCGGCCGGCCCGGGTGCGATCAGGTTGCGCACCCGCCCGTCCCGCAAGCTGATCCGCAGCACTGTGCGCCGCCCGCGGCCACCCACGCGTACCAACGCCACATGGCCATCGTGACTCACGTCCAGCACGGTGAACGGATCGCCGTAGCCCAGCGGACGGCTCACGCCGCTGTGCACGTCGAGCATCGTCGAGGACGTCTCTTCCGGCCGGCGTGCGCTGGTCGACAGTGGGAGCACCGCGCCCGACCGCAGCCAGGGGCCGAACGTCGCCGTCCCCGAACGCACACCCGCGACCCGCCGCGCGCCGCGCCCATCAGGACGGACCACCCACACCCGGGTGCGCGTGCTCTCCCCGCCCGGAGCGCCAAGCACCGCGATCCACTCACCGTCCGGTGACCAGGAGACCGCCTCGGCATGGTCACGTCCGGTCTGCAACGCCAGCATCTCCGAACCGTCCAGCCGGCTCACCCAGGCGCGCGGATAACCGCTGCAGTCGCTGACGAAAACGACCCGGGTGCCGTCCGGCGAGGGCTCCGCACCCCAGCTTCCGGACGCGCTGACCCACGCTCTCCAATCGAGCTGATGGACTTCGAGGTCGGCGCTGGGTGCAGACGTGGCCACCCCTAGCCGACCCCCTGCTCCTGCAACCACAGCTCGAGCAGAGCCACCTGCCAGAGTTCGTTGGAGCCCAGCGTCGTGCGGGTCGTGTTGGGATCGGCGAGCAACCGGCGCACCGGCTCGGGCTGGAACAATCCGCGGTCGAGCGCGGCCCGCGAATTGAGTGCGTCACTCACGCGTTCCAGGAGCGCGCCCGAGAGGTGGCGGATCGCGGGCACCGGGAAGTAGCCCTTCTTGCGGTCGATCACCTCGGCCGGAAGCACCTTGCGGCTCGCTTCTTTCAGCACGCCCTTGCCGCCACCGGCGAGCTTGAGCTCCGGCGGGCACAGCGCCGCCAGCTCGACGACCTCATGATCCAGGAACGGCACCCGGGCTTCCAGTCCCCACGCCATAGTCATGTTGTCCACGCGCTTGACGGGGTCGTCGACGAGCATGATCTGGCTGTCGAGACGCAACGCCGCATCGAGGGCGGTCTCCGCGCCGGGAGCATCGAAATGCTGCCCCACGAATGCCCGCGACGGGTCATTCTCCAACTGCCATTGCGGGCGCAGCAGGCCCCGCAGAGCGGCGTCGGACCGGTCGACGAAGACTCGTGCATACGCCTGAGCTGCATCCTCCCGGGCGACTCCGGCGAGCGGTGGATACCAGTCGTACCCGGCGAAGATCTCGTCCGCCCCCTGACCCGACTGCACGACGCGGACGGTCTTCGAAACCTCCCGTGACAGCAGGAAAAAGGCCACGCAGTCGTGGCTGACCATCGGCTCGCTCATCGCGGCGATCGCCTGCTCGACCGCGGGCAGTACGTCGCTGGTCGGGATACGGATCTGGTGGTGGCGCGTATCGAAGTGGTGGGCGATCAGGTCGGAGTAGTGGAACTCATCGCCCGACTCCCCACCGGCGGCCTCGAACCCGATGCTGAATGTCGTCAGGTCGGTCTGGCCCTCACCCGCGAGCAGCGCCACGACGAGGCTGGAGTCGATGCCGCCCGACAGCAGCACGCCGACCGGGACGTCGGCCACCATGCGCCGGGCCACCGCGACGCGCAGCCGCTCGAGAACTTCCTCCTGCCACTCGCTCGCCGTCATCGACAGGCGTTCGGGGTCGCGGGTGTGCGGCGGCGACCAGTAGACCTCGTCGGTCATCCGGCCGTCGGCCTCCACCACCCGCACGGTCGCTGGCGGCAGCTTGCGTACCCCCGAAAGGATCGTGCGCGGGGCCGGCACCACCGAGTGGAAGCTCAAATAGTGGTGCAGGGCAATGGGATCGAGCGAAGTGTCGATGTCGCCCGCGGCGACCAGCGCCGGCAGGGTCGATGCGAACCTCAGGCGGCCGGGCGACTCAGCGAGATACAGCGGCTTGATGCCGAGCCGGTCCCGGGCGAGCACCAGCCGGCCGGTCGCGCGCTCGACGATGGCGAAAGCGAACATCCCGGCGAAGTGGTCGACGCACCGGATTCCCCAACGGTGGTAGGCCTTCAGCACGACTTCGGTGTCCGACGTGGAGAAGAAGTGATAGCCCGCCGCGATCAGTTCAGCGCGCAGGGCCGGGTAGTTGTAGATGCAGCCGTTGAACGCGACGGTGAGCCCGAGGTCGGAGTCGACCATCGGCTGCGCGCCTAATTCGGAGAGGTCGATGATGGCGAGCCGGCGATGCCCGAGCGCGGCCGGACCCTGCGCCCAGAGGCCGCTGCCGTTGGGACCGCGCGGGGCCAGCGGATCGCGCATCCGCCCCACAGCTTCCGTATCCGCAGCCGTCCCATCCCAGCGGAATTCCCCGCACAGCCCGCACACCTGCCTGCCCCTCCCGTTACCCGTGTACCGCGGCAGTCCGCAGCGACGGCAAGCTCGTCACGGCACCAGCCAGGTGTCTTTGGCCCCGCCGCCGCGCGAGGAGTTCACGATCATGCTCCCGGACGGAGCGACGCGGGTCAGCGGTGCCGAGAGCACCTGCGCGTGCGGCGCGACGCCCTGTTCCGGGTCGCGGCTCAGCACGACGAACGCGCGGAGGTCGACGTTTCGCGGCTTCAGCTCGCCGTTGACGAGTGTCGGATGGGTTGAGAGCTTCACGAGGTCCTGGGCGACCCACCGCGACGGGGCGAGCAGTACCTGCTGGCGCAGCGCGTCGAGTTCGGCGGCACTCGCGTCGGGACCGATCGTGACGCCGGCGCCGCCGTAGCCGTCGACCGGCTTCAGCACGAGCTCCGGCATCCGGTCCAGCACCTGCTCGAGCGCGCTGGGATCGGCGCAGATGTAGGTCGGCACCCCTTCGAGCAAAGGTTCCTCGCCGAGGAAATGGCGGATGAAGTCGGGCACCTTCGCGTAGATCGCCTTGTCGTCGCCCACGCCATTGCCGGGCGCGTTGGCGAGCGCGACGCCACCCGCCCGCACCGCCGCGAGCAGGCGGCGCCCGAGCGGACGGCCGTCGGCACCGGGGACATGGTCGAGCAAGTCCTCATCGAGGCGGCGGTAGAGCACGTCGATCGGGTAACGCCGGCCGTGCTCGAGCCGGTAGACGCCGCCGTCGGTGACGACCAGGTCCTTGGGCTGGACCAGGTCGGCGTGCATCCGGGCGGCGAGCGTCTTGTGCTCCCACCACGCCGAGTCGCCGGTGCCGCTGGTGAGCACCGCGAGCTGAACGGCTCCCGCCGGCCGTCCTGCCGCCGAACGCAGCGCGTACGCGAGATGGCTGGCCGCGTCATCGGTCGGCAGGGTGCCGAGCGGCGGGGTCAGCTCCGGCATGACGGTGGCGAGCAGGTCGCGCGCGTGCATGGCGTACGCGAGCCCCGAGGGCACCCGCAGGTTGTCCTCGAGCACGCGCCAGGTGCCGCTGGTGTCGCGCACCAGGTCGGTGCCGATGACGTTGGCCCGCACGGCGGACACCGGCACGAGCGCGCCGCTCGGGCGAAGGCCCGGCGCCGCGTCGAGCATGCTCGCCGGGATCAGCCCGGCGCGCACGCAGCTGCGCGGTCCATACACGTCGTGCAAGAAGGCTTCGAGAGCCAGCGCCCGCTGCTTCAAGCCGCGCTCGAGCCGGCGCCACTGCGACTGCTCGATCAGCCGGGGGACGAGATCGATCGGGAACGGGCGCGTCTCGCCGTCGACCGTGAATGTCACCTCTCGCTCGGTCTGCTGGCGATCGCGGGCTCGCTCACGGGCTTCCAGATGCGGGGTCGGGAGCGCTTCCAGCGCCGAGAGGACGGGAGCGAACGCGGCGGTCGGCCGGCGGTTGGCCCGGATCGCCTCGTCCCCCTTGCGCAACTCGTAACGGGCCGCAAGCGTGAGGTGCGCCGTGGGCTCGGGATGCGGTTCCAGGTCGGCGCCGCTCGTCTCCAGCAGCAGCAGATCGACGACGTCGGTGAGTTCTTCGCGAGCCCGGAAGGCGGCCCGCTGACGTGACGCGCTGCTGCCACCGAGCAGCGCCTCGTCGGTGAGGTGGCGCACCGTCTCCCAGTCGCCCGCCTCCTCCAGTTGCGGACGCAGATCGTCGACGAGCCGGCGAACCACCTGCTGTACCGGCAGCGGCTTGCGATCGCGCAGGTCGACCAGATCGCCCTCGAGGCCCGCGCGGGCCGCGCGCCACATCGCCGCCCGGATCAGCGAGGAGGCGACGGGGTGATGCGGCAGCCCGGCGTCCTCCTCCTGCCCGGCACGCAGCACCAGCGCGCGGAAGAGACCGGCGAGCAGGAGCACGTCGTCCACCCGCGGGGTCGCGTCGCACAGCCGCAGCTCGATGGTCGGCACGTGGGCCGACGGCCGGACGTCGAAGTAGATCATCCCGACGTCAGTGATGACAGACGAGCCGATCAGCTCCCGGATCAGCTCGTCGTACGCGGCTGCATCAGCGACCTCCGGGAAGGGCCCGCTGGTCGGCCAGCGCGACCAGACGAAGGTGCGGTAGCTCGCGTAGCCGGTGTCCTCCCCCAGCCAATACGGCGAGCTGGCCGAGAGCGCCAGGAGCACCGGCAGATCGGCCGACACGCGACGAGCGACGGCGACGGCCCGGTCGCGATCGGGGACCCCGACGTGCACCTGGGTGCCGCAGATCACCTGCTCGCGTACCAGCAGCTGGTAGTCGGCGAGCATTTGCGCGTAGCGGGCGTTGGAGGTGACGCCGAGCTCCGCCGTGTCCACCAGGGGGACGCTGCCGGCCGCGACGACCCCGACCCCCACGTGCTCGGCCGCGCTCCCGAGCTGGCGCCGGACCGAGACCAGATCACGGCGCAGATCATCGAGCGTGTGCACGACGGAGGAATTCGTCTCAACGACCGATCGCTGCAGCTCAGCGCCGAAATTGGCGGGAAGCCCCTCGAGCACGCGCGGCCCTACGGGCGCGATCCGGCGCGTCTCCAGATCGACGACGTGGAACTCCTCCTCGACCCCGAGGCTGAGCTGCGCCGCGTTGCTAGCCGCGGCAGATCCCGGAGATGGCGCTGGGGAGAAGGCGGCGCCCAGGTCCGCTGCCATCCCGTGACGGTAGGTCCATCGTGTTACGGCACGGTTGCCGGGTCGGGGCTCGGCGACTCCGTGACGCCGACGGAAGGGGCGGCGCTGGGCGCCGGGCTCGACGCGCCCGGCTCGGGGGTGGCGCTCGCGCTGGGAGAGCTACTCGCACTGGGGGTCGGTGCCGGCGAGGGAGTAGCCGTGGCACTGGCTGACGGGGTGGGCGCCGGGGTCGGGCTCGACGTCACCGCCGGGGTGCTCACGGGCGCGCTCGGCGACTTGCCCGATCCACCGCTGGTGCCACCGAGCGGGAAGGCGGACTGCTTGGTCGACGCCCCGAAAGCGGTGAGCACGCCGATAGCGATCGCGAAGACGAGCACGGCCAGGCCTGCGACGGCGATCCAGCGACGGCGCAGGGCCGGGATCCCGCGGCGCAGATTGCTCCAGCGCAGCCGGCTCCAGCCCGACGGAGCCTCGGCCTCGATCACGTCTGACGCCTGCAGCTCAGGCTCGCCGACGCCCGCGGGAAACGGCAGCTCGGGCTCGCGCGATGGCAAGGCCGGCGCACCGGGACGGGTTGGGCGCGTAGGCACGCCGCCGGACCAGTCCGCCCGCCGAGCGGCGACGGCCATGCGTCGAAGCCGGTCGTTCGTGCTGCGCAACGAGGCCAGGTACAACGTCGAGCCAACCGACGCGACGATGCTGGCGATGGCGGCGCCGATGAAGGTGCCGGCGACGCCGAACGTCGAGGAGATCACGGCCGCCGACACAGCGGCGAGCGCACTGGCGGCCACTTGCGTGAAGCTCGGGCGGGCGGGCCTGGGTGAGGGACCCGAGGTGGAAGAAACCATGAGCGGGGCTGAGCTCCTCCTGTTCTGACGGCTTTTGCGGGATTTTGACGCCGTGAACTCCGAACGGGCACGCCAACCCTCGGCGAGCGTGGATCACCACGACGACCTTGTGCGGCACCTGCTGGGAAGCGGCGGGCCGCTGCGCCCTCGGCACGGGATCTTTCCCGGCGGACGCCTTCGACTCCCCACAGATTACGCCCCGCTGCCTGCGTTTGCTGCAGCAAGCACCTGTGAGTCGCGTCCGATTTCGGCGATCAGCTCGCGGCCAACTCTCAGCCGCCGATCGGTCTCCAAGGCCCGGTCTGACCGCCGGCATTCGTGACGCACAGAGCACGGACAGCCGACAGTCAGCAACAAGACAGCCGACTTCCGGCTTATCAAGACAGCTGGCGAGGTAGAAAAGAGTGTCGGGGCAACTGCCTTCGACACCGGAGGACGCGATGACCACGGTCTCACTGGAGCTCCCGCTCCGGATGATCGAGCCGGCTGCCGACGAATTGAACGTCGGGATGAGCTGGCGGTCTCATCGCGACGAGGACCGCCTGCTGGTCGATCCTTCTGCTGCGCTTTACGGGGTCTTCGATGGCGCCGGTGGTCACGGAGACGGTGCCGCCGCCGCCTCGGCCGCCGCCGAAGCCGTCAACCGCCGCGTGCGGGCCGGACTGCCGGGCTGCCGGGATCTGGAGGACATCCAGCGCCTGCTCGACCTTGCCCTGACCGACGCCGATGCGGCGGTCGCGGCACTCGATGCCGGACGTGAGAATTCGTCGACCTCGCCGAGCGCCACCACCGCCACCGTCGCGCTCGTCTGCCGGCGCCCGGCCGACGGCTCCCGGCTGGTGGCCGTGATCGCCAACCTCGGGGACAGCCGGGCTCAGCTGATCCACAGCGGCCGGCTCCAGACCGTGACGCTGGACCACTCCTACCTCAGCGAGCCGGACCCGATGCTCGCCAAGGCGCGTCAGGACCGGTTGGACGCCGCGCAGCAGCTCACCGACCTCGATGACCCGATGGACCGGGCCGCCTTCGCCCACCGCCACCTGCTGGCCAACGCGCTCACCGGCGCCGGCCTGCAGGACGTCCGGCACTACCTGGTCGACCTGCTGCCGGGCGACCGGCTCGTGCTCGACTCCGACGGCGTGCACGACAACCTGACGACCGAGGAACTCGAGGCTGTGCTCTCCGGGGCGGGCAGTGCGCACGAGGCCGCAGAACGGGTAGTGGCCGACGCGTGGGATCGCAGCGAAGAAGAGTCCGACGAGCTCGGCCGCGCGAAGCCCGACGACATGACTGTCCTGGTACTCGACGTCCGCGAGATGAAGGATCAGCCGTCCGGGACGGGCGCCTACCGCTTGCCTCCGGCCGGTGCGGTGAGCCTGTCCCTCGCCCCGCCGGCCAAGCAGTACCTCGTCTCCGCAGCTGATCTTCAGGTGCTCGTCGCCCAGCGGGACGGCGAGTGGTGGGCCGCCCAGCCCGGGGCGGCTCCCGGGGAGGCCGGATCCTGGCAGTTGCAACCGGGCCAGCCGCTCGAGTTCGGACGCCACGAACCCGGCGGCTTCCGTACCGAACCTTCCGATCAGGTCTCCCGCCGCCACATGGCCCTTCAGCTGAGCGAGGCGTCCGACCTGCTCACCGTTTCGGACCTGAACTCCACCAACGGGACCGCCGTCCTCGGCTGGTAGCCGGCTGATCTCAAGCGCAGACCGGCGTGTACGCGACCGGCCGGCGGGCGATCGACAGGCTCGAATACGCCGCCGCCAGGCGGATCACGGCGGTCTCCAACTGCTCCGCAGGCAGCGTGTACGGCAGCCGCAGGAACCGCTCCAAGGTGCCGTCGACCCCGAACCGCGGGCCGGACGCGAGCCGTACCCGATGGCGCTCGGCCGCTGCCTCCAGATCGCTTGAGTACGGGCCGTCCAACCGGGCCCAGATCGACAAGCCACCGGTCGGGCAATGGTAGGTCCACTCCGGAAGGTGGCGCTCGAGAGCGTCGAGCATCAGATCGCGCGACCCGGCGAGGCTGCGGCGGCGAGCGTCGAGAATGCCCGGCAGGCGGTCCAGGACCGCGGAACCGATGAGGTGATCGAGCACCGGGCCGCCGAGGTCGATCCTGCTTCGCTCGGACACCAGATCGGCGATCAGCCGCGGCGCGCTCCGGATCCAGCCGATGCGCAGCCCACCCCAGACCACCTTCGACAGCGAGCCCACGGTCACGACCTGCGCGTCGCGTTCCAGCGCCGCTACCGGCGAAGGCATCTGCCGGCCGGCGAGGTCGAGCTCGGCGTGTGTCTCGTCGATGAGCAGGAGAGTGCCGCTGCGCCGGGCGGCCGCAACGATCTGCTCGCGACCGCGATCATCGAGCAGCGCGCCCGTCGGATTCTGGAAGTCCGGCTGCAGGTAAGCCAGCCGCGGGCGTACCGAAGCGAGTGTCTCGGTCAGCAGATCGAGGTCCCAGCCGTCGGTCGTGACCGGGAACGGGACGAGCCGGGCTCCAGTTCGGCGGAAGGCCTCGAGCGCATTCGGGTAGGTGGGTTGCTCGACGAGAACCACGTCGCCCGGCCCGATCAGCCGGCTCGCCAGCAGATGCAGCGCACCCTGGGCGCCGCTGGTCACCATGATCTGCTCGCTTGAAGTCGGTGCCCCCCGCTCGGCGAAGCGTTCCGCAACCCGGGACCGCAGCTCCGGCAGGCCGGCCGGGTGATAGCCGTGGCCGGCGAACGCGCGCAGCTCGAGCAGTTGGCTCGGCAGCCGCTGGGCGGCAGCTTCTGCGGCAGCTTCGAGGATCGCGGGCGGAGGGCAGGGCGCCGCTACGGCGAGGTCGAGCGTCTCCGGCGGCGACTGGCCGGGCGTCAAGGGGAGCATCCCGGCAGCTCGCTGGGTGGGAAGCGTCGTCCAGCTACCCGATCCCTGCCGGCTCACCAGGAAGCCGTCAGAACGCAGTCGCTCGTAGGCCGACGTCACCGTCGTCCGGCTGACCCCGAGCTCGGCCGCCAGATCGCGCTCGCTGGGCAGGCGGACCCGCACGGGCAGCTGACCGTCGACAAGGTGGCCCGCAACCATGTCAGCAAGACGCTGATAGGCGGGGCCATGGCCTGCTTCCTGCCAGCCACTTAGGCTCCGGTGGAGCAGCCGGCTACCAATAGCTGCGTTCACAAGGCCAGTTTCTTTCAATTGGCTCTTTATGGCAAGTCCACTCCAGTTCAACCTCAAGTCATGATCGTCGGATTGTTCATCGTGGCGCTACTCGTTTTCCTGGCGTTCGCCGCGTCCCGCTGGGGTGCTGACACGCGAGACTGGCAAGGGTGGAAGTGACGCCTCACGTGACGAGCGAACTGACGCCGGTCGAGCTCGGCGGGGCTGGCCTCGAATACCTGATCGTCGACGTCTTCACCCCTGAGGCGGGGCAGCCGTTCGCCGGCAACCCCCTCGCCGTGGTCCTGGGCGCCGACGACCTGTCGACCGCTCAATGCCACGCGCTGACGGTCGAGTTCAACCTTTCCGAAACCGTCTTCCCGATTGCCCCGACCGACCCCAGGGCGCATTACCGAGCCCGGATCTTCACCCCCGGCACCGAACTGCCCTTCGCCGGCCATCCCTCGGTGGGGGTGGCCTGGACGCTGCATGCACTGGGCCGGCTGCCCGCCGGCGAGGTCGTCCAAGAGTGCGGTGCGGGGCTGATCGCGCTGCAGATTCCGGAGTCCGGTGGACCCGTGACGTTGACCGGCCCGCTGCCGACGACGTCCGACCCCATCGATCCCGCCCCTCTCCTGGCGGCCCTGCATCTGACCGGCGCGGATCTGGGCGAGCACCCTGCCCGCACGGGCGGATCCGGCATCCCGTTCGCGTATCTCAACGTGCGCGCCGACGCCTTGGAGAGAGTGCAGCCTGATTTTGCGGCCATCAAGGCACTGACGCCCCCCGTCACCGGCGTGCACGTCGGCGCGCTGACCGGCAGCACGCCGGGCGAGCCGATCGGGGTCCAGGCGCGCATGTTCGCGGCGGACATCGCCGAGGATCCGGCGACCGGTTCGGCCTCGCTGGGCTATGCCGGCTGGCTCGTGGCATCGGGTTTGGCCGCGGCCGACGGACTGACGGCGTACAGCATCCGCCAGGGTTACGAGATGGGCCGGCCATCGGTACTCGCCTGCGACGTCACCGTGGCCGGAGGCGAGATCACCCGGGTGCGCGTGACCGGCCATACGACGCTCGTCGCCTCGGGACGGATCCGCCTCCCCTGACCTGTGGACGACCGCCATTGCGTCGTAGTGCCGGGCTACGTTTCCTGCACCGGGCCGGCGCAGCGGGCGCCCGCGGGGAAGGGCGGTCGACATCAGCTACAGGATCGAAGCCGGCGCCGTGCTGCTCGCGGTTGCGGCGAGCGGGCTGGTCGGGGCCGGTCAGCGTTGGCGGAAGCGTCGCCGCGGTCGCGGGCAGTTAGGGGCGCCGGGCCTAGCCGGCCTCACGTTGTTACTGGTGGCGGGAGTGGTCGGCGTCGTCCTGCTCGCCGATGGCGCAGGTTCCACTCCCGACGCGACGGAAGCGATTGCCCGGGCGCCGACCGGCTCCGCGCTGGCCGCGCTACAGGGGGTGCCAGTGAAAGGGCGGGCACCGAAGACCGGGTACTCGCGTGGCAAATTCGGCGAGGCCTGGGCGGATGTCGACCACAACGGCTGCGATACGCGCGACGACGTGCTGCGGCGCGATCTGACGGGCATCCAGACGAGATCCGGGACTCGCGGGTGCGTCGTCGTCGCGGGAATGCTGGCCGGTCCGTATACCGGCAAGCGGATCCAGTTCAGCAAGTCCGCTGCGGCCAAGGTGCAGATCGACCATGTCGTGGCGCTGAGCGATGCCTGGCAGACGGGCGCGCAGGGCTGGTCGGACACCACCCGCCTGGAGTTCGCCAACGACCCGCTCGAGCTGCTCGCCGTCGACGGCACGGCCAACCAGGACAAGGGCGACGGTGACACGGCCACCTGGCTGCCCTCGCAGAAGTCATTCCGCTGCGCGTATGTCAGCCGTCAGGTGGCGGTGAAGCTGCGTTACCACCTGTGGGTGACCCCGGCTGAGCGTGATGCGATGGCCGGCGTCTTGCAGAAGTGCCCTGACGAGCAGCTGCCGTGACGCTCGGCGCGTGGGCTTCGGTCAGGCCTGCTCGCGCTCGGCACGGCGGCGCAGCGGCACAGCAGCGCGGCAGCCGGCACGCTGCCGTGACGAGGCCGGGCACGAGCAGCGCCGAGCGGTCAGCGCGACGGGAAGCGCTACCAGCTGTTCACGCATGGTTCGGGCGTCACGGTGGCCATGACCGCCCTCCTTCCCCAGGTTGAGCGCAACCTATCGACCTCAAGAATCGATCACGACAGGCCGATGCAGCGCTGGTGACTCCCATCCCGGGCTGGTATCCGGACCCGGCAGGTTCGCCCGACCTCCGCTACTGGGACGGCCAGGGGTGGACTTCGGCGACGAGCCCTGCCGCACCTGCCGCCGCTGCGGCAGCGCCGGCCGCGACACCCGCGCTGGCACCCTCTGCCGTGGCTGTGTCGTCAGGCCCAGCGCCGATGATCCCGGCCCCTCCCGTGCGCGCCGTACAGCCCATTGTGGAGACGACGAGCCGGTTCCAGACGCCGCAGAGCACCGGCTCGTTCGAGCCCGCGCCCCAGTCACCCCAGCCCGCCTGGGCACAGAACGTGCAGACGGCCCAGACCTTTCCACCGATTTCCGGCGGGATCCCGACGCCCCGCGGTCCTGAGTACGCCGTCTCCCTCCCGCAACGCCTCGATTCGCCTCCGGCCAAGCGCAAGCAGAGCAGCCTTTCCGGCGGGGTGGTGGCCGGAATCGTGGCCGCGGTGGCCGTCACGGCCGGCGCCGTCTACTTCCTGAACCAGCACCACGGCGGGCCGGTACGGGTGTCGGCTCACACCACGATCCAGATGCCGTCGCAGATCGACGGGCTGCCGCAGATCCGCGGCAGCCTCACCGATCAGCTGCAGCGCATCAACAACTCCTCTTCCATACCCAAGCCGCATCTCGTCGGGTTCTACGGCGCGAACGCCAGCAACCCCACCGCGTTTGTGATGGTCGCGAAGTACCCGCAGACGGCTGCTCAGGTCGCGCACAACCTGAGCACGTCGCTGCGGACGCTCGACGAGAACATCGGCAACGTCATCTTCTGGAAAGACGCTGATCCCGGCCCGCTGGGCGGTCAGATGCGCTGCGCCACGGTCGTGCAGAGCGCCCAGAGCATCTCGGTGTGCATGTTCGAGGACACGGACGTCATCGGCATGACTTTCAGCTACTCGGCGGGCACGACCACCGGACCGGATGCTGTCACCCTGCGAAACGCGGTCGAGCACAGCAGCTAGCTGTACTGACCACGGACCGCCCGAGCACCTAGCAACGGTGGCGAGGGCCGCCGATCTGCCGCCATTACTAGGTGCTCGAGCAACGCACCGGGGCCGATCTGGCGACACATGTGGCGGTTGTTGGGTCACACTGCGCGGTATGTCAGACGTGCAGAGCGTTCGCGGCCCGATCGACACCGCCGACCTGGGGCGCACGTACATGCACGAGCACGTCTTCGTGCTCACGCCGGACGTCCAGCAGAACTATCCCGACGAGTGGGGCGAGGAGGACGCGCGGGTCGCCGATGCCGTAGCCAAGCTTTCCGAGCTTGCGGCCACCGGGGTGCGCACGATCGTCGACCCCACCGTGATCGGCCTGGGCCGCTACATCCCCCGCATCCAGCGGGTCGCCGAGCAGGTACCCGAGCTGAACATCATCGCGGCGACCGGCTGTTACATCTACGAGAACGTGCCGTTCTTCTTCCATCACCGCGGCCCGGCGCTCGGCGCCGACATGCCTGACCCGATGGTCGATCTCTTCATCGGCGACATCACCGACGGCATCGCCGGGACCGGCGTGCGAGCCGCATTTCTCAAATGCGCGATCGACGAGCCGGGGCTCACCCGGGGCGTCGAGCGGGTGATGCGAGCCGTCGCGAAGACGCATCTGGCTACCGGTGCGCCGATCACCGTGCACACCCATCCGGCGACGCGCACGGGCTTGGAGGTCAAGCGCGTGATGTGCGACGAGGAGGGCGTCGACCCGGGCCGCATCGTGCTCGGCCACAGCGGCGACTCCGCCGACATCGACCACCTGAGCGAGCTGGCGGACACGGGATTCCTCCTGGGCATGGATCGCTTCGGGATCAATCTCGCGACGACGGCGGAAGCCCGCGCCGACACGGTGGTGCAAATGTGCGAGCGCGGGTACGCCGAGCGCATGGTGCTCTCGCACGACGCGTCCTGCTACATCGACTGGATCGATCCGAACGTGCTCGGGCTCCTACCGCAGTGGCATTACCTGCATCTCGAGCAGGACGTGCTGCCCTACCTGCGCGAGCACGGCGTCACCGAGACGCAGATCGACGCGATGCTCGTCGACAATCCGCGGCGCTACTTCGAAGCTGTGAGCTGAACCGGCTGCATCGACCATCATCGATCGCTGGGAGAGGATGTGGACATGACCGAGCTCGACGACCCGCTGGTTTGCTGCTCTCCGCTGGCACGTGAGCCGCTGACCGCGGCGGCGGCCACCGAGCTCGCGTCGACCCTGAAGGCGATCGCGGATCCCACCAGGCTGCGCCTGCTCTCGCTGATCCTTGCGCACGAGGACGCCGAAGCCTGCGTCTGCGAGCTCACCGAGCCGTTCGGCTTGAGCCAGCCGACGATAAGCCATCACCTGAAGGTGCTGCTCGACGCCGGACTGGTCACCCGCAGCAGGCGGGGTACGTGGGCGTACTACCGCGCCGTTCCGGAGCGCCTCGACGCCCTGGCCACGGTCATTTCCGCCCCGCAGCCCGGCTGAGCCGACCGCCTACTTCTTGGCGGCCAGGGCCGTACGCAACGTCTTGATCTCCGGCGCGTTGCACACCGAACCCGGCTGCCCGTTCGTCATCTCGCAGATCGCTGCGGTGATCGAGTTGGCTGCGCCGAGGACGCCCTTGCTCGTGTCGCTGCTCGGGTCACGAATTTCTGAGGCGATCTCGTCAGGCGCCTTGCCCTGCAGCACCGAGTAGTCGTACGTGGCGCCCGATGACGTGTACTTGTTGCCGAAATCGAGGAACGGGATGCTGCCGTTCGAGCCGTCGTACTTCTCCACCAGGGCCTGCTGGGCCTTGGTCGGCGTCTCCAGGGTCGAGTAGAAGCTGCCCGACTGCTGGTTGGTGTAGGTCTCCACCGACTGGAAGGTGAGGTACTGGCTGCTGAACTTGGCCCCGTAGAAGCTGAACGTTGGGATGCTCGGCGGGGTGTCCTGGCTGGCCGAGGTGGTCTGCTGCAGGTTGGAGAAGGTGCCGAAGCGGCCTAGCGCGGTGACAACGGCCCACCGCTCGGTCGCGCAGTAAGGGCAGTACTCGGCGCCGTAGTAGAAGAAGACGGGCTTGCCGTCCGCGGTCAGCGGGGTGCCGCTCACCTTGGTCGGGCCGCCGGTGGTATTGCCGGCACCGACGGTCTGGAACGTAGCCGCCGGAATGGTCGTGAGCTGCTTGACGATCGCCGGCGAGGCAGGCGTGCGCGAGGCGGAGTTCTTCTTGTCACTCTTCGTCACGAAGATGATCACCATCACGGCGACGATCGCGAGCACCACCACGGTGATGCCACCGACCGTCAACATCTTGCGGCGGGTCTCGCGCTTGCGCTGCTGCTCACGGGCGGCCGCGGCGCGGGCCCGGGCGTTGGGCTTGTTGCGCTGCCCGCCGCCCTTCGTGGTCTCGGTGGCCATCTCTCTCCTGACGATCGAGCCGCTGACAGTGGTGACAGCGCTCCGGTGACCCCATTGTGACGCACAGAACCACAGCCACCTGTTTGCGCGCTGGGAAAATTCGCCCGACTTGTGAGTCTCCCCGAGCCGTCGACAACCTGACAGCCGGTCACCGGAAACGGCAAGAGGCTGGAGGATGGGCCTCTGCGGCTGACCTCATCCCCAGGCTGATACCCGCTGATCGGAGCTCGTGATGGCCCTCAAGAGCCTGTCTGACCTGGACAAGCACAAGTCCGACCCGTTCGCACCCGGCTACCCGGACAGCCCGCGCACGTTCTACAGCCCGGTTGACGCGGTGGGCGACGCGCTCGTGGACCTGCTGAACTCGGCAACCAAGAGCCTGGTGGTCGCCATGTACGGCTACGACGACCCGCGGCTGAACACGATCCTGCAGGAGAAGCTGCTGTCCGAGCAGGTCTTCGTGCAGCTCAGTCTCGACAGCACGCAGGCGGCGGGTAAGGCCGAGGCGGCGATCCTCGCGTCATGGCACAACGACAAGATCGGTAACAGCATCGCGATCGGCCACAGCGAGAAGAACGCGATCATGCACCTGAAGATGGTCATCGTCGACGGCCTGGACGTGATCACCGGCAGCACCAACTGGTCGACAGGTGGCGAAAGCCGCCAGGACAATCAGCTGACCGTGATCCGCAATCCGCTGGTGGCCGCCGAGGCCCGCTCGCGCATCGACATCATCCACGACGACATGCTCAAGCAGATGGCGGCCAAGAGGAAGCCGGCGAAGAAGGCCGCCAAGGCCGCGCCGCGCCCCCGGGCCTGACGGATCGCACCTCGCCGGCGGTCACATTTGCTGCGCGGGATTCGTCCTTGGGATATGGGACGCGGTGGGATGGGACTCGTGGACGTAGCGACAGCGGGCAGCGCGGACGGCGACTGGCTGGCCGGGCAGTTCGAGGCGACGCGCCCACACCTGCGATCGGTCGCGTACGGGATGCTCGGCTCGCAGGCCGAAGCTGAGGACGCCGTCCAAGAGGCGTGGCTACGCCTGCATCGCAGCGACGCTTCCGCCATCGAAGACCTGCGGCGCTGGCTGACAACCGTGGTCGCCCGGATCAGCCTCGACATGTTGCGCTCACGGCGCGCCCGGCGGGAGGACTACCCCGGCACCTGGCTGCCGGAGCCGGTGGTCGAGGAGACGAACGGCCCGGAGCAGCAGGCGGTCATGGCCGATGCGTTGGGTCTGGCACTGCTGATCGTGCTGGAGACGCTCTCGCCGGCTGAGCGGCTCGCGTTCGTCCTGCACGACATCTTCGCCCTCCCTTTCGATGAGATCGCGCCGGTGGTCGAGCGCACCCCGGACGCGGCACGCCAGCTTGCGAGCCGGGCGCGGCGTCGGGTGCGCCAGGCGCCGGTCCCGGACGGCGACCTCCCGCGCCAGCGCCGTGCGGTGGACGCGTTTCTCGACGCTGCGCAACGGGGCGACTTCGAGGCGCTGCTGGACCTCCTCGATCCCCACGTGACGTTCCGACTCGACACCGGCCCGGCGGGCGGGATCGAGCCGATCCAGGGCGCGGAGAACGTCGCCCGGCAGATCCTGGCCACGGCGCCGACGTTCCTGCCGAGCATCAGCCGCGTGACGGTCAACGGCGGCCCGGGCACCCGCGCCGGCAGTGCCGAGGCGCCGAACGGCGTCGCCGGCTTCACGGTGGTCGGCGATCGGATCGTCTCGATCGACGTGATCGCGGCGCCCTCGAAGTTGCGGCCAGCTAGGAGCTAGTGTCGCGTGGCTGAAGTCTTCTTACGGTTGGCTTTGGTGAGGATTTCGTCTGCGGTTTTGGTCCAGACGAAGGGTTGGCAGCGGTCGTTCCAGCCGTCGATGAAGTTTTCGATGGCGGCGATGAGGTCTTTGACTGA
>DATAVO010000249.1:0-19785 GCA_036267695.1 Frankiaceae bacterium
TCGAGACCTGGGCCGAAGACGCCGGGGTCGCCACGACGTCGCTGATCCAGCAGATCCGCGCACTCGGGAGCAAGGGTTCGACCGCGGCCCTGTCGGCCGAACTGCGCAAGACGCTCGCGACCTTCACCTCGGGTGCTTTCGGCCAGATCGGCGGCCTGCTGGCTGACGTACCGGCCGGCCCCTTGCAGTCGCTGACCGTCAGCGCCTTGGGCTACCTGCAGCGCGTCGACGGCGTGCTGGGCGGCAATCCGGCGACGCTGATCCAGCAGCTGCCCATTCCGTTGAGCGCGATCCCCAACCTCTCGAGCGTGCTCCCGCAGCTGAACCTTCCCGCTGGGCTCGCCACCTGGACGGTCCCGTCCATCACCTCGCTCCTACCCGGCTCCGGCGGCAGGCTCCTGCCGACGCCGCTGACCAGCGCACTCGAGTCGCCGCTCAGCCAGGTGTCGAAGGCCGTCGGCAACCTGTCGATTCCGTCCAAGATCCCGACTGCGACGGTTCCCTCGAAGGGTGCAAACGGCGTCGCCGGGAGCACGCTCCCCACGCCAAGCCTCGGCAGCGTGCTCAACGGCCTCGGCGGCGCCGCGGGCACGGGCGCCGGCGGTGGACTCGATGGCACGGTCAGCAGTGTGACCGGAGGCGTCGGCAACACCGTCAAGGGCGTCACCGGCACGGTCGGCAACACCGTCAAGGGCGTCACCGGCAGCGTCGGCAACACCGTCAAGGGCGTCACCGGCACGATCGGCAACACCGTCAAGGGCGTCACCGGCACGGTGCCGGGCTCCGGCGGCGGCAACCCGGTCAGCGGCGTCACCGGCACCGTCGGGAGCACGGTCAATGGGGTCACGAGCACGGTGACGGGTGCTGTCGGCACCGTCACCGGCGGGCTGACGAGCGGCTCAGGCCCGGCTCTGCCGCTGCCGACCGCCGTCCCGACCCTGCCGCCGCTCCCCTCACTGCCCTCGCTGCCGAAGCTCCCCGGCCTCGGCTAGCAGTCGCTGCGTCTAGCCGATATTCGCGGCCCGCGCCGGGTCGGGCAGCACGGCGACGTACGGCATGAACGTCGGCGCTGCCAGGACCGCCAGGATCGAGTCGGCGACCTCTGGACATTCCATGGTGCCGGGACCGTTGTCGAGCATGTATCCGCCCGGACCCCAGTCCGACGACAGCTCGCCGAGCAGGGTGCGGTCCCAGCTGTCAGTGACGCCCGTGCCGAGCGTCATCCCGACGGCGACGGTGGCGAACACGACGTCGCGATACTCCGAGCGCCAGGCTCGCGCGAGTTCCTCGAGTGCGGCCTTGCTCGACGCGTAAGCCCCCATTCCCGGCAGCGGTCGGCCGACGGAGGTCGCGGAGATGTAGAGCACCCGGCCCTTCACCTCGCGGAGGTACGCCAGCGCGGCACGCGTGATCAGCGAGGCACCGACGACGTTGGTGGCGAGCAGGTGGGTCCAGGTCGCCGCATCGACGTCAGCGATCCTGACCAGCGGGTCGATGGCGGTCGCGTAGATCACCGAGTCGAGCCCGCCGAAAGCGTCCGCGGTGGCGCGAACCGCGGCATCGACGTCGCTCTCGACAGTGACGTCGCAGCGCACCGCGAGCGCGCCATCTCCCGCCTCGGCCGCCGCGTCGTCCAGCAGTTCCTGCCGGCGCCCGGAAAACGCCACCCGCGCCCCGGACCGCGCGGCCCGGATGCCGACCTCGCGCCCGATTCCTGACGACGCCCCCACCACGAGGATGCGTTGGCCTTTGAGGGCGTGGCTGGAGGGGAGGATCGCGCTGTCGTTCGGAATGTCAGTCTCGGGCATGACCGCACGCTAGCGAGGCGCGTCCGAACAGCCGGAGGGCGGGTGCGGCGCCCGGTCTCGCAGCGCTGCACCCGCCCATCGAGCGGGATCCATCAGTGGTCAGGTCGCGAACTTCAGCGAGGTAAATCCGGGGGTGTCTCCGGCGCCGACCATCGAGAAGAAGACCGGCATTCCGGCGCCCTTCAAGGTGACGTTCAAATCGCCGACAACGGACCGCCGTACCAGGTCCGAGACCTTGTCATTACCGATGAGCGGCCAGATGTGGTACGGCCCCGCCACGGTGAGATACGACCGGGAGCCGGTCACGTGGTTGAAGAGCCATTGGCTGTTCGCCGGGTTGTTGTACGGGTCCCCGGTGGCCTGCTCGACCATCAACGGCACTACGTGGCGGTTGTTCCAGCTCAGGCCCAGCGGACCGGCGCCGGACATCACGACAGCCATCTTGATGCGGCGGTCGTTGAAGCTGGTGGACATCGTCATGCCCGCAACCGTCATGGCACCGTCGCTGTGGCCGATGACCCCGATCTGGGTCTGACTCATCGCCGCGCCGAGGAAGTTCCCCGGCTGGCGAGCGTAGTTGATCATCTGCGAGATCACGGTGGACATGTCCCACATCTGGTTGAGCATCTCGGTGTTGCTACGCCCGGCTGGTGCGGCGCCTGCGATGGAGGCCTCGATAGGGAAGACCGGCGCCGCCACGATGTAGCCCTGGGCAGCAAGAGCGTGCAGGAACGGTTGGTAGGTGTCCGGATTCGAGTTGTAGCCGGCCGCGAAGACGATCAGCGGGAAGTGCCCGCCGCGAGCCGTGGCCCAGAAGGTGTCGGAGCTGGAGATCCGTCCCGACGCGGCCGGATACCAGATCTCGATCGGCAGGTTCCGGTGGTTCATGGCCGGAGACGGGTACCTCGCGGCCACCCCGTGCACGACGTCGACCGCGAAGCCGCCGGTCTTGCCCACCGGGTAAACGTCGGGCAGCGGCGTGAAGCTGCTGCTGCCTCCGGTGGTCGCGAAGGGATGCAGCCCGCTGCCCGAGGCATGGGCACTGCGTTCGGCGTTCAGGATCTTCGTGATGTCACGGCTCGACGCGGAGGCGGTGGCCGCCGAGGTGGGAGGCGTCGGTGGCGTAGCAGCGGTAGTGGCGGACGCAGTGGCGGGTAGCAGGATTGCAGCAGCCGCCAGTGCTAGGGGCAAAAGCATCATTCGGCGCATGTGTTCCCGATCGGCCGGCCTCTCCGGCCGATGAAGGATCGCGGCGAGGCTGTCAGTTGTGTGGGAGTTTGCTGAACACGGCGGCTGCTCGCTGGGCCGCGGCTGGGTCAACGGCTAGCGAGGTCACCAGACGCACGCGGTCTGGAGCCACGGCGGAGACTAAGACACCCTCGGCCTGCGCCGCGGCCACAAAGCCCGGCGCGTCGCGCACAAATGTCAACACAATGTTCGAGTCCACCGATTTCGGGTCAACCCCGCAGGCCTCGGCGAGCAGCCGGGCGTGGGCGTGGTCCTCGGCGAGCCGGTCGAGATGGTGGTCGAGCGCGTAACTCCCGGCCGCGGCCAGGATGCCCGCCTGGCGCATCCCTCCGCCCAGGCGCCGCCGGATGATCCTGGCCTCCTCGGCGCGCGCCGCAGATGTGGCGACGAGCGAACCGACCGGCGCGCCCAAACCTTTCGACAGGCACACCGAGAGGGTGTCGAACAGCGCGCCGTACTCGTGTAGCGGGACGCCGGTCGCGATGGACGCGTTCCAGATCCGGGCGCCGTCGCAGTGCAGCGCGGCGGTCTGTCTGGTGCGCCGCCGCAACTCAGCGAGCTGCTCGAAGGAGTGGACCAGTCCCCCGCCGCGGTTGTGCGTCTGCTCGACGGCGACCGCGCTGGTGGGCAGCGCACCCCAGCCTGGCGCCCGCAGCTGGGCGGCATACGCGTCGACGTCCAGCGCCGGGCCGGGGACGGTGCGGGTCTGGATCCCGCCGTGCTGGGCGGCCCCGCCGCCTTCGTAGGTGACGATGTGCGCGTCGGCGTCGCAGAGCAGCTCCCCGGCGGGCGGGACCACAAGGCGCAGGCAGATCTGGTTGCCCATCGTCCCGGACGGGACGAAGACGGCGGCCTCATGGCCGAACATGGCGGCGACCCGCTCCTGCAGCGCGATGACGCTGGGATCCTCGCCGTAGACGTCGTCGCCGACTTCGGCCGCCGCCATCGCGCGACGCATGCCCTCGGTGGGCGCCGTCACCGTGTCGCTGCGCAAATCGATCAACCCGCTGGAGAACCCCATCGCGTCAGCCCTGCTGCAACATCTCCGCGACGAGGAAGGCCAGCTCCAGCGCCTGCGACGTGTTCAGCCGGGGGTCACATGCCGTCTCGTAGCGGCCGGCGAGGTCGGCCTCGCTGATGGCCTCGGCGCCGCCCAGACATTCGGTGACGTTCTCGCCGGTCAGCTCGATGTGCAGGCCGCCGGGCCAGACGCCGGCGCTGCGGCAGACGTCGAAGAAGCCCTGCACCTCGGCCATCACGTCGTCGAACCGGCGGGTCTTGACCCCGCCTGCCGTCACCGTGTTGCCGTGCATCGGATCGCAGGCCCAGACCACGGAATGTCCGGTGGCGCGCACCTTCTCCACCAGCGGGGGCAGCGCGTCGGCCACCTTGCCGGCGCCCATGCGGGCGATCAGCGTCACGCGGCCTGGCTCGCCGCGCGGATCGAGCCGCTCGACGAGGGCGGCAGCGTCTTCGGGCGAGGCGGACGGCCCGAGCTTGACCCCGACCGGGTTGCCGACCGCCGCCGCGAATGCCACATGAGCACCGTCGAGGTCGCGCGTGCGCTCGCCGATCCAGATCGTGTGCGCGGACAGGTCGTACGCGAGCCCGGTGGCGTCTTCGGTGCGGGTGAGGGCGCGCTCGTATTCGAGCAGCAGCGCCTCGTGGCTGGTGTAGAGCTCCACCTGCTGGCCGGAGGCGCCGAGGTCGACGCCGATGGCCCGCACGAAAGACAGCGCCCGGTCGATGTCGCGGCCGAGCAATTCGTAGCGGGCACCCGCCGAGGAGGCGGCCACGAAATCGCGGTTCCAGGCGTGTACCTGGTGCAGGTCGGCAAAACCGCCGGTCGCGAACGCGCGCAACAGGTTCAGCGTCGACGAGCTCGAGTGGTAGGCCTTGACCATGCGCACCGGATCGGGGGTGCGCTCCTCGAGCGTCGGCGCAAGACCGTTCACGGCGTCGCCGCGGTAGCTCGGGAGGCCGGTGCCCGGCTCGATGTCGGCGGAGCGGGGCTTCGCGTACTGGCCGGCCATGCGGGTGACCTTGACCACCGGCAGCGAGGCGCCGTACGTGAGTACGACCGCCATCTGCAGCAGGGTCTTCACCTTGTCGCGGATGCCGTTGGCCGTAGCGGCCGCGAACGTCTCCGCGCAGTCGCCACCCTGCAGCAGGAATGCCTCCCCCGCCGCCACCGACGCCAGCCGCTCCCGCAGGGTCCGCACCTCATGGGCGGTCACCAGCGGCGGGACCGAACTCAGCTCATCGACCGCCGAGGCCAGGCGTGCCGGATCGGGCCAGCTCGGCTGCTGCGCGGCAACCCGCTGACGCCATGCATCCAGGTCGGCAGCCGAAGGCTGAAGCCCAGCGGTGCCGTCGGGAGTGTCCACGGTCATCAAGACTACGGTCGGCGCGCTGATCGCGCCCTGAAGTTTCAGCTCGGCGTCCCCGCTCACGGGTGCTCCGTCGAAAACGCCACAACTTTGCCGGCGATGATCACCCGCGCCGGCGTGTCGCGGTGAAACGCCGCACGCCTGGGAAAACTTGTGGGGTTTTCGACGGTCAGCCGCTGGTGCCGGTTGCTATCGGGCCGACCGGGCTGTGCTTCCACGGGCGTGGGAAATTCACGGGCAGCTGGCTGGTCGTCGCCTTGGCGTGGCACGGCGCATAGAGGCGAGACCCCAGGACCGCAAAGGTCGTGCCGGTTGAATCGGTCTCCCCTGGCGTGCCTCCTCCAGGCTGGACGCAGGGCGGGTACGTCGCGATGACGTCACTGCCCCCGTTGTCCTTCCACGGCACCGAGACGTTGCCGCCCGCGTACGTGACGCCCGGTGCGGTCCGGGTCACACAGTTGCCCGAGCTTGCGCCCTCGTAGTTCAGCGCGGTCCCGGTCGCCGCGTCGACGATCATGGCCAACTTCTTCGACGGATGGGCGACCGTGAAGCTCGGGCTCGGGATCAGGCCGCCGTTACCGCAGTTCGATTTCCCGGCCTCGTAGAAGAGCACCCAGGACAGCAGGTGGGTCGGAGCGGCAGGCACGGCCTCGCCTGGGTTGTTGTACGCCTTCAGCGCCGACGGTTTGACGGTGACGTAGCCGAACTCGACCTGCTGCTGCGCCCAGCGCGCCCCGCCGAGAGTGCTGTGCGCGAGGTCGTACTCCGCCGCGGTCTGCGAGATCACCGTGGTCTGTGGACGCGCCGTAGTGATGGTGAGGGTGCCATCGTCCAGTGTGGTGGTCTGCGCGGTGAACTTCGCCGTCGTCGAGCTCGCGCAGCCCGCCGCGAGCACGCCGGCGCACGTCAGCGCGGCGGTGAACGTACCGAACCGGCGCATGGCCCCCATTTCAGCCGAAGAACACCTCAGCTTCGGCGTACAGCTCCGGCGTCACAAGCTTCAGCTCACGCGTCGCCTCACCGATCGGCACGAGCGCGATGTTGGTGCCCTGGAGGGCGACCATCGTGCCGAACTCCCCTTGCGTGACGGCGTCGACCGCGTGCAGGCCGAAACGGGTTGCGAGCCAGCGGTCGTAGGCAGTGGGCGTTCCACCGCGCTGGATGTGACCCAGGACGGTGGCGCGAGCTTCGTGGCCGGTGCGCGCTTCGAGCTCGCGCTCGAGCAGTTGGCCGATGCCGCCGAGCCGCTCGTGGCCGAACGCATCCTTTTCCCCGCCGAGCACGGTGAGCGTCCCTTCCTTGGGAATCGCCCCTTCGGAGACGACGACGATCGGCGCGTAGCGGTGGGTGGAGAAGCGGTGCTTGACGTAGTCGGCCACCTCGTCGATGTCGAACGGGCGCTCCGGGATCAAGATCACGTTGGCGCCGCCGGCGAGGCCGCTGTGCAGCGCGATCCAGCCGGCATGACGGCCCATGACCTCGCAGATCAGGGTGCGGTGGTGGCTCTCGGCGGTGGTGTGCAGCCGGTCGATGGCTTCCGTCGCGATGCTCACCGCGGTGTCGAAGCCGAACGTGTAATCGGTGGCGCCGAGGTCGTTGTCGATCGTCTTCGGGACGCCGACGACGCGTACGACACCATCATTCTGCAGCTTGTTGGCCACCCCCAAGGTGTCCTCGCCACCGATGGCGATCAGCGCGTCGATCTCCAGTGCCTCGACGGTCGCCCGGATCCGGTCCAGCCCACCGTCCACCTTGTAGGGGTTTGTGCGGCTGGAACCCAGGACCGTGCCTCCGCGCGGCAGGAGACCGCGCACTGCCTCGACATCGAGCGGGACGATGTCCGCGTCCATCGGTCCGCGCCACCCGTCGCGAAAACCGACGAAGTCATGACCATGCACCTGAACGCCCTTACGGACGACAGCCCTGATGACCGCATTCAGCCCCGGGCAGTCGCCGCCACCGGTCAGCACGCCGATTCGCATGTCCGGAGGCTAGCGCGGGGCGCTGGTGGGCGCTCTGAGACTTTGTGCCCTATTTGCCGCGACTCGGGTCAAGGAGGCTCCCCTTTGCGCCGACGCAAGCCAAGTGCGACAGATGAAAGAGCCTGCCCGAAATCCCCGGCGCATGAGGCGCTGGGTGACCGCGGGGGCGCTCGTCGCCGGGCTCGCTGTCTGTCAGCCCGCCTGGGCCGACACGTTCGTGGACGCATCGGCCGACACCTCCACCGCGGTGCCTGCCACCGGGCCGAACTCGGTCGAGGGCGCGGCCGCCGGAGTGCAGAACGCCACCGAGCAGGTGGCAGCGGCGCAGCGCCAGGTCGAGGAGTCCACGGCCAAGGCCCAGCAGCTGGCGTACTCCGTCGTGGCGCTGCACGACCAGCTCGCCGCGGCGCAGACCGCCGTCGACGCGGCGCGTTCACAGGCTCGCGAGTCGATTCGCGTCGCGCTCGACCAGGCCGACAGCGATCCCACGACCGCGCTCTTCGCGGCGCTGGAGGGAAGCGACCCGGGCCTGGCCGGTCAGGTGCGCGACCGTCAACTCGGCGATGTTGCCTCCCGGACGCACAGTCTGGCGGCCGCGAGCACCAGGCTCAGCGCGCTCAACCGCGAGGAGTCCAAGCGACTCGAGGCTGCTCTGGGCGCCGCGGCCCAGGCTGTCAGCGCCGCGGACAAGGCACGCATCACGCTCACCGCCGCGCAGAAGAACGATCAGGACGTACGCGACAAGGTGGCGCTGGCGGAACAGCAAGCCGAGCTGACCCGGTTGAACGCGCAGCTCGCCGCGAGCCTGGCCGCCGTCTCCTCGAGCAGCAATGCCTCGTCCGCCGGATACGCGCCGATCACCGCCACGAACCTGCCGGCGGCGCTGCGCGCGCTCTACATGAAGGGCGCCGCTGCCGAGTGCCCCGGCCTGCCGTGGAACGTGGTGGCGGGAATCGGGCAGGTCGAGACCGACCACGGTCAGAACAAGAACGTCTCGAGCGCGGGTGCGATGGGCCCGATGCAGTTCATGCCGGCGACATGGGCCGTGTACGGGGTCGACGGTGACGGTGACGGGGTCGCCAACATCCTCGACCAGGCCGACGCGATCTACTCCGCCGCGCACTACCTGTGTGCCGACGGCGGCGGCAACAGCGCCACGCTCTACCAGGCGATCTTCGCCTACAACCACTCCGACTATTACGTGAACACGGTCCTCGGCGTCGCCGCTCAGTACCACTGAACCAGCCCACCGAGCCGTCAGTGGTGAGCCGGCCGATCAGCCGACCGCGGGAAAGCCGGCCGCGTAGGCCGGGTGCAGCCGCGCAGCAACGCGCCAGCGCACCAGGTTGTAACGCGCGTCGGCAAGGGCATCGTGCGTGTCCGGCGGCTCGGGAGGAAGCGCCGGGCTGCCCGCCTCCTCCCAGAGCTGGCGCAGGTCACGCGTGAAGCGCGGGAGGGCCCGCGGCAGCTTGGGCATCGTTCCCCACAGCTGGCACAGGACGACGTGGTCGTAGGCGCCGAACCAGGCCCACAGCTGCGGCCGAGCGCCCTCGGCCGTCAAGAACTCCAGCACTCGCTCGCGGATCGTGAGTTTGGACTGCCAGGCGCTCGACGACGGCGGTGGCAATTTGTCCAGCACGTTGCGCCGAACCCACGACCCGGCGCGGTCAGGATCGAATTCCGTGGAGACGAGATAGAGCTCGCGCTCGCCGGTCTCGTCGACGATCGCGATCGACACCAGCTCGATCGTCTGTCCGTCCTCGATGAACTCGCAGTCGTAGAAGAAGCGCATCGGGGGCATGGGCTCATCTTCGCCGGTCGTCTCAACGCATGCCCGACGAGACCACCTCCGGGACACCAAACGCAGCCCCGGAATTCGCCTTTGCGACCGACGCCGCAGCCACCAAAATGGGGTTATTGCCAACCGCGCCCCAAACGATGCCAAAATCGCAAGCGCGATGACCGCCTGCCCGGCCTGCGCCACGCAAGCCGCCCCCAGCGCCCGCTTCTGCGGCGCCTGTGGCACCGCACTGCCCTCGACCTGCCCGAGCTGCGCTGCGGAAACGTCGCCGGGCCAGGCCTTCTGCACCGACTGCGGCACCCCGCTCGCCAGCTCCTCCGGGCCGCCCAGGCGCCGACCCGATGAGCGCCGGCGCGGTGAGGAACGGCGGGTGGTCAGCGTGCTTTTCGTCGACGTGGTCGGTTGGACCACCGCATCCGAGCAGCTCGACCCGGAGGATCTCAGAGCCGCTCAGTCCGACTATTTCGCTGCCGTCCGCGCGGTCATCGAAGAAAGCGGCGGGACGCTCGAGAAATACATCGGCGACGCCGTGCTGGCCTGTTTCGGGGCCCCCCGCGCGACCGAAGACGATGCCTTGCGCGCGGTGCGGGCGGCCTTGCGCATCCAGGAGGCGATGGCCGAACTCGTCGTCGGAGACGAGCAGCTGCAGGCCCGCATCGGGGTCGCGACCGCGGAAGCTCTCGTCGACCTCGATGCCGACCCCGCGCGGGGACAGGCGTTCGTCACCGGTGACGTCGTCAACCTGGCGTCACGCCTGCAAGCGGCGGCCCCGGGCGGCGGCGTCATCGTCAGCGCGGCGACGCACACCGCGACGTCGGACTCGGTGCGGTACGAGCCGGTCGGCGCCCTGACGCTGAAGGGAAAGGCCGATCCCGTCGAGGCTTTTCTCGCTCTGGAGCTGTCGGCCAAAGCGCCCGCTGGGCCGCGCCACGACCTGCCGTTCGTCGGCCGCGGGCCGCAGCTGAGGCTGCTGGAAAGTTGCCTGGACCAATCGATCGGCGACGGCGCCGGCGCCCTCGTCACCATCTCCGGCGAGCCCGGGATCGGCAAGAGCCGCCTGGTGCACGAGCTGCATCGGGCCCGGGCCGACAGCCGGACACCCGACGGGCCGCGCGGCGTGCGCTGGCTCTCGGCGTCATGCGTTTCCTTTGACAACAAAGGCAGTTACGCCCCGCTCGCGGCGCTGCTGACGAGCTGGAGCGGGATCACGGACGCGATGGCTCCCGGCGTCGCCGCGGCTCAGCTGACCGAGCAGATCTCCAAGCTGCTGCCCCGCGTCGACACGCAGCGGATCGTCGAAGCGCTGAGCCCGCTGCTCGGGCACACCGGGCCGAGCACCGGACTGGACGGCCGCTCGGGCGCCGCCGGAGCAGCGGCAGCCTGGCGGCGCATCATGGTGGCCCTGGCCGAGGAAGCGCCGACCGTCCTGGTCCTGGAGGATCTGCAACGGGCCGACGACGCGCTGCTCGACGCGGTCGAGGAATTGCTGGCGCTCGCCACCGAAGTGCCGCTGCTGATGATCGTCACCTCGTGGCCGGAATTGCTCGAGCGCCGGCCGGGATGGGGATCGTCCGGCCCCGACATGGTGACGCTGAGCCTGCCGCCGCTCGACGAGAGCGAGACGGTGCAGCTGCTCTCCGGACTGCTCGGCCCCGACCTTCCGCCGCCCGCGCTCTCCCGGCTGGTCGCGCTCGCCGGTGGTAACCCCATGTACGCCGAGGAATGCGCCGGCATGTTGCGCGACCGGGAGGCGGCGCAGCTCGTCCGGGGCATTCCGGAGCTGCCTCTGCCGCGTTCGGTCCAGGGCCTCGTGGCCAGCCGGCTCGACCTCGTCAGCGACGACGAGCGCGCCGTCCTGCACGCCGCCTCGGTGCTCGGCGACAGCTGCTGGCCGAGTCCCGTCGCGCTGCTCGCCGAACTGCCCGGACCCGAGGTCGAGGTCTGCCTGGCGCAGCTCGCCCGCCGCGGGATGCTGCGCCGGGTGCGCCCGTCGAGCGTGCCGGGCGAGCCCGAGTACGTCTTCCGTTCCGCGTTGGTACGCGAACTCGTCTACGCCCGTCTCCCTCGCCCCCGGCGCCTCCAGCAGCATGTGCGCGCCGCCGACTGGTGGGCGACCCGGCCGAGCGGACGCGACTCCGAGCGGGCCGAACTCGTCGCCCATCACCGGGTGCTCGCGAGCGAGCTGGCATCCGCCCTGCGCGCCCCCGAAGCCGGCCTGCGGGCCGAGCAGGCCCGGCTCGCGCTGCGGGAGGCGGCGGAGCGCTCGTACGTGCTGCGAGCGTTGCTGCCGACCCGGGCACACCTGGACCGCGCGCTCGCCCTGTGGGACCCCGAGGTCGACCCCGTGGGCCGGCAATCGTGCCTTCGCCTCGTGGAAGAGGTGCGCTTCCTGGCTGACCGGGACAACTACGTGCGAGAAGGCGGACCGACCCGCGTCGCGGCCGTGGCGGACGCCCTCAGCGCGCTGAACGCCGACGCGGAAGCCGCCCGCGCTCACACGCTGCTCGGTCAGGTGGCGTGGTGGATCGCGGACCGGACCGAAGCCCTCGCCCAGCACGGGCGGGCGGTCGAACTGCTCGCCGCCCTGCCGCCGGGTGAGCAGCAGGCGCTCGCGCTCACGGAACTGGCTCGGCTGCAGATGCTGTGCGAGCAGCTTTCCGACGCGATCCGCAGTGGGCGGCAGGCAGTGGCCCTCGCTGAACGCCTGGGGCTGTTCGAGGCGCTGGCCAACGCGCTCTGCACGGTCGGCGTCGCCCGCTACCTCTCGGGTGACGCGGGTGGTATCGCCGAACAAGAGACGGCGCTGGACCTCGCTCGCCACGAACGGCTGGCTGCCCTTCCCCGCGTCGCCAACAACCTGGCGACGACCCTGCAGGAGGAGGGCGAGCTACGTCGCAGCTACGCCCTGATGGACGAGGCGGCCACCGCGTCGGAATCCGGCGGGGGTGGCGGCGGCGCCGGAATGCACTCGTTCCAGGCGGAACCAGAAGCGGCACTTCGCGCGTACAACGAAGGCGATTGGGATCTCTCGCTGAGCCTGGCTCTGGGTTTTCTGGACCAGGCGCACGATCGGCTGGGCCCGTGGGAGGCGCACTTGCGCGGGCTGCGCACGTGGCTGCGGCTGCTCCGCGGGGAGGACGCCGCGGTGCTCATGCCCAGCCTGGAGGCGGCCATCGACCAGGCCCGGGCCAGTGGCTTCCCGCAGATCGTGCGGCCGGTGCTGGCCATGGCCGGTCGCTGCGCGGCGATCGATGGCGACACCGAGCGGGCGGCCGCGTTCTACGACGAGCTGCGCAGCCTATTTCCCGGCGCCGATGAAACGCCCTCGCGAGAGTGGCTGCCGGCGGCCGTCGCCGTCGCCTGCCACCTCGACGAGTTCGGTGGCGAACGCAGCGACACCGGCCGCGGAGAAGACCTGCAGGAGCGGCTGCTGTCAGCTGGTCACCAGACGCGTTGGGTCAAGGCAGCTCTGGCATCGCTGCGCTCAGCACGAGCCCGGAAGGAAGGCGACGCCGCGGCCGCGCTGCTTGCTGCCGAGGACGCCGTCGCGCTCTACGGAGAGATCGGCGACGAAACCGAACGGGGCCTCGCCGTCGCTCACGCCGCCGCCTGCGAGCGCGAGCTGCGCGGTGCGGGTCAATGGGAGTGGGAGCTCGCGGCCTTCGTCGCGCGTACCCAAGCCGTGCGGTTGCTGCCGAAGACCTCATCGGCGTCAGAGGTGCTGGGCCTCATCCCCGAAAGCCAGCCGCACAACGCGCCCGCCACCGACTGAAAGCTCAGGCGGCCTCGCGGCTGGATTCAGGATCGTCCGTGTCCGGCGGCTGGGGCGACTGCGGCGGCGGATGCGGCGATGACGCCTTGCGCGCAGCGGCGAGATCGGCTTTCGCCTTGGTGGCGTAGATGTCTACGTACTCCTGGTTCGACAGTGACATGAGCTCGTACATGATCTCGTCGGTCATGCTGCGCAGCACGAAGCGGTCGTCCTCGAGGCCGGCGTAACGGCTGAAGTCCAGCGGGGCCCCGAAGCGCATGCCGATCCGCTTGATCCGGGGAACCACCTTGCCCTGCGGCTGCACCTCGAAGGTGCCGATCATCGCGACCGGAATGACCGGTACCCCGGCTTCGAGCGCCATCCGGGCCACCCCGACCTTGCCGCGATAGAGCCGCCCATCGGGCGAGCGCGTGCCCTCGGGGTAGATGCCGAGCAGTTTGCCTTCCTTCAGGATGTCGATCCCGGTCGAGAGCGCTGCCTCGCTGGCCCGCCCTCCACTGCGGTCGATCGGCACCTGGCCGACCCCGGTGAAGAACATTCGCTTCAGCCGGCCCTTCACGCCGGGCTCGGTGAAGTAGTCGCTCTTGGCCAGGAACGTGACCCGCCGCGGCACCAGAAGCGGCATGAAGATCGAGTCAAGAAACGAGAGGTGATTGCTCGCGATGATCGCCGGACCGAGTTCGGGGACGTTCTCCAGGCCTTCGGTCCATGGCCGGTAGAGGACCCTCAGCAGGGGCGTCAAGATCGCCTTGACGACCCAGTAGAACACCTCAACTCCTCGCAGCGGCCGGTCGAAGGGGTGCCGGCGCACACCGCTTGTCCGACGAGCCGATCCCCCGACCCTAAGAGTGCGAGGGGTGTGGCAGCAATCCCGACTTGCCGTCGCCATCAGCCAAACTGGCGGAACCGTCCGCCAAACCGGCCAAAGCCGCCCCACCAAAGGGCCAAACGGCGCTAAACACCATCGCCACCCGTGCCGTCGCATGAAACGATGGGAATGGCCCGGGTCCCGTGCGGACGACCCGACTGGTCAGATCGGACTCGGCGAGGAGGTGCCCGCGTGCCTTTGATGCCGGGTGCAGAGCCGCTTTCCCGGGACGGCGGCCCTATCGGAGCGGTCGTGCTGCACGGCTTCACCGGCACCCCGCAGGGTGTGCGTGATTGGGGCCTCGCGCTGGCCGATGCCGGCCTCACCGTGACGGTGCCGCGCCTGCCCGGCCACGGCACGCGGTGGCAGGACATGGCGCGCACCCGTTGGACGGATTGGTATCGCGAGGCCGAGCGCGCGTTCGACGAGCTGCGCAGCTGCTGCGCCGAGGTCTTCGTCTGCGGCCTGTCGATGGGCGGCACGCTCGCGCTCCGGCTGGCCGAGCAGCGGGCCACCGAGGTGGCCGGCACCGTCGTCGTCAATGCCTCCCTGGCCACCGAGCGCAAGGACGCCTTCCTGCTTCCGCTGCTGCGTCACGTCATCCCGGCTTTTCCGGGGGTCGCCGGCGATATCGCCAAGCCCGGCGTCACGGAGCTGGGCTACAGCAAGATGCCCCTGCAGGCCGCGCATTCGCTGAGCCAGCTGTGGGCGGTCACGCGAGCTGACCTGGGCGAGATCCGGTGCCCTGTGCTGTCGTTCCGCAGCGAGGTCGACCACATCGTCGAGGCGCTCTCGGGAACGATCCTGCGCGAGGGCGCGGCGTCGACCACCGTCACCGAACGCCTGCTGACCAAGAGCTTTCATGTCGCGACCCTGGACTACGAGGCGCCGGAGATCTTCGCCGAGAGCATCGACTTCGTCCGGGCCCATTCCGGCGCACCCCGCACGAGCCCCCGATGACGCCGCGCAACAACGGCCTGCGGGCGAGCGCCTACGCAGCCCTCATCGAGATCGAGGAATCACTCGGCGATCCGATGCTGGCGGCGCTCGCGGCACGCCAGATCGCGGCTTACGTCCAGCCGACGCCCGGGCCCGGTGGCACCACCCGGCTGACGCTGTATGTCGACGCCATGCAGCGCGCTCCCGCGGGCGCCGTGCTCGCCGGGCTCACCCCAGCAATGGCGGGCGATCCGCCGGCCGACTCCGAACCGCCGCGCGATGTGGTCGCCTCTGACCCGACGGCCGATTCGATGTCTGACCCGATGGCCGACGATGCTGCGTTCGCCGCGCTCGTAGAGGCATTCCATCGGACTCCGGACGAACGCACCTGGCCCGACGCCGAAGATCTGCCGGCCGAAGCGCCGCCCCAGCCCGAACAACACCAGTCGGCGCGTCCGGCTGACACGGTGCTCCCGGCGGTGCCGCCGAGGCGGAT
The DNA here is from genome assembly GCA_036267695.1 of Frankiaceae bacterium. Taxonomy (GTDB): domain Bacteria; phylum Actinomycetota; class Actinomycetes; order Frankiales; family Frankiaceae; genus DATAZK01. The sequence goes on from DATAVO010000249.1 coordinate 15,305, forward strand.
CACCAAGAAGTTCGATCCGGCCACCGATGCCGACCGGCGGCGACCGGGCACGCCGATGCCGACCCCGAAATCTGACCCTGGTTACGAGCGGCAGCGCGACGCGTTCGATCACGAACCGGCTGATGCCGCTGATGAGCTGTCGGACGACGAGGAGCACTACGTCCCGCCGCCGCTCCCCCGGCTCGATCCCGCACCGTTCGCGATCCGCTGGGCGCTGGTGGGGCTGATGCTCGGGCTGGCGATGCTGCTGGTGCCGACGTTCTTCGATTTCGGCCACCGCACGTCCATGGACGTGGCCGGTGTGCTTTTTATTCTGGGCAGCGGAGCGATTCTGGTCTCGCGCCTTCGTGACCGCTCACCGGACGACCCCGACGACGGCGCCGTCGTCTGAGCCCGACGGGCTGCCGTAACCTGCGCCGAAGCAGGTGACCGGCAGCCTTGAGGCAGAGGAGTCGTGGAGACGGTATGGAGTTTTCCGAAACCGTCGAGGTCACCGGCCACCTGATGGACACCGGCGTGCTCGCCCGCATCCTTGACGATGTCCTGGAGTACGGGGCCGACTACGCGATCCAGCGCCTCGACGTCGGCCGCACCCATGACGACGAGTCCAGCGCCCAGATCAGTGTCGTCACACAAGATGCCGACTCCCTCGCCCGGCTGCTCATGCGGCTGCAGTCGCACGGCGTCAACTCCGTCGAGCCCGGCGCCGCCATGACGAGGCCGGCACCTCGCGACGGCGTCTTCCCCGACGACTTCTACTCCACGACCAACCTCGAAACCGTCGTACGCCTCGGCGGATCCTGGGTGCCCGTCGAGCATCCCGAGATGGACTGCGGGCTGCTGGTCTCCGGGTCGCGCGTGCGGACCGTGCCGGTCTCCGACGTCCGCGAGGGCGACACGATCGTCTGCGGAGCGTCGGGTGTGCGGGTCGTTCTTCCGACCCGCGAGCATTCGGCCCACACGGGCGCCCGGACCGGCGCGGAGATGTTCGGGTTCATGTCCTCGGCGGTCTCGTCAGAGAAGCCGCAGGCGTTGCAGGTGCGTCAGATCGCGTCACGCATCCGGGATGTGAAGGCCGACGGCGGGAAGGTGCTCTGGGTCGCCGGTCCGGCGGTCGTGCATACCGGCGCCGACGCGGCCATGGTGGCGCTCGTCGACGCCGGTTACGTGGACGTGCTCTTCGCCGGCAACGCGCTCGCGACGCACGACATCGAGGCTTCGCTCTACGGCACGTCCCTCGGGGTCGACCTGTCGGCGGGCCGCGGCGTCGAGCACGGGCACGAGCACCACATCCGAGCGATCAACACCATCCGCCGTGAAGGCTCCATCGCCAACGCGGTCGCGTCCGGTGTCCTTTCCGGCGGGATCATGCACGCGATCGTCAAGCGCAACAAACAGTTCGTGCTGGTCGGCTCGGTGCGTGACGACGGTCCGCTCCCCGACGTCTACACCGACGTCATCGAGGGGCAGCGAGCCATGCGGGCGGGCCTGCACGGGGTGGGCCTGTGCATCATGGTCGCGACGATGCTGCACTCCATCGCGACGGGAAATCTGCTGCCCGCATCAGTGCCTCTGGTGAGCGTCGACATCAATCCCGCGACGGTGACGAAGCTCGCCGACCGGGGCAGCGCGCAGGCGATCGGGATGGTCACTGACATCGGCCTCTTCCTCGAGCAGCTGGCCACCGAACTCGTGACCGACTACCCCGCGGCGCGCTGAACCGTCAGCCGGCCTGCCGCGAGAGATCGGCGGCGCCCACCAGACCCGCCTCCGGACCGAGCACCGCCCGGACAAGTTCGGCCTCCGGGCGGAAGCCGCGGCCGGGAAGCCGGCGGCGAAACCACTCCCGTCCCGGACCGAGCAGCAGATCACCGGCGTCAGACACCCCGCCGCCGATGACGAACAGGCCCGGGTCGAGCGCCGCGGTGACGTTGGCCAGTCCGCGGCCGAGCCACTCCCCGATGGTGGTGAACGCCTCGATCGCCGCGGGATCGCCCTCCTGCGCCGCCCGGGTGACGACCGGTCCGGTGATGTCGTCGGCCTCGCCGCCGGCGAGCTGCAACATGCGCCGGCCGTGGATCGCATCGGTCGAGGCAATCTCGCGCGCCTCGCGGACCAGCGCCTTGCCGCTGCAGTACTGCTCCCAGCAGCCCCGCCGCCCGCAGCCGCAGCGGTGGCCGTCGGGCACGAGCTGCATGTGGCCGAACTCGGCGGCGATGCCGAAACCGCCGCGATAGAGCTTCCCTGAGGCGACCATCCCGCCGCCGATCCCGGTACCGATCGTCACGCAGATCAGATCAGGTGAGCCGCGTCCGGCGCCGAAGCGATGCTCGGCCCAGGCCGTCGCATTGCCGTCGTTCTCCACGACGATCGGCAGGTCGATCCGGGCCGCTAGATCGTCACGGATCGGCTCCTCGCGCCAGACGACGTTGGGCGCGAAGTAGACGAAGGAGCGGCTGCGGTCGATCCATCCGGCAGCGCCGATCCCGACCGTCTCCACGGCGGGGTGGCGGGCGCGCAACTGCTCGACCAGATCGACGACCGCCTCGGACACCGCCGGCGCCTCGGTGTCCGGCGTCGGGCTGCGGACAACCTCGAGGATCGACCCGTCATCGGCCACCACACCGGCCGCCACCTTGGTGCCGCCGATGTCGACACCGATCGCAAGCGCCATGAGTCAGCCGCGCCGGGTCAGCGGATGTCGATGCGCTCGGAAGCCGGCCGGCCGCCTGCGGAGCCCGCCGCCCCTGCCGCCCCCGCCGACCAGGACGCCTGCGAGGATTCGATCGCGGCTCGCAGCGCGGCGATCAGTGAGGTCGACGCGTCAGCCAGGTGAGCGAACACCTCGGGCCGGGTGTTCTGGGCGAGACGCAGCAGCTGGCACACCGGACAGAGCTGACATTCCGGGGACTCGCCCGCGCCTTCCATCAGCGGCTGGCTGAAGCCGGCCGACACCCAGCCCGAGAGCGCCTCGGCGAGCTTGGCCGCCTCCTCGGCGAGCGGCCCGTGGGTGTGCGTACCGGCGGCCTTCGGCGTCATGTCCTCATCCAGAGATCGGGGTCGGGCTCGAACGTCACATCAAGACGGCCCTCGTCCAGCCGGGCTCCGGTCACGGTGCACCGGCGCAGCGCGGACGGCAGCGAGAGCAGCCGCCGCCAGCTCCCGACCGTGATCGAGAGCTCGTCGCCGCGCCGGGTGAGGCCGACGTCGTCCCGCGAGGCGAACGGCAGCAGCACGGTGAGCGCGAAGCCATCGGTGGTGCGCCGGACGCTGATCGGATCGGGCGCGGTCGGCAGGCCGAGCGGATCGAGCTCCCCGTACGCTTCCTCCCCCAGCGCCGCGAGGGCCGCGACCCCGACCGGCTCGCCCTGCTGGTAGCCGACGCGCAGCAGCGGCAGCGGCGCAAACGACTCCTCCACCGCTTGCAGCTGCACCTGCTGCGCCTTCGCCCACGCGTCGCGCCAGGGGTCGCCACCCGGGAAGATCCGGTTGGCGATGACGGCGTCGACCCGGTAGCCGTACAGGGAGAGGGTCGTCATGGTGCGGCGGGCCTCGGCGACCACAACGGCCTCCGGTGTCAGCACCAGGCGCACGCTCGTGCGCTCCGGATCTGACAGGAGGGCGCGCACGCCGCTCAACTCGGAATGAAGGCGTTCCACCGCATCGAAGACGGCGTCGTTGGGCATCGGGACACCGGCCACACGGTTCAGCACCGGCCGCAGCGATCGCACGACCCGGCGCTCGACGGGCCAGAGCCGGCGCATGTACCAGTCCAGCGCGTCGGGCAGCGCCAGCAAGCGCAGCGTCTCGGCCGTGGGTGCACAGTCCACGACGACCAGGTCCCAACGTCCGCACTCCACCTGCTCGCGTACGGCCAGCAGTGCGAGCACCTCATCCGCGCCCGGCAGGACGGTGAGCTCCTCGGCTTCGATGGGATCGATCCCCGCTTTGGCCAGCACCTGCATGAGGTAGCCCTGCACCTGCCGCCACGAACGTTCGAAGCTGGACTGGGCGTCGGTCTGCATGCCGGCGAGGCCGGTGTCGATCTCGGTGGGTTCGGCGCCGAGCGCCGTCCCGAACGCGTCAGCCAGGGAATGCGCCGGATCGGTCGACATCACGAGGGTCTTCAGCCCCCGCGCCGCGGCCGACACAGCCGTCGCTGCCGCCGCGGTCGTCTTGCCGACGCCGCCCTTTCCGGTGAAGAGCAGGACGCGCACTTACGCGACTCCTGCTCGGGCCCGCGAGATCAAGCCTCGCAGCGCTTCTTGAGGTCCTTCAGCGCGGTGTCGACGATCTTGGACTGGATCCGGCGCCGGATGAGGCCCGGGACCGGGATCGCAATCTCCACCGTGAGGTCGTACGTGACCGTGGTGGCACCGCCCGCGGCCGGCGCCATTTCATACCACCCGACCTGGCTCTTCTGTGACCGGCCCTCGCTCATCGTCCAGTCGACCCGGCGGTCGCCGTCCCAGGTGTACTCA
>DATAVO010000250.1:0-15115 GCA_036267695.1 Frankiaceae bacterium
GTGCGGGCAGCAGGCCTTCCTCGACCGCGGCCGCGGTGAGATCGGTGAACAGGACGATGAGGCAGCGCCGCCGCGCAATCCGCAGCAGCTGCCCTACCAGCGCATTCGCGTCGGCCTCCAGCAGCGCGGACTCCAATCCCGTCATGGCTTGCGAGAGCGTCGCCAGGCTGGCGCGTTGCAGGATCGCCCGGGGCACCGCGTCGGCGGCGATCATGTCGACCCGGTCGCCGGCGCGTAGCGCGACGGCCGCCAAGAGGAGCCCGGCGTCGAGTGTCGCGTCGAGGCGGGGTGCATCGCCGACCCGGGCGGCGCTCGTGCGTCCGGTGTCGAGGGCCAGGATCAGGCGCCGGTCGCGCTCCGGGCGGTACTGCCGCACCTGCAGCGCGGTCCCCGACGCGGTCGCGCTGCGCCGGGCGGAGGCGCGCCAGTCGATGGCGCGAACGTCATCGCCGCGGACGTACTCGCGCAAGCTGTCGAATTCCGTGCCGCGACCGGGGCCGCGGGCGGCGACCATGCCTTCGATCACGCGCAGCCGCGAGAGTTTCTCGGGGAGCAGCTTGCGCGACGGGAAGGCCGGCTGCACGCGGATCCGCCCCGGGACAGCGACCCCGCGCTGGCGCGCACCGAGCCCGAGCGGGCCGAATGAGCGGATGGTGGCGACCACCGGGATCCGATCGCCGCGCCTCGTCGGCACCAACTGCTGGGCGAACGAACGTTGCTGGTCCGCCGGGATCCGCGCCTCCACGGACGGTGGCGCGAGCCCGGCTGAGGGCGGCCACGCGTCCCGGATGCGGGCCCGTACGCGGCGCGTGCCGGAGTTGGCGACGAGGAGACGGGCAGCGACCGGTTCGCCGAGCCGACCGGAGGGCGGCAGGTCGCGCCGGATCGTGAGCTGACGCGGGCTCGGCGCGAGGAACACGTCGGCGAGCACGGCGAGCAGCAGCGTGCCGTCGACCACGCCCAGCACCGCCCCGGGAGCCGACGACACGAGCACTACGATCGTCAACGCGAGCGCGAGGAGTCCGGCCCGACCGGTCACAGCCATGCGAGCGCCGGCCTAGCGCGGGACGGCGACGGTGGCCAGCACGGAGTCCAGGACGCTGTCGGCGTTGACGCCCTCGAGCTCGGCTTCGGGACGCAGCGCCACCCGATGGCGCAGCGCCGGCCGGGCGAGCGCTTTGACGTCGTCGGGCGTGCAGTAGTCGCGGCCCGACAGCCACGCCCAGGCCTTTGCCGCGGCCAGCAAAGCCGTAGCTCCGCGGGGCGAAACACCGAGTGACAGCGAAGGTGCGACCCGCGTCGCCCGCACGATGTCGACGATGTAGCCGAGCATCTCGGGCTGGACGCGGATGGCAGCGACTCCCGCGCGCGCCGCCGCCAGACCGGCGGCGCCGGTGACCGCCTGCACTCCCGCCGCCGCGAGGTCGCGGGGGTCAAAACCGCTGTGGTGCAAGGCAAGTACGCGCATCTCGTCCTCGCGCGGCGGCACCGGCAGGGTGAGCTTGAGCAGGAAGCGGTCCAGCTGCGCCTCGGGGAGTGGATACGTGCCCTCGTACTCCACGGGGTTCTGCGTCGCGACCACCATGAACGGGTTCGGCAGCGGCCGCGGCTCGCCCTCGACCGTCACCTGACGCTCCTCCATCGCCTCCAGCAGCGCGGCCTGGGTCTTCGGAGGGGTGCGGTTGATCTCGTCAGCGAGCAGCACGTTGGTGAAGACCGGCCCGGGGCGGAAGTCGAAGCCGGACGAGTGTGAATCGAAGACCAGCGAGCCGGTGATGTCACTCGGCATGAGGTCGGGGGTGAACTGCACGCGCTTGGAATCGAGGTCGAGGGTGCGCGAAAGCGTGCGTACCAAAAGGGTTTTGGCCACGCCGGGCACACCTTCGAGGAGCACGTGGCCCTCGCACAGCAGGGCGACGACGAGACCGGACACCGCCGCGTCCTGACCGACGACCGCCTTGGCGACTTCGGTGCGCAACGCGATCAGGGCATCCCGGGCGTCGGTCTCGGGCGGGCCGCTGCTCATCGGCTTGTCATCTCCCTTGCCTGGTTTTCCAGCCGGTCGAGGTCATCAGCGAGGCGCACCAGCGCGGCGTCCGAATCGGCCGCACCGTATCCGGGTGAGCCGTCCGGTCCACTCAATGCGGAGCCCTCGTACAGCACCGCCGAGATGGTCGCCGGCTCCCAACCCGTACGCGACGCGACCGCCAGCACCAATGCCTCTGGCGAAACGTGCGGATCGAGGTGCACGAGCCCCGCGAGGCGCGCCCGGCTGCCGGTGCGCAAGGCGTTCACGGCGGTGTCGCGGGCGCGGGCGGCGGCGTACAGGCGAGCACGTCCGAGCACGGTCTCCCCGGCGCGGACGACGACCGGCAGCGGTTCGGTCACGACAGGCCCGAGGCGGCGGCCCCGCCAGAAGCCGATGACGACGAGCGCGATGCCTAGCTGCAGCACCGCCCACGGGACCGCCTTGGGCAGCAAGCTCGTCAGGGTCGCTCCGGACGACGCCCGGCGGGCGGTGTACCAGGTCAGCCGCGGCTGACCGGAGAGCAGCCCGAGGGCGAGAGCGGCGTTGCCCTGCTGGTCGAGATGGGCGTTGGTGAGGAAGTCCGCGGAACCGAGGATGGTGATCCGGCCGGCCCCTTGAGCGCTGCCGGCCGGCAGGGCGAGCAACGCGCCGTCGTAGCAAGTGACGGCCGCGTTGCCACTCGTGTACTGGGTGCCGCCAAGCCGCGCTGCGCCGGCGACCATGGCGGCCGGGAGCGGGCAGCCGGGTGGTCGCGTGCGCACGCTGATGACGTCGCCCGCCGTCACCTGAGCCACGTCCACCGGGCCGGGATCGACCAGCACGACGTCGGCGCCCGACGTCACCAGGCTCTCCAGATCTGCCGACTTGAGCGCCTCCGGGAAGGGCACCAAAACGGTACGCCCGGCACCGGTGGCGGCGCCGCGATCGACCGCGATGCCCTGCCCCCGCAGCAGAACTGCTAGCGCGCGGGTGCCGTCAGGTCCCGCCGAACGCGGATCGAGCGTCCCTCCCGCGGACTGGCCGGTCGTCAGGGTGACGAGCGCGATCAGCAAGGCCAGCAATCCCAGGGCGATCAGCGTCAGCCGGCTGCGGCGCCCGAGGCGCGGCGGCCGATCGCCGCCGGGCGGGAGCAGGCCGGGAGCCTCGGTCGCCAGCGAACCGATGCCCGCGGCGGGCTCAGCCCGGATGCTGATGTCGGCCGTCATCGAGGCGGCGGCGCGTCGCGGAAACCGGCCGGTCCGACCGCAACGCCCGCCGGCTGGGAACGCGAACGGCGCAACACAGCGTCCACCTCGCGAAGCACGGCGTCGTCGGCACTTGTGGCGGGTCGCCGGCCGTACCAGATCTCCCCGAACGTCAGCGCTCCTTTCCACAGCTGATCGCGCCATTCCGGACGTGCGCTGCCGGCCTCGGCGGCGACCTCGGCGGCAGTACGTCCGGGCCGGGGATCGAGAACGCCACGCTCCTCGAGGGAACGCACCACCGCGCGCAGCCGGGCCCGAACGGCCTCGGCCCATTCGCCGCGAACGGCAAACCCGTCTGCTGCGGCGCGCAGCTCGTCGGAGGAGACGTCGGCCGGGAGGTCGAGTCCAGTCGCTCCGCCGCCGCGTCGCCTTCCCGAGACGCCACTGCGGGTGAAGACGACGGCCACCAGCGCCAGGACCGCGATGATCACCAGCAGGCCGACCGCTCCGCCGGGGGTGACGTCGATGATCCGGTGGTAGGCCCTGACCAGCCAGCGCCACACGGCGCTCTCGATCTGCTGGGTGATCGACGGGCGAGCCTGCTGATAGACGTGCTTGGTCAGCTCGGAGTGCGCTTGGTGAGCGGCGCCGTCGCGGGTGATCGATGCCGTCATCAGCCCCGGCCTTCCCAGCGCAAGGGCCGCCCAGTCCTCAGGACTGGCTCCGCCGCTCACGTGCGGTTTGCGCTAAGGCCAGGTCGAGCCCCTCGCGCCGCATCCGTCGATCCACATACATCAAGGCGATCGTCCCGGCCAGGATCGGCGTGGTGAACGTGCCGCCGATGATGCGCCCGATCGTCAGCAGCACCTCGCCGCCGGCACTGATGTCGGCACTCGGCGTCGTGGTGAACAGGCCGGCTGAACGGGCGGCGATCAAGGCGAACGGCAGCTGGATGATCCCGCCGATGACCACCGCGACGATGTAGCCGAGCGCTGCGATGCCGAATGTGCGCCACCACGCCCCGCGCACGAGTTCCCGGGAGCGGCTGATGGCCTGGCCGACGGTGGTCTTCTCGAGGACGAACACCGGAGTCGCGAAGATCAGCATCACGAAAACCCAGATCGCCCCGATGAACACGAGCGCCAGCCCGAACACGCTCAGCAGCCCGACGAGCAGGCTCAACCCGACCAGCCGCCAGATCCGGCCGCGCAGCCGGTTCAGCGCCTCGCCCGCGGGAAGCCGGGTGCCGAGCACCGCTTCTCCGATCACGATGATGATCGCGCCGGTGACGATGCTGCTCTGCAGCAGCGAGACCGCGCTGGTGGCCGCCGCAGCGCCCAGCCTGGCGCCGGTGCTCGCGCCGCGCGACTCCAGGTTGAGGACCAGGATCAGCAGCTGGCCGATCAGCACCACCACGAAGGAAAGCCCGAGCAGCGCCTTCGGGTTCTGCCGGATCGACGCAAAAGCGCCGTCGAGCACCTCGCCGACCGCGAGCGGCCGGAGGGGAATCACGCCCGGCTTGTCGGCGGGTGGTGGCGACCAGGCGGGTACCGAGTACTGCGGCTGCCCGGGCGGCGGGTAACCGGGCTGCTGGTAAGCCGGCTGCTGGTAACCCGGGGGAGGCGCGTACGCCGGCGGCGGCTGGTCACCCGGGGGCGGCTGTCCGTACTGCGGTCCGTACTGCGGCGGTCCGTACTGCGGCTGTCCATACTGCGGCTGTCCGTATTGAGGCGGCCGCCCGTACTGAGCTGGGGGTCCGTATTGGGGCGGCGGTTCGTTGTGCGGAGCGTCCGACGGCGACTGCCAATCGGGCGGGCGTTCGCGTCCGGCATCCTCGTCCGACGGGCCCTCAGCCATGCCCCTCCCAGATTTCCGGTACCTGATCTTCCAGGCTAGACGGCTCTACGCCGTGCAGGATGCACCATGGTGACGTACGGCCCCACGCGTCGCGGCCGTCGCTGAGAGGTGGCGTCCCCTGTGATGGCATACGCGGCACCCTCCCCACACCACGGAGAGAGCAACGGCTCCGGCAGTAACGCCGGTCCCCATGGCCCGAGTGGACAGGCCCGTCCGGCCCCGCCCGAATCCGCCGTCACGCGTCCCCGCGTGCTCGTCGTGGACGACGATGCGGCGCTTGCCGAGATGCTCGGCATCGTGCTGCGCCGCGAGGGTTTCGAGCCCGCCTTTGTGGCGACGGGTGACCGCGCGATGGACGCCTTTCACCGTGCTCGACCTGACGTGGTCCTGCTGGATCTGATGCTCCCCGGCCGTGACGGTCTCGACGTCTGCCGTGATCTTCGAGCGGAAAGCGGCGTGCCGATCGTCATGCTGACTGCCCGCGCCGACACCGCGGACGTGGTTCGTGGCCTGGAAGCCGGCGCTGATGATTACATCGTCAAGCCGTTCAAGCCGACCGAGCTGGTCGCCCGCATCCGCGCCCGCCTGCGCCACCTCACCGGCGGAGCCGCCGAGCAGCTGCGTATCGACGACATCGAGATCGACGTCGGCAGCCACGACGTGCGCCGTGACGGCGAACCGATGTCGCTGACACCGCTGGAATTCGACCTGCTGGTGACGCTTGCCCGTACCCCGCGCCAGGTGCTGACCCGCGAGGCCCTGCTCGCCCAGGTGTGGGGTTACCGCCACGCTGCCGATACGCGGCTGGTGAACGTCCACGTCCAGCGCCTGCGCGCCAAGGTGGAACGCGATCCGGAGCACCCGCGCGTGGTCATCACCGTCCGCGGCGTCGGCTACCGGGCTGGGCCCCCCTGATGGTGCGCACCTCGCGGCTGCGCCCCACCCACTGGGGCCCTGCCCATTTGGTGAAGGGCGCCACTCGCATGTGGCGTCGCTCGCTGCGCCTGCGCGTCGTGGCGCTGACCTTGCTGTTGTCCAGCGTGGTGATGGCGCTGCTCGGCGTCTTCCTGCTCGATCGCGTCGGGCAGGGGCTTCTTGCCGACAAGCGTCAGGCCGCGCTGGGGGACGTGTCGTCCGGGCTTGTCTACGCCCGCGCTCAGCTCGCGTCGGCCGTTCGCAGCGATCCCAATGCTGTCGACGCGCTCGTGGAGACCATCGACACCGAGCTGGGCCGGCGCGGCAGCCCGAGCGGGCTCTTCGATGTCGCCGTGCTCACGACGAACCGGTCCAGCGGCTTCACGACCAGCCCGCTCGACACCGCGGACATCCCGCATGCGCTCCGCCTGCAGGTGCGCGGCGGTGCCGAGGCCGAGACCTACGCCAATGTGCACCGCGATGACGGGCTGGAGCGCGCGCTCATCATCGGCGCCCCGGTCTCCGCTGACGTCGGAAGCTACGAGGTCTACTACGTCTTCCCGTTGCACACGGAGGAGCAGACGCTCGGGCTGGTGCGACGCGTGCTGCTGCTCGGCGGCGCCGCATTGGTCGGCCTGCTGGCCGCCGTGGTGTGGCTGGTCAGCCGTCAGGTCGTGACGCCGGTGAGGATGGCGGCGCGGATCGCCGAGCGCTTTGCGGCGGGCAATCTCGCCGAGCGCATGGCGGTGCACGGTGACGACGAGATCGCCCGCCTCGCCGCCTCTTTCAATGACATGGCCGGGGCGCTGCAGCGCCAGATCGACCAGCTCGAGGACCTGTCCCGGGCCCAGCGCCGCTTCACTGCCGATGTCTCGCACGAGCTGCGCACCCCGCTGGCGACCATCCGCATGGCCGCAGACGTGCTGTATGAGTCGCGCGGCGACTTCCCCCCGGCGATGTCCCGCTCCGCGGAGATCCTCACCGGGCAGCTCGAGCGGTTCGAGCGGCTGCTGGCCGACCTGCTGGAGATCAGCAGGTACGACGCCCGCGCCGCCGTACTGGAACCCGACACCGTCGACCTCGCCGGGCTCGTACGCAATGCTGCCGCCGAATTCACCGATGGCGCCGCGCGCGCCGGTACCCGCATCGATCTCGACATCCGCGGCGACCTGACCCCGGCCGGCAGCCTGCTCGCCGAGGTCGACCCGCGCCGGGTGGCGCGCATCCTGCGCAACCTGCTGGCCAACGCGATCGACCACGCCGAGGGCGCCACCATCGAGGTGGCGCTGGTGACCTCCGCCGACACCGTCGCGATCCGGGTGCTCGACCACGGGGTCGGCCTTCGCGCCGGCGACTCCGAGCGCGTCTTCGACCGTTTCTGGCGGGCCGACCCCAGCCGCTCACGGGCCACCGGCGGCACGGGTCTCGGGCTGTCCATCGCCCGCGAAGATGCCCGCCTCCATGGCGGTGAGCTGGTCGCCTGGGGCCGCCCGGGTGAGGGCGCGAGCTTCCGGCTGCTCCTGCCCCGCCGCGCCGGCGGGATCCTCGGCACCGCGCCGCTTCCGCTCAGTCCCGACGCCTCGTTGGTGCGCGCGACGTGATGCGGCTGGCTCGGACCCTCGCGGGCGGCCTGGCATTGGTGGTGCTGGGATTCCTGCTCGCGGGAGGGTGCGGGCTGCGTACCCCTTCAGGCATCCGCGTGGACCAGCGTTCGGTCGACACTGCCGCCGACGATCCCGACATCCGCAAGCTTCCGCCCGGCCCGGCGCCGGGGGCCTCCGCCGAAGACATCGTGCGGGGTTTCCTGGAGGCCTCGGCAGCGGATTCCGACCACACATTTGCCGAGCCCTTCCTGGCACCGGGCGTCGTCTGGGCCGATCGCAACGCCGCCACCGTCTACCAGCCCGAGACCCTCTCCGCGCTCAAGGAGTCGCTGAGCGGCTCCACCAGCCGGGTCACGTTCAACGCGCAGAGCGTCGGGGTGCTGACCAGCGCCGGGGCCTTCCTGCCGGCCGCGCGCGCGCTGTCGGAGAGCTACGAACTGCGCCGCGTGGACGGCGAATGGCGCCTCGCGCGCGTGCCGCCCGGGGTCCTGCTGACCCCGCGTGACCTGGCCCGGGTCTACCGCCCGGTGCGCACCTACGGCTTCAACCCGAGCGGTTCACTCCTGGTCGCCGAGCCCGGATTCGTCGCCTCCGACCGCGCCGGGCTGGCGGGCGCCGCCCTGCACGCGCTGCTGACGCAGTGGAATGTCGAGGCCGACCCGAAGATCTCGGCCTCGCGCACCCTGGCGACCGGGCTCACCGCGCTCGGCAGCGTCGTGGTGTCGAACGGGCAGGCCACCGTCGACCTCGGCCGGGAGGCCTTCACAGTGCCGGCCTCCCGGCGGCCTCTGCTGGTCAGCCAGATCGCCGCCTCGCTCGGCAGCGTCCCAGGCGTGTTCACGGTCCGGGTGCTGGTGGAGGAGCGTCCGTACGCGGGCGGGCCCGTCCCGGCGGCGATCCCGTCCGATCTCCTGCCGGTGAGCGACGGTCCGGTCCTGGCGCTGGCCGCGGGCGGTTCCCTCGAGGAACTGACGTCCAGCGCACCGCGGACGATCAAGTGGGTGGCCAAAGACAATTCCCCGCAAGGGTTGCTGACCGATCCGGTGGCCTCTCCCGATGGCTCGGCGCTGGCCGCCCTGCGCAACGGGCCGGCCGGCCTGGAGCTTGTCATCGCCGATCTGAGGAAGGCGTCTTCCGGATCGCTGACGGCGACACTGCGGCGAGCCATCACGCTGCCGGTGCTGTCGGGCGGGCGTGAGATGCGGCCGCAGTGGCTCGACGCGGATCGGATCCTGTTGGCGGTGGGGGGTCTGCCGCCGCGACTGGAGATGATCGATGCGACGACCGGGACCATCAGCGGCGTCTCCGCACCCGGGCTGCCGGCACTGGGTCCGCTCACCTCCCTCACGGTGAGCCGCGACGGCACCCGTGCCATCGCGATCAGCGGGGTCCCCGGCGCCCGGCAGGCATATGTCGGGCGCATCCTCACCCCGACGAGCACCCCGGTGCGCGCCGAAGGCGCCGCAGCGGTCGGCTGGACCGCAGTTCCCACCGCGATGGCTGACGTGGTGGCGGTGACCTGGTCCGATGACCTGGAGCTCACGCTGCTGGGCCGCCCGACGGCAGCGCCGGTGACATCGGCGGCCGTGCGCGCCGAGGTGGTCGATCTCGACGGAGTCGCCGATCCCATCCCGCTGCCGCCACTGCCGGGCGACTTCGAGGCCGCGGTGGCCCTCCCCGAACGTCCGTTGATCACCGCCGCACCAGGAAGGCCGACGATGATCGACATCGGAACGCAGCGCTGGTTGCTGCAGTCCGGCCGGTGGGAGCCCACTCTCGCGGCGCGCGACCCCTCCTACCCCTGACGGCTGCAGAGCAGGCGGCTATCGCCGAAACTGTTGATCGAGCCGCGTCATCGACGCCGAGTCCAGGGCGCCCCATCGCCCGACCAGACCCGAGCAGCCTGGGCGCATGCGCGCCCTCACCGACCTGCTGCTACCGCTTCCCTGCCCATGTGGGGAGAGGTGGGTTGGCCGGCGCCCGCGGGATCCTGCCGCCGCCGTGTGCGATGCTTGCCGCCCCCTGCTGCTCGATGCGACGGTGCAGCACGTGCGGCCATACCCGAGGCCGCCGGGCCTGCCACCGTGCTGGGCCTGCGCCGCTTACGCCGGTCCGGTGCGCCGATGCCTCATCGCCTATAAGGAGCGTGGCCGGCGTGATCTCGCACCGGTCCTCGCGCTGGCCCTGATGCGAGTGCTGCGCGAATTGCCGGTGAGCATCCCGGGGCCGGTGCTGCTCGTCCCCGTTCCGCCCAGCCGCGCGGCCCTTCGCGAGCGCGGATTCGACCACGTGGCGCTGCTGGTGAGGCTGGCGCTGCGGCTGCTGCCGCGGTCGGCGTCCGCGCGGTGGGGATGGAGCCCGCTGCTCCACCCGGTGCGTCGGGTGGCAGACCAGGCCGGGCTGCCGGCGACCGCTCGGGCGGCGAATGTGGCCGGCTCACTGGGATTGCGGCCGGGCATCGGCCGGCGGGCTGCCGAACGTTCGCCGCGACTCGTGCTCGTCGACGATGTGCTGACGTCAGGCGCCACGATGGCGGAAGCGGCCCGGGCGCTTCGTGCGGGCGGACTACGTACGCACGCCGCGGTGGTCCTGGCTGCGGTGCTTCGTCCCGAATACCGGGGAAGCTCGGCTCTGCCAAGTCGGGGCAAGACCGGCTAACGTGACCGGACCGGGTAGGCACGCGTCAGCGGACCATCCCGGTCGGCTTGCCGACGAGACCGCCGCAGGTGACCTGACCCGAGCAGCGCCATTCGGCGTCAGGTGCGACGGCGAGAGGAGGACATGTGGACCGAACCGAGCGCGTTGATCAGGTTGAACGTCTCGACATCGTTGTGAAAGGTCGCCGCACAGAGGTGACCGAACGCTTTCGGGAACACGTGAAAGACAAGCTCGGACGCCTGGAGAAGCTCGATTCCAAGGCTTATCGCGTCGACGTGGAGCTCTGCCACGAATCCAATCCACGCCTCGCCGGCTCCTGCGACAGAGTCGAATTGACGCTGCACTCCAAGGGGCCCGTCGTGCGGGCCGAAGCCGCCGCTCAGGATCCCTACGGGGCGCTCGACATCGCCGTCGCCAAGCTCGAGGAGCGTTTGCGCCGCGCCGCCGACCGTCGCCGGACACGTCATCAGCAGCATCACGGTCACGCCTCGCAGGTGCGCGGCGCCGCTCGGCCCGATCCGGGGCCAGGGGTCACCGCAGACGAGCCGATCGACACCGAGGCTCCTGAGGCGGTCGACACCGAAGACGTGGCCAGCCAGAACGGCGGCCCGGTCGAGGACGGCGTGGTCATGGCCGCGGGACCGCTGGTGGTCCGGGAGAAGGCCCATGACGCCACCCCGATGTCACTGGATGACGCGCTGCACCGGATGGAACTCGTCGGACATGACTTCTACTTGTTCTGCGACGCCGGCAACGGCCTGCCGAGCGTCGTCTATCGC
The DNA here is from genome assembly GCA_036267695.1 of Frankiaceae bacterium. GTDB lineage: Bacteria > Actinomycetota > Actinomycetes > Frankiales > Frankiaceae > DATAZK01. The sequence goes on from DATAVO010000250.1 coordinate 11,027, forward strand.
CGGCGGGGCTACACCTACGGCGTGCTGCGACTGCGGGCTGACGAGGAGGCTGCCGGCTGACCGGAAAAGCTGCGTCGGGGGTGATGGCCCAAAAGGGCAGCGTCGGCGCAATTTAGCCGCTCTAGCTGGCTATGTGACATGATCCCTTTTGATGGTGGGGGAATGGTCGATACCCCACCATCCGGTGATTCACCAAAGGGCTTGCCCGCCAAGTCCCGGCGGTGAGCTACGGCCGCGGGGCCGGGGAGGTTCGTCGTGACAGAGCAGCAAACTTCGTCGGCTGGTGCTGAGCCGATCAGGGTGCTCGTCGTCGATGACCATGCGCTCTTCCGGCGCGGCCTGCAGATGGTGCTCGGCGCCGAGACCGACATCGAGGTGGTCGGCGAGGCGAGCGATGGTGCCGAGGCGCTGAAAGTCGCCGCCGAGACCACTCCGGACATCGTGCTGATGGATGTGCGGATGCCCAAGCGCGGCGGGATCGATGCGACGACCGCGATCAAGGATGCGGTGCCCAGCACCAAGATCATCATGCTGACGATCAGCGACGAGGAAGCCGATCTTTACGACGCCATCAAGGCCGGCGCGATGGGTTACCTGCTGAAAGAGATCTCGATCGAAGAGGTCGCGAGTGCCGTCCGCGCGGTCTACAACGGCCAGAGCCTGATCAGCCCGTCGATGGCGTCGAAGCTGCTGACCGAATTCGCCACGATGGTGCGCAAGGACGACGAGCGCCAGCAGGTGCCCACCCCCCGTCTCACCGATCGAGAGATGGAGGTGCTGAAACTCGTCGCCAAAGGCATGAACAACCGCGATATCGCGAAAAAGCTTTTCATCAGCGAGAACACCGTGAAAAACCACATCCGCAACATCCTCGAGAAGCTTCAACTGCACTCCCGCATGGAAGCGGTGGTTTACGCGGTGCGGGAAAAGCTGCTCGAAATCACCTGACGTGGCAGCCCGGCGCCGGCGCGGCGCGATTGCCGCGGCCGGTGCCGTAGCGGCGACGGCGGCAGGAGTAGCGGGCGTCGTCGTCAGCCGATCGCCGGTGTTGCGCAAGCAAGCCGGGATGGCCGTCGGCTTCGTCCGCGGCGTCGACCACCCTCCCGCCGCACCCGTCCCGCCAGTGTTGCTGCCCGGCCGCATCGTGCTGCTCCCCGAGCGCGGCGAGGTCTTCGTCCGCGACTCCGGCCCGCGGGGCGATGACGCTCCCACCGTCCTGCTGCTGCACGGGTGGACGGTCGGCGCCGATTTGAACTTCTTCGCCATCTACGAGCGGCTCGCTCGCTCCTACCGGGTGATCGCGCTGGACCATCGCGGCCACGGCCGGGGCATGCGCAGCACCGAACTCTTCTCCCTCGAGGACTGCGCCGATGACGCGGCGGTGCTCCTCGACGTGCTGGGCGTGCAGCCCGGCCGGACCATCGCCCTCGGCTACTCGATGGGCGGACCGATCGCGCTGCTGCTCGCCCGCCGCCATCCCGGGTTGGTCTCGGCTCTCGTCTCGCAAGCGACCGCGCTGGAGTGGCGCGCCACGCTGGCCGACCGCGGCAAGTGGCGTTTCCTGAGCGTGGCCGAGGTGGGTCTGCGGGTCAGCAGCGGCGATGGCGTCGTCGAGCGCGTCATCGATCAAGCGGTGAAAGCCTCGCCGCACCTCGAGCCGATCCGGCCGTGGCTGGAGGCGGAGATCCAGCGCGGTCTGGGCCGCTCCTTGATCGACGCGGGCCGCGCGCTCTCGTTGTTCGACAGCCGCCCCTGGGCCAAAGATCTCGGCCTGCCGGCCGTCGTGTGCGTGACCACCCAGGACCGGCTGGTGCTGCCTGCCAAGCAGCGGGCGCTGGCGCGGGCGCTGCGTGCACAGGTGCTCGAGATCGAGGGCGACCACGACGTCACGCTCGTCGACGGTGCGACGTACGCCGCCGTCACCCAGCTCGCGGTCGATCGCGCCGCGGGCCTGCTGAGCGCACCGGCCCGGGCGCGTCACAGGGCCCAGGGCTAAACGGCGCTGTCAGGCCATCCGGAATCGCCGGGCACCAGGCTGTACAGCCAGGTGTCGCGATACGGATCGCCGGGCGTGCGCGCAGGCCAGTAGGCGCGCCGTAGCCCCTCGGATCTCATCCCGATCCGCTCGGAGAGTGCGATCGACGACGCGTTGCCGTCGAAGATGCCGGCCGCGAGGCGGCGCGCCCCCTGGCTGACCGCCCAATCGACAGCGAGCCGCACCGCGCGGTAGGCGAGCCCCTTGCCGCGCGCCTGAGGTCCGATCCACCAGCCGATGGTGGTCGAGTCCACGTACGGCTCCTGGCTGAGCCGGACGAATCCGAGCAGCTCTCCTGAGCCGTCAGCGATCGCGAAGCGCGCCGCAGGAGGCCGGTTGGGCCGGCGGATGAAGTCGAGCCAGGGCCCGAGCTCCTCCTGTGTACGGCCCGGCACCCCGGTCCAGGCCAGCACCTGATCATCGACCAGGTCGGGTAGAACGGCGAGATCATCGGCGCGCGGCGCCCGCAGCGTGACGACGCCATCGGTGAGCTCGATCGGCGCGGGCGGTGGCTCATCGGTGGGCAGCAGAGTGCCGATCCAGGCGTCGCGCCATAGCCCGCGTTGGTTGAGCAGCCGCCGCACCGGTCCGCTGACCCGGAACCCGACGCGTTCCGCCACCCGGCGCGACGCCTCGTTGCCCTCGATCGCCTGCCACCGGACCGCCTGATATCCGAGGCGCTCGAACCCGAAGCGGGAGACCAGCGCGACGGCCTGGGTCGCGGCGCCTCGCCCGCGGCCACCCGTCGCCAGCCAGTAGCCCACCTCGCCGCACCCGTCGCCGAGATTGCGGAGACCGATGACGCCGAGCAATTCCGCGGTGGCCGGGTCGGCGATCCCCCAGGTGCACTCGCTCCCGTCGGCCCAACTCGCCGGGCAGTACTCGGTGACGAACCATTCCGCATCGCCGTGGGTATAGGGCGAGGGGATCGCGACGGTCCAGCGCGGGATCTCCGGGTCCTGGCAGGCCTGGAAAATCGGCTCGATATCGGTGTTCGCGAGCGGCCGAATCTGCAGCGGCTCGTCGCTGATCGCTTCCGGTAGCACACCGATATCCTGGTGGGCCGGTCGCGTGCCAGCCACCCGGTTATCCATTGCACGCCTACCATCGACTTCACCAGGTCTGATACCGGAAGCGAGTCCACGTGGTTCTGCAGAAGATGCTTCGCGCCGGCGAAGGTCGCATCCTGCGCAAACTCAAGTCTCTCGCGGACACAGTCGAGGAGATCGAGCCCGACTTCGAGGCACTCTCCGACGACGAGCTGCGCGCGATGACGGGGGAGTTCAAGAAGCGGCTGGAAGACGGCGAAACCCTCGACGACCTGCTGCCCGAGGCGTTCGCGACGGTTCGCGAGGCCGGGCGCCGCACACTCGGCCAGCGCCATTTCCACGTCCAGCTCATGGGCGGCGCGGCGCTGCACCTGGGCAACATCGCCGAGATGAAGACCGGCGAGGGTAAGACCCTCGTCTCCACCCTGCCGGCGTACCTGAATGCCCTCTCCGGCAAGGGCGTGCACATCGTCACGGTCAACGACTACCTCGCCCAGCGCGACGCCGAGACCATGGGCCGCGTCCACCGCTTCCTCGGCCTGACCGTCGGCGTGATCCACCCGGCGATGTCGCCCGACCAGCGCAAGCCCGCCTACGACTGCGACATCACCTACGGCACCAACAACGAGTTCGGCTTCGACTACCTGCGCGACAACATGTCGTGGGCGCTCGATGAGACGGTGCAGCGTGGGCACTACTTCGCGATCGTCGACGAGGTCGACTCGATCCTGATCGACGAGGCTCGTACCCCTTTGATCATCAGCGGCCCGGCTGATCAGCCGACCCGCTGGTACATGGAGTTCGCCCGCATCGCCCCGATGCTGAAGAAGGACGACGACTACGAGGTCGACGAGGGCAAGCGCACCGTCGCGATCACCGAAGCCGGCGTGGAGAAGGTCGAGGACCAGCTCGGGATCGACAACCTCTACGAGTCGATCAACACCCCGCTCGTCGGCTACCTGAACAACTCGCTGAAGGTCAAGGAGCTCTACAAGCGGGACAAGG
>DATAVO010000251.1:0-4420 GCA_036267695.1 Frankiaceae bacterium
CGTCCGGCAGGTCGCGGTGCATGAGGTTGCGAGCCGAGAGGTTCACCGCAACGCCGACGCCGTGCAGCGACGCGTCGGACTGCCAGCTGACGCAGCAGCGCACGGCCTCCTCGAGCACCTTGGCAGTGAACGGACCGATCAGCGCGCTGTGCTCGATCACCGGTACGAACTCGGCGGGGGAGAGGTTGCCGCGCGTGGGGTGCTTCCAGCGCACCAGCGCCTCCACGTTGCCGGGCAGGCCGGTGCGCAGGTCGAGCTGGGGCTGGAAGTGCAGGTGCAGCTGGTCGTCGGCGTCGAGTGCGCTCTGCAGATCAGCAAGCAGACCCAGGCGCTCCGGGCTCGCCAGGTCCTGCGACGGGTCGTAGTGCACGACGCTGTCACCGCGACGCTTCGCGTCGTACATGGCGACGTCGGCGCAGCGCAGCAGGTTATCGATGGTCGTGCCGTCGTCGGGGTAGATCGAGACGCCGGCGCTCGCCTCGACGGCCAGGCGCAGCCCGTCGATGGTCACCGGCACGCTGATGCGCTCGACGAGGGTGGCGGCCAGCCGTCCGGCGTCGACCTCACCCTCGAGCCGGTCGAGCAGCACGACGAACTCGTCACCGCCGAGGCGGGCCACGCAGTCGTTCACCCGCACCGATGACGCGAGCCTGCTGCCGATCTCGACGAGCAGTTGGTCGCCGGCGGCGTGGCCGAGTGTGTCGTTGACGTTCTTGAAGCCGTTCAGGTCGAGCAGGATGAGCGCGCAGCGGTTGCCGGAGGCGTTGGCGGCCGCCAGCGTGCGCTCGGCGTTCTCGGCGAGCAGCGCCCGGTTGGGAAGGCCGGTGAGGCTGTCGTGCTGGGCGGTGTGCAGCTGCTCGGCGTGGGCCAGCACGGTCTCGAGCGCCGCGGCGGTCGTATTGGCAAAGGTGACGAGGACGTCGCGTTCCTGGCGGGTGAGCCGTCCGGACTGCGCGACGTCGAGGGCGAGGAAGCCGAGGCTGCCCTTGCGGCCGATGAGTTCGACGACCACGCCGCTCTCCTCGACGCTGGGCTCGACTTGTGCGATGAGGCGCTGAGCGGACGGCTCGGACAGCCGAAGCTGGACGCTGCGCGCGCCGAACAGGTCAGCGGCCCGGCGGCGTACCTCATCGGTCATTTCGACCAGGGAGAGCGCCGGCATGGAGGCGCTGGCGGCGGCGAGCCGGCGCAGGGCGTCGCGCTCGGTGCCCTTCTGCATCTGCCGGTCGTTCACCTGCCACACCAGGATGAACAGCAGTGGCAGGGCGAGCAGGCTGGCTCGGCTGTAGCGCCAGGCGGCGAGGCAGAGCAGGCTCACGGCGATGTTGGCGCCGCAATTGGCCAGGTAGCCGAACGTCGTGGAGCGGGCGACTGCGAGCCACTGGCCTCCGCCCGTGGCACTCACTGCCCCGGCCACCCAGCAGCTGAGCACCACGGTGGCGACCAGGCCCGTAACGGCCAGCGCGGGCCAGCTGGCGGGCGAGCCGACCTTGATCCCGAAGGGCTCGACCATGAGCAGGAAAGCCCCGGCGGCGGCGTAGACCGTCAGCGGGGTGTTGAGCGTGTTGAACAAGGTGCGGCGCCAGTCGCGCCGGCGGTAGCGATGCTCCACGAAGATGGCGACTGTTTTCATCAGCACCAGGAGCGGTAGCGGTACGAACGCCAGCCCGATGATGAGGCTGGTCTCGCCCCAGGCCAGGCCGAAGCGTCGGGCGCCCAGGGCGACTTGGACTTCAGCGAGCTCGCAGACCAGGGCGAGCGCGAGGCACACGCAGACCGCGGCGACGGGGAAGGACCAGCCCATGGTCGACCACTGCACGACAGCGCCGCAGACGGCCGCCAGGCCCAGGACGGAGGTGAGGATGATGAGGCGGTCGATGGGTGCGAAGCGGGAACGACGGGTCGGCGCCGCGGCCGAAGTCGGAGCTGTTTCGGCGGCGGGCGCAGTCTCCTCGCTGACGGGTTCGCCGTCCGCCATTGCGCTCACAGTTGGATCTTTCGGAACGCAAAGGTCCCTGCCCAATGGGCTGTTCGGAGTACTCCGTGTGGGCCGCCCGTGTGGTGCATCCGGGAAGTGCTTCAGTTTTCGCCGGCCCCGGACGAACGAGAACCATCAACGCTTCAGCCTTCGGACATGACGAAGGCCGGACCCCGCGGTGTTGCAGCACCGTGAGCCCGGCCTTGGCCAAGAGAGAAAGGACTTAACTACCACCGAGGACTACGCATCGTGGCACCCCCTCTTCCACCTCGGCACCCGGCACGAGTGCTACCTGTTACTTAACGGGTTAATTGCCCCGCTGCTAGCAGCGATGGGTACACGTCTCATTCGCAAATGCGACATTTCGGGACGACACGCCCGACCCCAAACTCAAAACCACCCGACTGGATGAACAGTCGGGAGCTTTCGCCTGCAAAGAATCTGAGGGCCGGCTGAAAGCCGCTTTCGCATGCCCGGTTACCGTCAGTAACGCGTCTGCCCGGCCATCCCGCCGAGGGCTGGATTCAGCCCCGCTTTGGACGCCTCCCGTGCGCGCCGTCGATCAGCGCGTAGACGACCGCTGCAAAACCCACCACGCCCATCCATCCGACCGCGAGCCGCGCGTCGATGGCGGTCGCCAGCCAGCCGGCGGCGAGCACGCCGAGCCCCTGGCCGACCAGCATTCCGGTCCCGACCAGGCCGAGGGCGCGACCACGGACTTCGGGCGCGACGCGAGCCACGAATGCCGTGCTGGCGAGGACGTTGAAGGCGAGTCCGAGTCCGGAGAGCAGGCCCATGCCGATGAGCACGCCGAGCGGCGGCTGGCCCAGCCCGAGGAGCAGCGGCGCGAGCGAGAGCAACGCCAGCAGCTCCATCGCGCTTTGCCGGCGGGCGGCCGGGATCCGGGTGGCGAGGACGGCGCCGGCGACGGTGCCGGCCGGCTGCGCGGCAAGCAGCACGCCGACGGCCCAGGCGTGTGAATGGGTGGCCCTGGCCAGCGGCGCTCCGAGCGCCTCGAAACTGATGACGAACGTTGATGAAGCCCAGGCCAGCAAGGCGAGTGAGCGCAGGCCGGGCTGGCCGAGCACCAGCCGCACCGACAGCCTGAGGTCGGCATTGGCATGTGACCACCAGCGGCGCAGGGGAGCGTCGGCGTTGCCCGCGGCAGCCGGGCGGGCCCGGACCCCACGGACAACCAGGATCGCGGACACGACGAAGGTCGCCGCGTCCACGAGCAGCAGTACTCGGGGCGACAGCCCGATGAGCAGGACGCCAGCCAGGCCGAAGCCGCCGACCTGGGCCGCCTGGACCAGGATCTGGGAGAGCGCGTAGCCGGCGGGATAGCGCTCGCCGGGCAGCACGTCCGGCAGCAACGCCCCGCGCGCGGCCTCGAAGGGTGCTTCGAACAGGCCCGCCATCGCCAGCAGCACGAGGGCCAGCGGCAGCGGGATCGACGGGATGGCGATGAGGCCGATCAGCGGCGCGCGCAGGAGATCCGACGCGATCATCACCGAACGCCGCGGCCGCCGGTCGGCCAGGCCAGCGAGCAGCGGGCCGCCGATCGCCGCCGGCACGAAGGTCAGTGCGTAGGCGATCGCCGCTTGAAGCGCCGAATTCGTCCGGTTGAAGACGAGGACCGAGAGCGCGACGCGGGCCAGCTGATCGCCGGCCAGCGAGAAGAACTGGGTGATGAGGAGGGTGCGGAACTCGAGGTTGCGCAGCAGCGAATGCATGGGCACGCGCCGGGTGGCGGCAGCCCCGCTGGGCGGCGGCGCCGGTCGCGGTGTGCGCGCTCGCGGGGCGCTGGACAGGCCGCGATTCGCGGCTGAGGGAAACCCGGCCGCGGTGCCGAGCGAGGCCTCAGAGGGCGTGCGAGGGTGCTCCGGCAGCGCCATCGAGGGCACCGCTGGGGGCTCTCCGGACACCGACCGACCCTCCTTTCGCTGCACTTGTCACCCTCGGCAGTATGTCGGCTACGTTCACGGCCTCACAGTCTGCCCGCGAATAGCGTTGCGCCCTCCCGCCTAGAGCGCTGAATCAGTCGTGAACGGCACTTCCGGGGCGGTTCAACACCGGAATCCTCCGTGGAGTAAGCAAGCCCTATGAAGATGCGCACGCTGGGCCGCACAGGCGTCAAGGTCAGTCCGCTTTGCCTCGGCGCGATGATGTTCGGCGAGTGGGGCAATCCCGACCACGACGATTCGGTCCGCATCATGCATCGGGCGATGGACGCCGGGATCAACTTCATCGACACCGCGGACATCTACTCCGCGGGCGAATCCGAGGAGATCGTCGGCAAGGCGCTGCGCGGCGGCCGGCGCGAACACGTCGTGCTGGCGACGAAGGCGTACGCGCCGATGGGCGAGGACCCGAACTTCACCGGAAGCTCGCGACGCTGGCTCACGATGGAGGTCGAAAACAGCCTGCGCCGGCTCGGCACCG
>DATAVO010000252.1:0-15082 GCA_036267695.1 Frankiaceae bacterium
CGAGGATCCGCAGCGCCGCGGCCTTCGTCGGGTCACGGCGCGCCAGCTCCTCGCGCACCTCGGGGTCGTGCAGGATCTTCAGCGGCGTGTGGCAATACGCGACGGCCGGCAGCCGGGTACGGGCAAGCAGCAGATCGCCGAGGCCCTCGGAAGAAACCAGCAGGGCGCGGGCGCCGTCCTCGGGAAGGCGGGTACGCGAGAGCGTCGCGGCAGCCCGCACCAGCGGCGAGAGCGAGCGTTTCACCGAGACCGGCGGCCCGAGCTCGACCACCTCGCTGCGCAGGCAAGGAAATGTCGACTCCGGCTCGAAATGATGGGTGTAAATGACCCAGTCATGGCGGCTCCGGCCGACGATCTCGGCCACAACTCGTTCGGCTCCACCGCAGAGATAGATCCACGGGTGATAGAGCGCAACGCGCATCGTGTCCCCTTGTCCGGCGAAGGTGGTGACGTGGCGGTGGATGCAGCCGCGCCGCATCACCCGGGCCGTCTAACGACCTTGGTTTCCAGAAGTGACGCTCCAGCTTTTGCCTCGGCTGTCAGAATCCCGGGCGTGATGGGCACCGAGGCGCTGACCGTGGTCATCCCGACCCGTGACCGCCCTGAGTGGCTGTCGCGCAGCCTCGCCGCACTCGCTTCCCAGGCCGAGGCCCTCGGCGGGGTGATCGTCGTCGATTCGGCGTCCCGCTCCGCCGAAGTCGCCCAGGTTGCACGCGCATTCGGGGCCCACTACCTGCGCGAAGACGTGCCTGGCGCGTCGCGGGCGCGCAACCGCGGATGGCGGGAGGCGCGCACCGACTACGTCGTCTTCCTCGACGACGACCTCCTGGTGCGCCCCGGCTGGGCGCCGGCGCTGGCTGCCGCGGCATCGGAGCGCGAGGTGGCGTTCGTCACCGGACGCGTCGCCCTGCCGGAGGGTGCGTCGGATCCCACCGGCTTCGCGCTCATCGACCATGGTGCGGCCAGAGTCCTGGACGCGCAGACCCGCGGGGTTCTCGGCGGGACGGCCAACTTGCTGGTCTCCCGGCGCGCGCTCGCGGCGGTCGGCGGGTTCGACGAGCGCCTCGGGCCCGGACGCTGGCTGTCGGCGGGGGAGGATCTCGACCTCCTCGATCGCCTCGTCGAAGCCGGGATGACCGGCTGGTACGAGCCCGCCGCGGTCGTTGAGTGCGAGCAGTGGCGAGAAGGTTCGGCGCGTACGAAACTCGCGTGGGCGTACGGGAAAGGGATGGGCGCGCGGTTCGCGGCGATGGCCCGCCGCTCACCTCGGCGTGCCCTTGCGCGCTGGAACGAGCTGCTGCGTCTCGGCGGCCTGGCGACGGCGCTTCATCGCCGGCCAAGCGCCGATGCACCCACGGCTGCACCGACGCCCGGCCCGGGATGGAGCGAGCCGGTCTGCTGGCGGTTGGGCGCGCTGGTCGGGTTCTTCGCCGCGCTGCCACTTCGCCGCTGGGCCGGGTCGAAGCAGTGACGGAGCCCGAGGAGTGACGGAGCCGGAGCAGCCGCTCGCGGGAGAGCGGATCGACGTCGTCAGCGTTCACCTTCCACAGCGAGGCGGACGTGCGGCGGAGCGCGCGCTGCACGCCTGGGTCAACGGCGCCCTCAGCTTGGGGGCTGACGTGCGCGTCACGTCGTGGTCGTCCTACGAGCCGCGCGAGCCGCTGCCGTCCTGGTGTGAGCATCAGGCGCTGCCGGCCCGATCCGCCTCGGCGCGCCATCTGGCGGCGCTGCGTTCTCCCCGCAGTGACGCTCGCCTGCTCGACTGGCAGCCCCGGTCGCATGCCTGGGCCGTCGCCGACGATGTGGTCTCCGTCGCGGCCGTCGCCCGCCGGCCGCGGTCGGTCATGGTGGCGCATTACTCGACGCTGCTCGATCAGTGGGCGCTGCGCCGGGCGGAGCCGAGGCACGCTCAGGACCTGCGCCACGAGCGCCGCGCTGCCGCGATGGTCCGCATCCCGACGGCGTACTCCTCCCGGGTCGCCCGCCGGTTTGGACTCGGGACGCGACCGGTGCCGATCGCCCTCGATCTGTCGCCCGCCATTTCGGTCGTCGAGGAGCCCGTCGCGGTTTTGCCGGCGGACTGGACCTGGGGTCCCAACCTCGCCGCGCTGACGGTGTTGCTACGCGAGTGGCCGGCCATCCGCGAAAGGGTCCCCGGTGCGCGCCTGCTGCTGGCCGGCGGCGGCCTTCCGGGCGATGCGCTCCCCGCCGGTGTCGAGGCGCTCGGGCAGCTGCCTGCCATCGCTGAACTGTGGGAGCAGGCGGCCGTGCTGGCGTTCCCGTGTCCGGCCTCCAGCGGCCCGAAGGTGAAGGTGCTCGAAGCGGCGATGGCCGGCGTGCCGGTGCTGACGACCGAGTACGGGGTCGAAGGGCTGCACCTCGAGGGTGTTTCGATCGCACCGCTCTCCGGTTTCGCGCAGGCGCTCGCGGGAGTACTCGCCGACCCGCAGGGCCGGGCCGCGGCGTCCACCCGCATCCGGGCCAGCGCGCGCGCCCGTCACGCGCCCGCGGCGGCCGCCGCCGAAAGGGTCAGGGCCTGGCGCACTTCGATTACTCGCCAGGACTAATCACGGCCGCGGCATGGCGTCAGCTGGTGACGGTGAGATCCGCGACGATCGCGCGATGGTCGCTGCCGACCGCGCCCAGCACGGTGAAGTGGCGCACGCCGATACCGGTGGAGACCAGCATGTGGTCGAGCGGGAGCAGCGGCGGGTACGAGCGTCCGCTCGGCCAGGTCGCGAAGTACCCGCGTCCCGTCGATGCGTCGGCGAGATGGCGCGGGCCGCCCAGCAGATCGTGGAAGGCGCCGTCCCAGCGCGAGGAATTGAAATCGCCCGCCGCGATGACCGGCAGCTGTTCGGCGCTCAGCAGCTTGCGTAACTGCTGCAGCTGCTGGCGCCAGGTCTGGCGAGCGGCCGGCCCGCGCGGCGCGAGCGTGTGCACTTGATACAGCCGGATGCGGCCACCGGGTGTGTCCACCGTCAACCGGGCCATGGCGACCCCGTGCACCGACCAGGTCGACACCTCCTCGAGCGGCCAGCGACTCCAGATGCCCTGCCCGAACGCGCCTGATTGGGGCCGCCGCCACGAATATCGGTACTGCCGCAGATCCAGGTGCCGCAAGGTGAGCGGTGAGAGCTCGGAAAGCACGACAACGTCGGGGTTTTGCGAACGGATCTGGCGGCTGGCAGCGGCACCGGTGTCCTGGCTGTATTCGACGTTGAGGGCGAGCAGGCGCAGCCGCGGCGCACCCTTGGGCCCGGCGCCGACCTCGCCTGCCCACGCCGGCCACCAGGCGGAAATGATCAGCACCAGCATGACGGCGGCCGCCGCGCCGAGCAGCGGCCGACGGACGACGGCCGCACCGGCGATGACCAGCACGCCAAGGAGCGTGACGAGCGGCCAGGCCGTGGAGACCGCGATGAGCGGTGCGGCGTGCGAGTCCAGGCCGATGAGGCGCAAGAACTCGAGCAGGAGCAGCAGAGCGCAGGCGAGCCAGCACAGCACGACGACGGTGGTGCGGACGCGGGCCATCACGGCGACTGTAGGGGGTCGCTGACCAGCTGTTCACGAACCCGGCGGGTGCTAGCTTTCTCGCGTCACTACGTGAGGAGCTCACATGATGTCAGCCTGTCCCGTTCAGCGGGGCGACGCGGGTAACTGGGTCTTCACCGGTTACGCCGAGGTGCTGGGCGCGACGCAAGACGTCGAGGCGTTCCGGGCCAACTTCCGCGCGCCCGGCGTCGAGGTGCCGCCGGAGGAGCAGTTCGTCAACGAGATCCCCGAGCCGCGCCACGGTCACGTTCGCAAGATCATCAACTCGGCCATCGCGAGCCACCGGCTGACCGGCGTGGAGCCGCTGTGCGAGACGCTCTGCCGCGACCTGCTGACCGGGCTGCGGGCGAGAGGCGGGCCGGTCGACCTCGTCACCGAGTACGTCATGCCGGTGCCCAACAGCATCATCGCCCACCTCCTCGGCGCCGAGCCCGCCGACTATGAGAAGTGGGCGACGTGGTCGGAAGAGGTCGTCGAGGGCACCTATCCGTCGCTGTACCGCAACGAGCGGGGCGTCGGTTTCTCGGGCGCGCATCCCGAGTTCGCCGCCTACATCGACGCGATCATTGCCGACCGGCGCGCGAAGCCGCGCGAGGACTTCGTCACCCGCCTCATCACCCGCGAGATCGACGGCCGCCGCCTGACTGATACCGAGGCCCGCGTCCAACTCGTCTTCCTCTTCATCTCCGGCAACGAGACGACCCGGCATCTGCTCGGCAACCTGCTGTACCGCCTCGCCGGCGATCCCGCCCTCTTCGCGGAACTCGCCGCCGATCGCAAGCTCGTCGAGGCGGCCATCGAGGAGTCGCTCCGCCTCGACCCGCCGGTCCGCATGCTGATGCGCACCTGCAACGCCGAGACGGTCGTGGCCGGCGAGCAGATCGAGGTCGGTGAGGCCGTCGTCTTCGGCGTCGAGCAGGCCAACCGCGATCAGCAGAAGTTCGACGATCCCGAGCAGTTCAGGCTCGATCGCCCCGACATGAGACGCCATCTCGCCTTCGGCGGCGGCCCCCACGTCTGCCCCGGTGCGCATCTCGCGCGGATGGAGGCCCGGGTCGCCGTGAACATGCTGCTGGACATGGCGACCGCGCTGCGGATCGAGCCCGGCTTCGCCTACGAGAACGTGCCGGTCATCTGGGCGAAGGGGCCGCGCTCGCTGCCGGTGCAGGTCGCCTGGGCCTGAAACCCCTCGTGTTTGCAGGCTTTTCAGTCCGGCGGGTGGTCGACGCGCCACGCCTCCGGGCGGAGGCCTGACCCGAGGCCACCGTCGACGCGGAGCTCGGAGCCGGTGAGGTAGGACGACTCGTCGGAGGCGAGGAAGAGCACCGCCTCGGCGATCTCGTTGGCTGTCCCGACCCGTCCCAGCGGCAGGTCTTGAAAGCGGGTAGCGAAGTCCATCTTGCGCACCGGAAGCATGGCCGTGTCGATCGAGCCCGGCAGCACCGCGTTGACCCGGATCCCCTCGACGCCGAGCTCGGTCGCCGCCACTTGCGTCAGCCCGCGTAGCCCCCATTTCGACATCCCGTAAGCGCCGTGCCCGTACATCCCCGCAGTGCCGGCGTGCGAGGAGATGTTGACGATGCTGCCGCCGCCGCCGGCCTTCATGGCGGGTACGACGGCTTGCAGGCCGAGCAGCGCGCCGATCAGGTTGACGTTCAGCAGCCGCTGAAGATCGGCGACCGGTTCGTCGACCAACGGTCGGGTCCAGTAGATCGCCGCGTTGTTGACGAGGATGTCAACCCCGCCGAACGCCTCGGTGGCAGCGGCGACGACCGCGGCCCAATCGGGCTCGCTGGACACGTCGTGCGCGAGGGCAATCGCCGCTTCGCCGATCTCGGCCGCGAGCGCCTCCGCGTCGGTGTCGAGGACGTCGGTGATGACGACGCTGGCGCCCTCCGACGCGAACCGCCTGGCCTCCGCCGCGCCCTGACCACGCGCCGCCCCGGTGATGATCGCTACCTTGCCGGCGAGCCGGCCAGTTCTGTCGTTCGTTGTGGGCACGGCGCGAGTATCCACTGCCGCCAGCGAATGCGGTCGCCAGGACGACGGGATCTGCTGGCAACTACGCGTTCGATGGCTACTGCGACGCGGCGGCTACGGGGACGCGCACCAGTCGGCGCAGGGCCAGCCGGGCGAGCGGCGCGTAAATCATCAACAACGGCAGGGGTCCGTGCATGGTGAGCCAGGTCCCCGAGCCGGTGTCGAGCTCGTCGACGCCATGGTCGAAACGCATGCGCACCGGACCGAAGGCCGCCAGCCAGGACCAGCGCCGGCGCTTCGCGTCCACGTCGGTGACCTCGAACGAGACGGGCGCCGGCACGATCGACCAGACCTGCCCCTCGAGTCCCGGCCGTAGCCGTCCGATCGCCTCGACGCGGCGGATGTGCGGCGCCCACTCGGGCCAGCGCTGCGGATCGGCGTACGCCTCCCACACGTCTGGAGCGCCAGCGGGGCCGTGGGCGCGCACGGTCAGCGAGGACACGTCGCTGAATGTATGCGGGTGACCTGGAAGAACCGGGGAAGCGCGGCAGTGGCGCGGGAAATGGAAAAATGAGTACGTGAGCGACATCGAGACCGTCCGCGGCTGGCTGGACGGCGCGGGATCGGTCACCGTCCTCACCGGCGCGGGCATCTCGACCGACTCGGGCATCCCTGACTTTCGCGGCCCGCAGGGGATCTGGACGAAGGATCCGGCGGCGCAGCGGATGTCGACGCTTTCGGCGTACGTCGATGATCCGGAGCTGCGGGTGCGCTCCTGGCAGAACCGCCGCGCGCATTCTGCGTGGACGGCCGAGCCGAACTCCGGGCACCGAGCGTTGGTCGAGCTCGAACGCGCCGGCAAGCTCACCGCGCTCCTGACGCAGAACATCGATGGGCTGCACCAGAAGGCGGGGTCGTCGCCGGAACGCGTGCTGGAACTGCACGGCACGCTCTATGACGCCGAGTGCCTGTCCTGCCACGCGCGGCGCCCCATGGCGGAGGTGCTCGACCGGGTCGACGCGGGCGAGGCCGACCCGCCGTGTGAGAGCTGCGGCGGGATCCTGAAATCGGCGACGATCAGCTTCGGTCAGGCCCTCGACCCGCTCGTGCTGCAGCGGGCGTTCGAGGCTGCCGCGGCCTGCGACCTGTTCCTGGCGGTCGGCAGCTCGCTGACGGTCCAGCCCGCCGCGGGCACCTGCGGAGTCGCTGTGGAGTCCGGCGCCAGGCTCGTCATCGTCAACGCCGAGCCGACCCCGTACGACGAGTACGCCGACGCCCTGCTGAACGCGCCGATCGCTGACGTGCTGCCCGCCCTCCTGGCGCGCTAGCACCCCGGGCCCTTCGGCCCTTCCCGCAAACCGATCCATGTGGTGGCCCGCCCCGGACCCGCCGGAGCGCGCTAGCCTGCCCGGCATGCGCGTTCCGTTGACCAGCATCGACTTCCTGCGCCGGGCCGAAGAGGTGTACGGCAAACGCGTCGGCATCATCGACGAGCCGACCCAGCCGGCCGCGTCGCTCGGCGATGTCACCTATCGCGGGTTCGGCGCCCGGTGCCGGGCGCTCGCGGCGGGGCTGGACGAGCTGGGCGTCGGCCGCGGTGAGCGCATCGCCGTGGTGAGCGAGAACGCCGCCCGGATGCTGGAACTGCTCTTCGGCGTCACCGGGTACGGACGCGTGTGCGTGCCGATCAACTTCCGCCTGCAGACGTCGGAAATCGCTTACATCGTGGAGCATTGCGGCGCCTCGGTGCTGCTCGCCGACCCCGAGCATGAGCACCTGCTCACGGACGCGGCGAGCCCGGCGGTCAAGCACCGTTTCGTGCTCGGCAAGGAGTACGACGACGGCCTGCTGCGACCCGAGCGCGATCCCGTGCCGTGGGAGGAGCCCGACGAGGACGCGACCGCGACGATCAACTACACGTCGGGGACCACCGCCCGGCCCAAGGGCGTGCAGATCACCCATCGCAACACCTGGGTCAACGCGGTCACCTTCGGGCTGCACACCGGCGTCAGCGATCGCGACGTCTACCTGCACACGCTGCCGATGTTTCACTGCAACGGCTGGGGAATGCCCTTCGCGATGGCCGGCCTGGGGGTGCCGCAGGTCGTGCTGCGCAAGGTCGACGGCACCGAGATCCTGCGCCGCGTCCAGCAGCACGGCGTCACCCTTGCCTGCGGCGCGCCCGCGGTCTGGAGCACGGTCCTCGAGGCGGCGCAGAGCTGGGACGGGCCGATCCCCGGCAGCGGCGCGATGCGCATCGTCGTGGCCGGCGCGCCTCCGCCCACACGCGTGATCGCGCGGGTCGAGGAGGAGCTCGGCTGGGAGTTCACCCAGATCTACGGCCTCACGGAAACCTCGCCGCTGGTCACGTCGAACCGCACCCGAGCCGAATGGGACGGCGAGCCCGGCCTCGAGCGCGCCCGCCTGCTGTCCCGGGCAGGCGTGCCCGCGATCGGCACGGAGGTGAAGATCGCCGAGTCAGGCGAGGTCCTGGTGCGCTCGAACACGGTGCTCGACGGCTACTGGGAGCAGCCCGACACCACCGAGCAGGCGCTCGGCGACGGCTGGTTCCACACCGGCGATGGCGGCACCTACGAGGGTGGCTATCTCACGATCTCCGACCGTCGCAAGGACGTGATCATCACCGGCGGTGAGAACGTCTCCTCGATCGAGGTGGAGGACGCGATCTTCAGCCACCCGGCGGTCGCCGAGGTCGCCGTCATCGGCGTCCCGGACGAGCGTTGGGGCGAGACGATCAAGGCTTTGATCGTGACGGCGGAGGGGGAGTCCGTCACCGAGGAGGAGATCATCGCCTGGTGCAAGGAGCGCCTTGCGCGGTACAAAGCGCCTACATCGGTGGAAATCCGGGACGCGATTCCGCGCACGGCGACCGGAAAGGTGCAGAAATTCAAACTCCGCGAGCCGTACTGGGCGAACGCCGAACGCCAGATCAATTAAACGGCCGAGACAAGGGCGCTTAACCAGGCGTATTCCTGGAGACACAGTTTCCTGGGGACACCGTCTTGTGTAGACGTGAATCGCAGGCCGATCCACGCGACTCAACGGCGACCGCATCCGAGAGGACCTCATGACCGCCGGACCCGATCCGACCCAGCGGGAGGCAGGGATCCCCGCCGGTCGCGAGCGTGGTTTCGGCGGACACCTGGACCCCGATGAGCCGCGCTTCGCCGGTCCGCCGACTGCCGGCACCCGGCCCGCCCCACCGTGGTCCACCGAAGCCACCGAGGCGACCTACGCGAGCGCGCCCTACGAGCGGGCGCCCTACCAGCAGGCGCCCTACCAGCAGACGCCCGTCGGGCAGGGCCCACCAGGCGCGTTCCCGCCTCCTGCCGCCCCTGCGATCACCCCGCCGCCGAACGGCACACCAGGGTTGTTCCCGCCGGCAGATGGCCAGCCCGGCGAGTTCGACATGGAGCCGGTCGTCGACTACGGGAACGGAGTGCAGCTTGCGGTCGAGCCCAGCGACGGGCTGGCGCTCTCGCGGATCGGTTGCGCGGTCGGCGCCGCGGGCGGGCTGCTGGCGGGAATCGGTAGCTTCCTCACGTGGGCGACGCTCCGGCTGACCGCCAACGGCACGGACTCCCAGGGCTTCACGGCCGATCCGTCGAGCATCACCTACAACGGGCTCTCGCTTCTCGAGGGCCGCATCATGCTCGTGCTGGGTCTGCTCTCGATCGCTCTGAGTGCCGCGCTCCTGCCGCGGCGGGCGCCGCGTCTGCTCGGACCCGCCCTCGCGGTCACCGGCGGGCTCGGGGTGGTGGTGATGGCGTTCGCGGCCATCGGCCATCCTGTGGAACTGGCGACGCTGTTCCGGTCTTACCGTCAGATCGACGCCGTCAAGGTGAGCCTGCCCAACGGGGCGGGTGCCTGGCTGGCCGTCATCGGGGCGCTGCTGATCCTGGCGGGCGGGCTGCTGGCGCTGATGAGGAGGAGCGAAATGCAAGGCGAGGGGCGGGAATGAGCGAGACACCGGCAGTGCCCGAAGCCGCGACGGGTGAGGCAGCGCCGCAAACCGCGACGAACGAGGCGACGGCGCAAACCGCGACGGGTGAGGCGGCGCCGGCCGTCGCCGAGCGGATCACCTTCCAGTCCATGGCCGACCGGCTGACCCTCGGCCTGCTCGCGTCGGTCATCGGTGCGGTCCTGGTGTTCGTCTCCGCCTTCCTCACCTGGTCGACGGTCGATGCTCGCAGCCAGGCCGGCGACAAGCTCGCCGGCGCCGTCACGGACTCCATCGGGATCGCCGGCGGCCGCCTCGGCACGGCGACTCTCGTGCTCTCCCTCGCCGCGCTGGCCGTCGTCGCCGTCATGCTCCTTCCGGCAACCAAACCGTGGGCCTGGCGGCTGCTCCTGGGCGCCGGGGCGCTGTCCGCCGCGCTCGCGCTCTACGACCTGATCTCCATCCCGAAAACGCTGCGGCCCGACAACTTCACCTGCCCGGCCGGCATCAGCTGCACGTTTCACCGCACGCTCGGCCCCGGCGTGTGGTTCACGCTGATCGCCTCGCTGCTCATCGTCGCGGGCGCGTACGTCCACCACATCCGGCCGGTGCCGTTCCGCTCACCAGGTCCCCATCCGGGACGGGGCAAGCGCCGGATCGTCGACCTGACCAAAGCCGGCTAAGGCCGGCTAGGTCGCGGCCGGCGTCTGGAGGTGCTCGGTGCTGCCCAGGTCGGGCCCCGGCGTATCCGTCGCTCCCGGCGCGGCGGTCGCGTAGCGCAGGCCTGACCGTCCCTTGCGCGACTGCCCTTCGAGCGCGTGCGAGAGGTTGCGCGCGGTGTAGACCAGCGGCACGTGGCTGAACGCCTGCGGGAAGTTGCCGGTCATCCGCTTGGCGACGGGGTCCCATTCCTCGGCGAGCAGGCCCACGTCGTTGCGCAGGCTCAGCAGCCGCTCGAAGAGGGTGACCGCCTCGTCCAGCCGGCCGACCGCGGCGTAGTTGTCGGCGAGCCAGAAGGTGCATGCCAGGAAGGCGCCCTCGCCCGGCGGCAGCCCGTCGACGTTCTCGGTCGTGGTGTAGCGGCGCACGAAGCCGTCGGTGAAAAGCTCCTTCTCGATCGCGCGGACGGTGCCCTGCACCCGCGGGTCAGAGCCCGGCAGGAACCCGACGAGCGGGATGTTCAGGAGCGCCGCGTCCAGCTCCTTCGAACCGTAGTACTGGGTGAACGTCTGGCGCTGGGCGTCGTAGCCGTTGGTCAGGATGTCGTCGCGGATCTTGTCGCGCAGGACCTGCCACTTCTCGACCGGCCCGCGCATGTGCTGGTCGGTCACCGAGCGCACCGCGCGGTCCGCCGCGACCCAGGCCATCACCTTCGAGTGCACGAAATGCCGGCGCGGCCCGCGCACCTCCCAGATGCCCTCGTCGGGCTGCGCCCAGCCGGTCTCGAGGAAGTCCATCAGCTTGCGTTGCAGCGACCACGAGATGTCTTCGGCAGCGTCCTTGTGCACCCGGCCTTCACGCGCCGCGATGTCGCGCTGGGTCTGGCGCGCGACGTGCAGGGCGTCCATCACCTCGCCGTAGACATCGAGCTGGAACTGCTGGACGGCGGCATTGCCGATCCGCACCGGCGCCGCGCCCTGATATCCCTGCAACCACGGCACTTCCCACTCCGGCAGCCGGCGCTCGCCGCCTACCCCGTACATGATCTGCAGCTTCGACGGATCACCCGCGATCGCGCGCAGCAGCCACTCGCGCCAGGCCTTCGCCTCGGTGACGAAGCCGGCGTCGATCAACGCAATGAGGGTGATCGTCGCGTCGCGCAGCCAGCAGTAGCGGTAGTCCCAGTTGCGGATACCGCCGAGCTGCTCGGGCAGTGACGTGGTGGCGGCGGCGACGATGCCTCCGGTGGAGGCGTAGGTCAGCGCCTTCAGCGTGATGACGCTGCGCCGCACCGCGTCCTGCCAGCGCCCGTCGTAGTTGAACCCCGACATCCAGTTCGCCCACCAGGCCTCGACCCGGTCGATGTGGGCGCGCACGTCGAGGGCGGGAGTGGGCTCGCGATGCGAGCGGTGATAGACGAGCTGGAAGGTCAGCGATTCGCCGTTACGGATCTCGAAGTCGCCGACGGTGGCCATGTCACGCCCGCGGTGCTTGACGTCCGAGCGCAGCGTGAGCGCATCCGGACCGGCGATGGCGCACGTCTCGTTGTCCACCCGGCGGACCCACGGGACGATCGATCCGTAGCCGAAACGCATCAGCAGGTGGCTCCGCATCGAGACGTGGCCGCTGATCCCCTCGACCATGCGCAGCACCACGTGCTCATCGGCCACCGGCATCATCGCGTCGACGACCCGCGCCACTCCGGTCGCCGTCTGGAACTCGGTCTCCAGCACGAGGGTGTCACCGCGGTAGCGGCGCGAGGTCGCGTGGATCTGGACGTCGTGCGGGGCGATCTTCCAGCGGCCGTGACTGTCAT
Organism: Frankiaceae bacterium; assembly: GCA_036267695.1. Taxonomy (GTDB): domain Bacteria; phylum Actinomycetota; class Actinomycetes; order Frankiales; family Frankiaceae; genus DATAZK01. Next base: position 11,973 of record DATAVO010000252.1, read on the forward strand.
CGCCGAGCAGGCCGGCGAACACCGCTGCGGAGTCGAAGCGCGGAAGGCAGAGCCAGTCGATCGACCCGTCGAGGCCCACCAGTGCAGCAGTGTGGGTGTCCCCGATGATCGCGTAGTCCTCGATCCGCAGTGCCATACATAACTCCGTCCTAGATTGGACGCGTGCGCACACCGTCGACCGCTTCGCGCCTGCCCCGGCTGATTCTGGTGCAGATGGGTGCTGCGGCGCTGATCGGGGTGACCGTGTCCTGCGCGGTTCACAACGATCTCGACGAATATGTCGTGCATTTCGCGCCCGGAACGGCGGAAGCGACGGCCCGGGCCGTCGGCGTTGCCTGCCCCGTCTTCGGCAAGGCCAAGCTCGAGCCGCCGGACAAGAACCATCTCGCGACCTCGAAGGCCTACCCGGTGCGCTACGACGTCACCAGCGCCTCGTCCGCGGACAAGGCGGCGCTGACCGACTGCCTGAAGAAGTACCCGATCGTGCGCGGCGTCAGCGACACGAACGACGAGGAGTCCTAGCGATTCTGCGCGGAGTTCCGCGCCGCCTGCGCGGACTTGGCTTGGCGCAGGCTCACCACGATCGTGGCGAGCGCGGCGACCCCGCCGAAGATCAGGCTGCCGCCGGTCCACCAGCTGGAGAACGGGAGGGCGGAAACCGTCCCGAGCGCGATGCCAAGGGCCACCAGGCCGAGGGCGGCCAGGATGCTCAGCGCCGTCGACCACGGCTTCGCGACCGCCTGATCGGCGAGGTCAGCAGCCTTGCGCCGGGCGTACTCGAAGCGCCGCCGGGCCCAGTCGTACTCCGTCGACAGGATCAGGAAGCCGAGCGCGATCACCAGGACACCCGGGCCGGGCAGCGCCAGCAGCACGATCCCGAGTCCGAGCACCGCGGCACCGAACACCGTAACGACCACGCGGCGGGCGGCCCTTGCGCTCGATTGCAGGATCACCGCTTCCATGATGGCGGAAAGATGTGAAACGCGCGTTGTGAGTCTGCTGCCCGGTCATGCGCTGCCGCCCGCGACGGGCTAGCGTCCCGGCCCATGACGAACCGCACTTACCGGGTGTCCGAGATCGTGGGCACCTCTGAAGAAAGCCTCGACGACGCGATCCGCCACGGCATCAGCCGCGCCGCGCAGACGTTGCGCAACCTCGACTGGTTCGAGGTGACCGAGATCCGCGGCCACCTCGAGAACGGCAACATCGATCACTACCAGGTCGGTATGAAGGTCGGCTTCCGGCTCGAGGACTGAGCCGGGCCCAGCATCGAGTCAGCACGGAGCCAGCACCAAGCGGTCAGGGCGCCAGCTCGCGCAGGACGTCGTGGGGGTCGACGTCGGGCGGCGGCGGCCATGGCCAGCCGACGGTGCCGTCGCCGTGCCAGCGCGGGACCAGATGCACGTGCAGGTGAAACACCCGCTGCCCGCTCGCCTCCCCGGTGTTCTGGCGCAGGGTGAGACCGTCCGGTCGCAGGCGGGTCCGGATCTGGCGAGCCACGACGGCGCAGGTACGCCCGACCGCGGCGGCGATCTCCGGGTCGGCGCTCCACAGGTCGGTGACGTGTGCCCGCGGGATCACGAGGGTGTGCCCGCGTGCCGCCGGACTGGCATCAAGGACGGCCAGGCAGTACTCGTCGGAAGCCACGATGTGCGCGTCGGCGGCACCGCTCGCGATCCGGCAGAACGGGCACTCCGGGTCAGCCGGCATGGTGCTCATCTTTCCGCACGGGCAGGCTGGTCGTTCGATACCCCCGATAACCGAACGACCAGCCCGTTCCCCGGAAGGCGCGTTCCCCCCGCGCTCCCTCATGACAATTAACGGGGTTGGGCGGGGCCCGCGAATGCGCCGGTGGGCGTCACTTGCGCTTGCGCCAAATGGAGTACGCCGTTGCCGCTGGGGACCGAATCGAGCGGAGGTGGATCGGCGCGGCTGCCGCTGCGCGCGCCCCACAGTGGGTGAACATGCTGGCTGTGAGCGCGCCACCGGAGCCGGCGCCAGGCAGGCCCCTGCCTCCCGCGTGGCGGCGACCCACCCGCGGCGAGCGGCGCTGGCCGTCGGCAATCGCGATCGCCGTCGCGGCGGTGCTGCAGCTGCTGCTGCCGCGAAAGCTCGCGCTCCAGCCGCGCTACCTGATCCCGGCCATCGAGCTGGCCCTGCTCGCCGTGCTGATTGCCTTCAACCCGGGGCGCATCGAGCGGCGGGATCCGCTGCTGCGCCGGCTCTCGCTCTTCCTGATCGGGATCCTGTTCGCGGCCGACGCCGGGAGCGGCACGGCACTCGTCGTCCAGCTGCTGCGCGGGGAGGCGAGCGACCGTCCGAGCGTCCTGCTCGGCACCGGGGGCCTGATCTACGCGACGAACGTCGTCGTGTTCGCGCTCTGGTACTGGGAGCTGGACCGCGGCGGACCGGTCGCCCGCGGTCAGGGTGAACGCGCGTATCCGGATTTCCTCTTCCCGCAGATGCAGGCGACCGACCTGGTGGACCCCAACTGGGAGCCGCGGTTCGTCGACTACCTCTACCTCAGCTTCACCAACGTGACCGCCTTCAGCCCGACCGACACGTTGCCGCTCTCGCGCTGGTCGAAGCTGCTGATGATGCTCCAGTCGACGCTCGCGCTGCTGCTTGTTGTGCTCGTCATCGCGCGGGCGGTCAACGTCCTGAAGTGATCGGCGGGACTAGCGTCGGGCCCGTGGACGCCGGAAGCCTCGAGGTGCGCGGCCTGACCTTCCCGTACCTGGCGAGGGGCCCGGCCGGCGGCCGCGGGGTGCTGCTGCTGCACGGGTTTCCACAGTTCTCGCTCGAGTGGGCGGCGCAGCTGCAGGCTCTGGGCGACGCGGGTTTTCGCGCGGTGGCGCCGGATCAGCGCGGCTACGCGGCAGGCAACCAGCCCGCCGAGGTGAGCGCCTACGGGGCGGACGAGCTGGTCGCCGACACGATCGGGATGCTCGACGCGCTCGGCTGGGACCGTGCCGACCCTCTACGTCTGGGGCGACGGTGACCCGGCGTTCGCCCGCGAGGCGGCCGAGGGCGCCGCGGCCTTGGTCGACGCGCCGTACACGTTCGTGCCCCTGGCGGGCGCAGGCCACTGGATCCCCGAGACGCGCGCC
>DATAVO010000253.1:0-17441 GCA_036267695.1 Frankiaceae bacterium
CCGCTCGAGCCACCCGTGATGACGACGGTGCGCCCGCGTACTGCCCCGGCGAGTGTGCGGTCGCGGTGCAGATCGGGATCGAGGTGACGCTCCCAGTAGTCCCAGAGGGCGGGCGCGTAGTCGGCGAGCTCCGGCACCGCGATCCCGCTCCCGTCGAGGGCGCGTTCGGTGTCGCGGGTGTCGAAGCGCGGCACGAGCGCGATGTGCTCGAGCACCTCCTCGGGCACCCCGAGATCGTTCAGCACCTGGCGGCGAATCTGGCGCAGCGCGGGCAGTTTCATCGCCGCCGACAGCAGGCCCTTGGGCAGCAGATCGAGGATCGGCTTGTCGATGCGCAGCGCCAGCTGCGGCGCGTGACCGGCACGCGCGAAGATGTTGATGACGTCGCCGGAAGTCATCCGCCGCGGGTTGGTGAGGTGGAAGGCCTGGCCGTCCAGCCCGGGCTCATGGGCGATGTGGTCCATGGCCGCGACCACATAATCGACCGGCACGATATTGGTATCGCCCATTTCCGGGCCGACCAGCGGCACCCATTCCGGGAGCAGGTGGCGCACCTTCTGGATCGGCTTGAAGAAGTAGTACGGGCCGTCGATCTTGTCCATCTCGCCGGTCTTGCTGTGCCCGACGACGATCGCCGGCCGGTATACCCGCCACGGCACCTCGGCGCGGCTGCGCACCAGCCGCTCGGATTCGAACTTCGTACGGTGATACGAGGAGGGCAGCGGCTGGCCCTCGTCGAACATGTCCTCGCGGAAGTAGCCGTCGTACTCACCCGCCACGGCGATCGAGCTGACGTGGTGCAGGCATCCGGCCCCCAGCGTGTTGGCCAGTTCCACCGCATTGCGCGTGCCCTCGACATTGGCCGCGCGGTTGCGCTCGTCGTCGGCGGTCATGTCGTAGACCGCGGCGAGATGGAAGAAGTGCTCGACGTTGCCCCGCAGCGCCGCGATCGCGTCGTCACCGAGGCCGAGCTGCGGCTCGGTGAGATCACCTTCGTACAGCGTCACCTGATCCGCGCCGCCAAGCTCGCTGACCAAACCCTCGAGCCGCTCGCGGGAAGCGGCCCGCACCAGCAGGCCGATGGGCGCGGCAGGCTCGCGGGCCAGCAGTCTGTGAAGCAGGAAGCGGCCGAGAAACCCGGTTGATCCCGTCACGAAGTACGTCAAAGCCGAACTCCCCACCCTGTAGCTGCCTGGGCCGCGTCATTCTCACACCCGAGGGCAGCCAAACCGATAGGCCTTCCTCGGTCCGAGTTGCGGCGTCAGCGCTAGTGCGGGACGACGGCGCCTTCGGGCATCGGGTCGCCGCGCCGGATCAGCGGGGTGAGGGCCGCACCGATCAGAGTGATGACGGCGGCCACGAGCATCGAGACGTGCAGCCCGCTCATGAAGGCGGCATGACTGCCGTGGGTGATCGCCGCGGCGACGTGATCGGACGATCCGGGCGGCACGGGCGCGACCCCCTGCCCGACGACTTCCTTCTGCAGCTGGAGCTGCTGCGCGAGAGCGGGCTCCACTCCGGCGCCGGTGAGCTTGTCGAACAGGACGCTGCCGACCCGGCCGGCGAGCACGGAACCGAGGACGGCCGTGCCGAGCACCCCGCCGAGCTGGATGGACGTGGCCTGCAGGCCGCCCGCGACTCCGGCGTGGTCGATGTCGACATTGCCGACGATCGCCTCGGTCGACGCGGAGATCACCATGCCTATCCCGAGGCCCAGCAGGATGAATTCGGGCCACAGATGCCAGTAGGCGGAGTTGGGCTCGAGGCTGGTCAGCAGCAAGAGGGCGATGGCCACCGACAGCAGGCCGAAGCCGATCGGGATCCGCGGGCCGTACCGGGTGGTGATGCGGGCACCCAGCGGGCTGCTGAGGGAGAAGACGGCGGTGAGCGGCAAGGTGCGCAACCCGGCGCTCAGCGCGGAGTACCCCGAGACGCTCTGCAGATAGAGCGAGACGAAGAACAGGACGCCGAACAAGGCGAAGAAGTTCAGCAGCACGATGAGCGAGCCCATCGAGACCGACCGGTCCTTGAACAGCCAGAGCGGCAGCAGCGGCGAGGTCGCCCGCGACTCGACGAAGATGAACGACGCCATCAGCACGACCGCGAGGCCGAGCGTGCCCAAGGTGCGCCCGGTCACCCAGCCCCACTCCTGGCCTTTCACCAGCCCGTAGATCAGCGCCGACAGCCCGCCGGCCAGGGTGAGCACGCCGGGCCAGTCGATCGGATCGCGGTGACTCTCGCGGCTTTCCAGCAGGTACGGGATACCGAGCGCGAGCGTCGCGATGGCGACCGGCACGTTGAGGTAGAAGACGCTCTCCCAGGAGACGTTGTCGACCAGCAGCCCGCCGAGGATCGGCCCGGCCGCAGTGGCCGCCCCGGCGGCGGAGCTCCACGTCCCGACGGCGCGGGTGAGCTCGTCCTCGGAGTACGCACTGCGCAGCAGGGCCAGCGTGTTGGGCATGAGGATCGCGCCGAACGCCCCCTGCAGCACCCGGAAGGCAATGACGCCACTGATCGATCCGACCAGGCCGATGGCGACGGAAGCGAGCGCGAACCCGATGACGCCGATGAGGAAGAGCTTCTTGCGGCCGTAGCGATCGCCGAGCTTGCCGCCCACGATCAGGAGTACGGCCAGGGAGAGCAGGTACGCGTTGGTGACCCACTGCAGGTCCGCGAGCGACGCGTGCAGGCTTCGGGCGATGAAGGGATTGGCGATCGACACGACTGATCCGTCGATGCCGACCATCATGACGCCGAGCGAGACGACGATCAGGGTGAGCCGGGCGCGGGCGCGGTCGGTGCCTGCGACTTCCACCAGTGGGTCGGCGACTCCGCCCTCGCGGTCCTCCACCAACGCCATGATTCTCAAACTACCGGTTGCGACAGCAGCTGCCACCTGTCGCATGGTGACCTTTGCATGGGGTAAACAGCACCTTGCGCGTGTCAAACTCTGATCGTCGGGATGACCCGCGCGTGACAGGCAGCCGGCCACCCGGGCCGGCGGAGGGCAGGTGCCGGTGAGTGCTGCGACGACCGTCACGGATCTGACTGCTGCGAAACCGCAAGTGGCTCAGGGCACCCCGTCCACCCCGTCCCCAGCGGCCCGGCGCCCGCTGACCGAACGCCGCATGGCCCGCACCCGCCGCGAGCTGGCTGACGCTGCGGCCCGGCTGTTCATCGAGCGCGGCTACGACCAGACGACGGTCGAGGACATCGTCGCCGAGGTCGAGATCTCGGCGCGCACGTTCTTCCGTTACTTCGGCAGCAAGGAAGAGGTCGTCGCCTCCCTGTGGCGCTGGGGCGTCGAGGAGGTCGTGGAGGCACTGCGGGCGGTGCCGTCCGACAAGCCTTTGCAGGAGGCGCTGCGTACCGCCGCCACTGCCGCCTGCCAGCACGCGGCGGAGAACCCCGCTCAGACCCGGGCGTTCCTGCTGATGGTGCGGGACACTCCGGCGCTGCGGGCCCGCCGCTTGCAGGAGGCCTACGGCCAGCAGCAGGGTCTGGCTGCCTGCCTCGCCGAGCGGCTCTCACGACCGGCGACCGACCTGCGGGTGACGCTCGTGTCCGGGGCGGTGGTCATGGCCATCAACACGGCCTGGGAGCGCTGGGCCGGCCTGGCGCCGACCACCGGCGACCCGGGTCCCGGACCGCTGGTGAACAAGGCGCTGACGGAGCTCACGACCCCGCTGCTGTCGAGCTAGTCGGGTAGGCGCTCGAAGGCCGCTAGGGCCTGGGCAAGGACGCGTTTGACCGGTTGACCCAGGGCAGCCGCGGCGCGCACCACGTCGTCCCACTCGGGCTGGGCGTTCAGTAGCGTGCCGTCGGGTCCGCGTCCGAGCTTGACGGCGATCGGCTGACCTTCGACGTCGACGGTGCGGAACTCGCGGGCCAGCGCCGTCTTGGTCGCCGGGGTTTCGCGCACGCCCAGAGTGCTGGTCTCGCGGAAGAACGTGGCGCGCACCGCGGCGGCAGCGGGTGCGTTCGTCAGCGCGCTCACGGTGTGGGCGGGTCGCCCCTTCTTCATCAGGATCGGGGTCAGCCACGCGTCATCGGCGCCGGCCACCAGCAGGGCGTCGAGCACGACCGGCCACGCCCGCGGGTCGAGGTCGTCCACGTTCGCCTCGATGACGATCGCCGGCGCGGTCGCGGTCGCGGTCGCGGTCGCGGTGGCCGGCGCCGCGAGCGGCTCGCCGAGCACCAGTCGCGCCACGTTCGGGCGGCCGGGCGTATCGCGGCCGCCGGCGCCGCTGCCGACGGCCGTCACGGTCATCGGCGGCATCGGACCGAAGGCGGTGGCGTGCGCCGCGACGAGGGCCGCCCCGGTGGGTGTGCAGAGTTCGACCTCACCGCCGCCGCTGGCCGGGGCTGAAGCAGCGCGCAGGATTTCCAGGACCGCCGGGCCGGGGACGGGCAGCCGTCCGTGTGCGGTCTCGACCGTCCCGCCGCCGAGCGCGACCGGACCGGCGATCAGGTCGGAAAGGCCGAGCGAGAGCAGGCCGGCGCAGGCTCCGGCGACGTCGGCCAGCGCGTCGAGCGCCCCCACCTCGTGGAAGTGCACGTCGTCCACGCCGATCCCGTGGACCTGCGACTCCGCCGCGGCCAGCACCTCGAAGGCGCGCGTCGCTGCGGCGGCGACCGGCGGCGTGAGGTTGCCGAGCAGCGCACGGATCTGGGGCAGCGTCCGCCGCGGCGGGTTCTGTTCATGGGTGACGACGTGGACGCGGGTGGCGGCGAGCCCGGCCCTGGTCGTCTGCTCGGTGACGAGTTCGATGTCGAGGCCCAGGCAGGCGATCTCGCCCTGCAGCAGCCCGAGCGGCACGCCCGCGTCGACGAGCGCGCCGAGCAGCATGTCGCCGCTGACACCGCTGGACAGGTCGAGCCAGCCGATCACCGGAAAGTGCCGCTCTGGCGGGCGATCCGGGCCGCCAGCACGCCGGCGCCGAACCCGTTGTCGATGTTGCAGACGGCGACTCCCGGGGCGCAGGAGTTGAGCATCGCGAGCAGCGCGGCGATACCGCCGAAGCTGGCGCCGTAGCCGACGCTTGTCGGGACCGCGATCAGCGGCAGGCCGGTGAGCCCGCCGACGACACTCGGCAGGGCGCCCTCCATGCCGGCGATGACGATGAGGCAGTCGGCGTCGGCGAACTCCTCGCGGGCTGCCAGCACGCGATGCAGACCCGCGACCCCCACGTCCGAGATCCGCACTGCTTCGCTGCCGAAGACACCGACCGTCATTGCCGCCTCGGCCGCGACCGGGGCGTCGGAGGTGCCGGCCGAGATGATGGCCACGCGTCCGCGCGGGGGTGGCGGGGTGCCGATGACGACCGTGCTGCCCGCGACCGTCGCGTCGGGCCAGCGGGCTTCGAGGGCGCCGACGGCGCCTGGGCCGGCACGCGTCACCAGGGCCGGCCGGGCACTGTCCCCGGCTTGCAGCGCAGCGACGATTTCCACGATCTGGGAAGGTGTTTTACCCGCCCCGTAGACGACTTCGGGGTCGCCGGTGCGTAGCGCCCGATGCGTATCAACGCGGGCAAATCCGATGTCGTGGACACCCGCCAGCGGACCTGACGCGAGGCGCTCGGTCGCGACGTCCGGCGCCACTTCGCCCTGCGCGACCTGCTCCAGCAGCGCGCGCACCTCTGTGCGATCCACCCGCCCATGCAATCAGGTACCGGGTTCGTTGGTCGCAGTTCCGCGCTTCGCTACGCGCAGCCCAGCCGCGATCTTCTCCTAGGATCGGTGGGTGCTGCTCACCTACCTCGGCCCCGCGGGCACCTTCACCGAAGCCGCCCTGCGGACCACCCCCGAGGCCAGCGCTCCTGACGCGCGGCTGCGCCCGGAGCCCACCGTCATTGCCGCGCTGGACGCCGTGCGAATCGGTGAGGCCGCGGGTGCGCTGGTGCCGTTCGAGAATTCGGTCGAGGGCGCGGTGCCGAGCACGCTCGACGAGCTCGCGTCCGGAAGCGCCTTGCAGATCCGCCGCGAGGTGCTGCTGCCGATCCGCTTCGCGCTGCTGGTGAGGCCCGGGTCGACGCTCTCCGGCATCACGACGGTGTCCGGGCATCCGCACTCGTTGCCCCAGTGCCGCCGTTGGCTCGCCGAGAATTTGCCGGCGGCGCAATGGCTGCCTGCCGCGTCGAACGCCGACGCTGCCCGCGAGGTCGCGTCCGGCACCGTCGATGCCGCGTTGGCCGGCGCGTTTGCCGCACCCACGTACGGGCTCGACGTGCTCTTCGACGGGATCGAGGACCGGGACGACGCGATCACCCGCTTCGTCTTCGTGACCCGTCCTGCGCCGCCGCCTCCGTACACCGGTGCCGATCGCACCACCCTCGTCGCCTTCGAGACCGACGACCATCCGGGAGCGCTGCTGGAGATGCTGACGGAGTTCGCGGTGCGCGGGGTGAACCTCACGCGGTTGGAGTCGCGGCCCACGGGCGAGGGCCTCGGGCGCTACTGCTTCTCGATCGACTGCGAGGGCCACATCCTCGAGGAGCGGGTCGGCGACGTGCTCAAGGCGCTGCGCCGGCTGTGCGCGGACGTGCGCTACCTCGGCTCCTACCCGCGTGCCGACGGCACCGCGCCGGCGGTGCGCCGGGGGACCAGCGACGGCGAGTTCCAGGAGGCACAGAGCTGGCTCACGAGCCTGCGCGAGGGGCCTCACCAGTAGTGTTGCGGGCGTGATCGACGTCCGGATACTGCGCGACGATCCGCAGCGCGGACGCGAAAGCCAGCTCGCGCGTGGTGAGGATCCGGCGGCCGTTGACCGGCTGCTCGAGGCTGACGCCCAGCGCCGGGCCGCGGTGACGAAGGCCGACACGCTGCGCGCCGAGTCCAACGCTGCCAGCAAGGCGATCGGCAAGGCAGGCAAGGACGAGCGGCAAGCGCTGATCGAGCAGGCACAGCAGAGCAAGCAGCTGGTGGCCGCGGCGGAGGCGGCGCAATCGGCGGCGGAGGAAGCGCTGACCGAGGCGCAGCGGGCGATTCCCAACCTCATCGAAGGCGCCCCCCCAGGCGGCGAGGACGACTACATCGTGCTGCGTGAGGTGGGCGAGAAGCCCACACTCGCCGAGCCTCTCGACCACGTCGAGCTCGGCGCCCGGCTGGCGGCGATCGACGTCGAGCGCGGCGCGAAGGTCAGCGGCTCGCGGTTCTACTTCTTGACGGGAGTCGGTGCGCTGCTCGAGCTGGCCCTACAGCAGATGGCAGTCGCGCAGGGGGTGGCCGCCGGATTCACGCCGATGATCACACCGGCGCTCGTGCTGGCGGCCGCGATGGAGGGCACCGGTTTTCTCGGCGCCCATGCGGCCGAGGTCTACCAGGTCGACGAGTCCTATCTGGTCGGTACGAGTGAAGTACCGATCGCCGCCTATCACTCGGGGGAGATCCTCGACGCGTCGTCGCTGCCGCGTCGCTACCTCGGCATCTCGCCCTGCTTCCGGCGCGAGGCAGGCTCCTACGGCAAGGACACCCGCGGCATCATCCGCATGCACCAGTTCGACAAGGTCGAGATGTTCAGCCTCGTCGAGACGGCCGATGCGCAGGCCGAACACGAGCGGCTGCTCGCCGAGGAAGAGAAGTTCCTGGCGGCGTTGCAGCTGCCGTACCGGGTGATCGATGTCGCCGCCGGCGATCTCGGGTCGAGTGCGGCGCGCAAGTTCGACTGCGAGGCCTGGCTTCCCTCGCAGAGCCGCTGGTTGGAACTCACCTCGACCTCGAACTGCACGACGTTCCAGGCCCGCCGGCTGGGGATCCGGAGCCGCTCCACCGAGAGCGGCGTCGGCCCGCTGGCGACGCTGAACGGGACGCTGGTCGCCATGCCCCGCACGATCGTCGCGATCCTGGAGAACCATCAGCAGGCCGACGGCTCGGTACGGGTGCCGGCGGCGCTGGTGCCCTACCTGGGGCGCGAGGTCCTCACCCCGCAGTGAGCGTCATCCCACCCGCCGCACCCAAGGTCGTCGCGTCCGATCTCGACGGCACGCTGGTCGATTCTGAGGGGCACATCTCCGCGCGCACACGCAGGGCGCTCGATCAGGCGCGTGACATGGGGGCGCTGCTGATCTTCGTGACCGGGCGGCCGCCGCGCTGGATGAGCCAGGTCGTCGCCGAGACGGGCGCCTCGGGCCTCGCCGTGTGTGCGAACGGCGCCATGGTCTACGACCTCGGGAGCGGCGAGGTGATCCGTCAGCACGTGCTCGACCCGGCGAGCGCCGAGCGGCTGGTCGAGGCGATCCGTGCGGAACTGCCGGGGGTGACGTTCGCCGTCGAGTCCGGGGTGGGCTTCGCGCACGAGCCCGATTACGTGCCCACCTGGCCGGCGCCGCGCGACGCCGTCGCCGAAGTGGCGGTGCTGCTGCAGGATCCCGTCGCCAAGCTGCTGGTGAAGCATCCCGAGCGCGGCCCTGACGAGATCCACGAGATCGTCGCGGGGATCGCCGGCGCCGACGCCAACGTCACGTACTCGGGCAACGTGCTGCTCGAGGTGAGCGCCGCCGGCATCAGCAAGGCGTCCACACTCGAAGCGCTCTGCATCGAATACGGGGTGGGGCAGGCTGAGGTCATCGCCTTCGGTGACATGCCGAACGACGTTCCCATGCTCGCCTGGGCGGGCTACGCCGTTGCCGTCGCCAATGCCCACCCGAGTGTGATGGCCATTGCTGACGAGGTCACCGCGTCCAACGACGACGACGGGGTGGCCCAGGTGCTCGAGCGGCTCTACAAGTAGGGGCCGCCGGAGTTCTGGGCCCGCGGGTCCTGCGGCATCGACGGCCCTGGAAGCGCCCGCCCGCGCATCTGCTCGAGCTGGCTGCGCGCCGCCATCTGCTGGGCGACGAGCGCGGCCTGCAAGCCGTGGAAGAGGCCCTCCAGCCAGCCGACGAGCTGGGCCTGCGCGATGCGTAGCTCCGCGTCGCTCGGGATCTCGGTTTCCGACAGCGGCAGCGAGATCCGGGTCAGCTCGTCGCGCAGCTCGGGTGCGAGCCCGTCCGCCAGCTCCTTGATCGAACTGGCATGGATGTCGCGCAGGCGGCTGCGGCTGCGGTCATCCAGCGGCGCCGCCCGGACCTCCTCCAGCAGCTGCTTGATCATTGTGCCGATGCGCATGACCTTGTCCGGCTGCGAAACCATGTCGGTGATCGGATTGCGATCGCCCTCACCGCTCTGCTCGCTTTGTCCTGTCAAGTCCGATCCGTCGGGACCGATAACCACAACGTGGGGATCCTGCTCGCTCATGCACCCCATCGTGCCCTTCCCGCGGCCGAGGAGAACAGGTGACCGACGATCCATGGCGCCAGGCGGATGCGTCCGCTTCAGTGCCTCGGGCGGCGTTCGGTGCTGACGGGGGCTACTTCGCGTCGCCCGCTCAGCCTCCGGCAGCTGTCCCTCAGTACGCCCCTGAGCTGCCTGCTTACAAGGCTTACAGCCCGGCAAACGCCTATCAGAACTACGCCCCCAATCAGGCGCCTCTTCCCAAACGCGGCGGCTACCGAAGGCTTTTCTGGATTCTCGGCACGGTCGGGGTGCTCGTGCTCGGAGGCTGCGGGGTAGGCATCTTCTTCGCGGTGAATTCGGTCGGCAAGGACATTCACGCGGCCAATGCGTTCTTGAGCGACGTTCGCCACAGCCAGTTCACTGCCGCCTACCAGCGACTGTGCTCGAGTGAGCAGGCCCGCGGGACTGCCGACCAGTTTGCCGCCGATTTGCAGGCGGCAGCGGCTCGCGGCCACGGCGTGACCGGGTACAACATCAATTCCGGGAATACGACGGAAAATTTCGGCAGTGGCGGCAGCAGCACCTCACACTCGGCGGGCGGGACCGTGAACTTCGCGTCCGGAGAAAGCGAGCGAGTGACGCTCGTCCTGCAGGACGCCCACGGCCAGCTGTGCGTCCTCTCGGGGTACGAGGGCCTCTTTTAGCTGCTCATCAAACGCGGACGGCGAGCCATCCGTCCCGATGCCCACGAGGCTGGGACCCTGCGCAGTCGTAGGCGCATCAGATAGCCGCGTCATGGCCGGAGAGCGGGAAGGAGCACGGTGACCGAGGATCCATGGCGCCCGCCTGACCCGGATGCCCCCGCTCCACCGCCCGCGTACGGCTCACCGCCCGGGTATGCGCCACCGCCCTACGCCGCGATGCCCTACGGCCCGCCGGGTACCGGCGCCTACAACCCGTATCAGGCCCCGCTGCCCAAGCGCGGGGGATACAAGCGTCTGCTCTGGATCCTGGGCACGGTCGGTGTGCTGGTGCTCGGAGGCTGCGGGGTGGGCGTCTACTTCCTCGCCAAGTCGGTCACCAAGAACGCTGACGCGGCCAACGCGTTCCTGCGCGACGTGCGAGACCAGCAGTTCAGCGCGGCCTACCAGCGTCTGTGCCCCGGCTCCGCCATTCCCGAGGCGCAGTTCACCGCAGATTTGCAAGCTGCGGCCACGCGGGGACACGCGGTCACCTCTTTCGACATCACGAACTCGAATACGTCCGTCGTCAATGGCCTCGGTACGACGCGAACCGCAAGCGGAACCGTGACCTACACCGGCGGCGTGAGCGCGCCGATCGAGTTCTCCCTGGCGCAGAATGACGGTCAGCTGTGCATCGAGTCCGGGTACGCGACGCTTTTCTAGCGCCGACTGGCCCGTCGAAGTGTCGACCGGAACGTTTCGGGTCGCGGTGTGTTTGCCCGACACGCCGCCGGTGGAGGCGTGTCACGTGCTTCCGTTAGCAAATTCGCGGGACGTCAGACTGTTAGCAACACCCCACGGCTGGCATTCTTGCGTCGCAGCCCCTAGCGTCCTTCCGCGGCAGAGGAGAACAGGTGACTGAGGCTCCTGCCTTCCGCAGCGCGGTGGTCTACGACCCCGATCTGGCGCCGCCGCCGGACCCGCGCGGCGACCGGAGGGTGATGACGATCCTCGGCGTCCTGACCGTGGTGCTCATCGCCGGCCTCGGACTGGGGTTCTACGCCCGCGGGCATGCGTCGCCCAAGGAGATCGGCGCGGCCAACGCGTTTCTGCGCGACGTTCGCGACCACCAGTTCACGGCGGCCTACGGGCGGCTGTGCCCGAGTACGCAGGCCACCACCTCAGAGGCTAAATTCACCGGCCCGCTGCAGAAGGCGGTCGCCAAGGGGCACGGCGTCAGCACGTTCGACATCGTCTCGGCCAACACGTCGCAGCACGTCCTGACCGGCTCCGGCTCAGCGAACGTCGCCCAGGGGACGGTGTTCTTCGCCGATGGGAAGAACACCGTCGTGACGATCCTGCTCAGCAAGCCGGAGGGATTCTGCGTGCTGTCAGGGTTCGACACACTGTCCTGACGTCAGATCGTCAGGACGACCTTGCCGATGTGCAGGGAGTCGTCGAGCGCCTGATGCGCCGCGGCCGCATTCTCCAGCGCAAGCACGCGGTCGACGATCGGCCGGATCTTGCCGGCCGCGACGGCAGGCCAGACCTCGCGCATCACGCCGGCGCACACGCGCGCCTTCTGCTCGGGCGGGCGGCCGCGCAGGCTCGTCGCGATCACGCTGCCGCGCTTGTGCAGCAGGGCCCCGAGATCGATCTCGGCGCGCGTGCCGCCCTGCATCCCGATGACGACGATGCGGCCGTCGGGTGCGAGGACGTCGACGTTGCGAACCAGGTATTTCGCGCCCATGTTGTCCAGCACCACATCCGCGCCGTGGCCGCCGGTCTGCTCGCGTAGTTCCGCGACGAAATCCTGGTCGGAGTAGTCGATGGTGATGTCGGCGCCGAGTTCGCGGCAGCGCTCCAATTTCACGGCAGTGCCGGTCGTCACTGCGATCCGGGAGGTGGGTCGCAGCGCCCGCGCCAGCTGGATGGCCATCGTCCCGATGCCGGACGCGCCGCCATGGATGAGGAGCGTCTCGCCACCTGCCAGCCGGGCCGACGTGCCGACCTCATCGGGCTCGGTGCTGAGCAGGTTCGACCAGACCGTGCTCGCCGTCTCGGGCAGCGCGGCGGCGTCGATCAGCGAGACGCCTTCGGGTACCGGCATGACCTGACCCGCGGGCACGAGCACCTTACTCGCGTAGCCGCCGCCCGCGAGCAGCGCGCACACCTCTTGACCGGGGGAGAGCTCGACCCCGCCGCCGACCGCCGCGACGCGCCCGCTGCATTCCAGGCCGAGGATGTCCGACGCCCCGGGCGGAGGTGCGTAGAACCCCATACGTTGCAGGAGATCTGCCCGGTTGACGGCCGTGGCGACCACATCGAGCACGACCTCGCCCGGGCCGGGGGCGGGCGGGTCGGCGACCTCGGCTACGCGAAGGACACTCGGGTCGCCGGGTCGGTCGAAGGTAACTGCGCGCATGACGTGACGCTACGGCGTGGGCTGCTCGTGAGCCGCGCCGGTCAGGCTGCGGACGGCGGCAGCGAGGGTGCTCGGTTCCTCGAGCGAAAGCATGTGGCCAGCGGGTAGCTCGACGAGCCTGGCCCGCGGCAGCGCGTCGGCCAGGTCGACACCGGCGCGTGGCGGCAGCGTGATATCGCGAGTCCCCTGCACGACGACGCTGGGCACGTCCGCATGGGGCACGGTCGCGCGCAGCAGTTCGTCGTCGCGGACGAGGTAGCGCTGCTCGAGAGCAGCAGCCGTCCAGACGCGCCGTTCGCGCCAGACAGCGATGGCCAGCCGCGCCTCCCGGATGGCCTCCTCGTCGAGCCGGCTGCCGCTGGCGCGCGAAAGCGGGGCCGCCAGGCTGACCGCCGCATGCTGGGCCACCCTGGCGCCGACGGCCAGGAGCGGCCGCAACGCCGCCAGCCGGTCGAACAGCGTGATCGCACCGCCGCCGCCGACCGACGCGGCGTAGACGATGCCGTGCAGCCGCCCCGGGACGCGGGCGGCGAGGTCGATCGCGATCCCGCCGGCCCAAGAGGCGGCGACGAGCGCGCACTTCTCGATACCCAACGCGTCGAGCATGACGAGCAGGGCATCGGCGTTGCCCGCCCAGTCGCGGGCGAGCCGCGGGTCACCCGCGTAACCCGGCCGGTCGACCGCGATGACCCGGTGATCGGTCGATAGCAATGGGACGACGCGGTACCAGTCACCAGCGGTGCCGGGCTGGCCGTGCAGCAGGACCACGACGGGGGCGTCCGAGCTGCTGACCCGGCTGAGCGCCCGCGGGCCCTCGTCGACGCTGGGATGCACCAACCGACCGTACGGGCTCCAATCCCGGCCTCGCGAACGGTTTCGGGCGAGGATGGCGGAATGCAGGACGAGTTCGGACGCCCGCTGTCCGATGACGGGCAGTGGGTATGGGACGGATCGGCGTGGCGGCCGACGGCGGCGCAGGCGGGTCCCGGGGGCCCTGCCGGTGGCGGCCTGGACTCGACCATGGTCGCGCCGCGCGACTTCCAGCCCACTGGCGGCCAGCCCGCGCAGGGCGACTACTACCAGTCGCAGTCCGGCGCGCCTTACTCCTCGCAGTACGGGCCGCAGGGCGGCTATGGGCCCGGTGGTCCGGGGACGGCGGGTGGCCCCGGCGGTCCGGGCGGGCCCAAGGAACCGGTGCCTTGGTACAAGCGGCAGGGCCTCATGGTCACGTTGATCGCGATCCTGCTGGTGCTGTCGGCGGTGCTCGTGACCGTTCTGCTGCTCACCCGCGGGGACAGCAACGACAACGCGGCACCGCCCTCGCCGAGCCCGACGGCCGCGCCTCCCACGACCGAAGTGCCGACGACCCCGCCGCCGACCACCGAGGCACCCACCACCCCGCCGCCTACGACGACCCCGCCGACGACCCCGCCGCCCACGAGCGTGGCCCCACCGGACAACACGGTCGTTCCGGGGATCTATGACTGCACGTCAGGTGGGTCGCAGATCGGCACCGTCAACTTCCAGGGCACGCGCTACACGACCTCGAGCGGCGCTACCGGCAGCTACTTGCTGGACCCGACCACGGACGACATCAGCTTCACCGGCGGGGATCTCGGAGCCTTCACCGGCACGTACGACCCGAACGGGCCGAGCATGGATCTCACCTCATCGAGCGGTAGCGGTCTGCACTGCGCTCAGTAGGTCGCGCTCAGGAGCTCGGAGCCGATCGTCCGCTCCAGGCCGAAGTCCAGGGACATCGGGGTCAGGCCCGAGAGGGTGGAGAGTCGCTCGATGTCGAGGACATTGCGCTCGACGTCGAACGGACGGCTCGGACGGCGGATCACTGCTGCCTTCGCGCCGAGCATTTCTTCCATACGGGACAGCAGTTCGGCGAGGCTGACAGCGATCCCGGACCCGACGTTGACGACCTCGCAGCCAGCGGCGCTGAGGCTGCTGAGCGGGTGGAGCGGATGTGCCGGGCGCAGCAGGGAGACGGCCGCGGCGACATCGCTGACGTGGACGAAGTCGCGGATCACGTCGCCGGCGCCGTACATCGTGATGGGTTCGCCGTGCGCCATCGCCTTCAGGAAAGCGGCAACGGCACCCTGACCGCGGTCGGTCCGCTGGCCCTCGCCGTAGACGTTGGCGCAGCGCAGGATCCGGATCGGCATGGCGCTCTGGCCCGCGTAGAGGCCGGCGAACTTCTCGCCGGCGAGCTTCAGCACTCCGTACGCCGTGACCGGGTCGGTGGGGTGGTCCTCGGGAATCCGGGCGCACGTGCTGCGGCCGTAGACGGTGCCGCCTGACGACAGGTAGGTGAGTCCGGTGCCGGGCGAGCGGACTACTGCATCCAGCACAGTCAGGAGCGGGCGCAGGGCGAGGACGACATCGGGTATCGGGTCGCTTTGCGACGCGGCCGGCACCAGCCCTCCGGCGCAGAAGACGACCCATTGCACGCCGGTCATGGCCGCCGCGACGGCCGCCGCATCGGTGGCGTCACCGATCAGCACCTCGGCGCCGTCGAGCAGCCGGTCGTGTGCGGGTGCTGGCAGGGCGCGCGTGAGGACGCGTACCTGGTGGCCGTCGCCGAGCAGCCGGCGACAGATGTGGGAGCCGATGAAACCAGCGCCGACCACGAGAACTTTCGTTGATGGCGGTGTTGTGAGGTCGATCAAGGGATGCTCGCCGGCGCGCGCCCCGAGATCTCGTGCAGCAGCTCGGCGAAGCGGGCGGCATACCCCGCGGAGTCATGGTTCTCCAGGACGTGCCGCTGCCCGTTGCCGGCGATCGCGGCGAGTTCCTCTGGGCTCATGGACAACAGCCGGTCGAACGCCGCGGTGGCGGCCTGCAGATCGGCGCCCTCGAAAAGCAGGCCGGTCTCGCCGTCGGTGATGAGCTCCGGCAGCCCGAAGACGGAAGCGGCCGCGACAGGTAGGCCGAAGGCCATCGCCTCCAGCACCGAACGGGGAAGGCTCTCGACGTCGGAGGCGCAGATGAGCGCGTCAGCTGCGCGATACCAGGGGTAGGTGTCAGCCACTACTGGCTCCACGCGCACCTGCTGATTCAAACCGACATGTCGTAGATAGTCGGTGAGGCCGCGGGCGTACGGAGTGTCGCCGCCGCCGACGAAGACCAGTGCCGTGTCGGGATGTGCGCTTGCGATCTGCCAGAACGCGAGGGCAATCATCGTCTGCCACTTGCGTGGCTCGATGCTGCCCATGACCAGCAGCACCCGGCGAAATCCGGTAAGGCCGAGTTGCTCGCGCGCCGCTTGCCGATCGGTCAAGACGCAGTAGTCGCGGATTTCTCGCGTGCTGATGCCGTACTGGACCACGATCGCGGCGCCGGGCTTGGTGTGACGGGCATAGAGCGCACGGGTGGCTGCTGCCTCGAACACGACGGCGGCGCAAGTGCCAAGGGCGCGCAGGGCCGCCTGCTTCACAGCGGGGTCGACCCCGCCCGGCGGGTAGGCGGCCGCCCAGAACATCTCCGGCGTCCAGCTTTCGTGGATGGCCCACGCGCAGGGAAGTCCGAGCCGGGTGGCCATATCGGCGCCGGGAAACGACAGGAACGTATTGACCAGCGCGCTGCTGAAACCGCGCGCCGTCGCCCAGGAAGAGAGCTCGGTGAGACGTCCCTCGTACGCATCAGCCCGATCCGCCGGCCACCATCCGTTCACGTGGATCGTGATCCCGAGCCGGCGAAGCATCGGCGCGAGTGGTCCCGATTGCGGGGTGACGAGCGTGCAAGGGAAATCGCGGCCGGCGCCCATCCGGTCGAGCAGCTCCGTCAGCCAGAGCTGGCCCCCGCCGTACCCGAGGTCATGGGTGATGACGAGGAGGTGAAAGTCAGGGGCTGCAGGGCCTTTCGCGGTGTCCCCCAGCGTGACGCTGTCGACCGCGATGGGCGAGATCGGCGCAGCCCTGGCCCATTCGACGCGGCGGGCGACCCAGACCGCGCGGAAAGCGATGAGGCTTCGCCGGCCGCGCAATGTCGTCGCGAACAGCTCGATGCGGACGCGAGCTCCTCCTTGGAAAGCTGCCGGATCGCAGCGGAAGTCGAAGCCGCTCAGCAACGCGTGCGGCACCTGGTACTGGCCGTGCACATCGGGCCGCACGTAGCCGAGCCGGGCGAGCCCCGCCGGTGTGCCGTTGATGACAACTTCGATCCTGCTCACAGGTTCATCCGCGGCGAAGGCCCAGCCGGAGATGGGCAGGGGCTTGTCCTCGGTGACGACGTCATCCGGCGTCGGAAGGTCCAGCAGGGCCAAGACGGGCTCGCCGACCTCGCCCCCTCCGGCCGGAGTCTGCGGCCAGCCGCCGGCCGGCAATTCATGTTGCGTTGCCGGCACTTTCGGCACCGGGCGTCGTGCTCTGGCGGGCAGGTGGAGGGTGTCCAGCACACGGCTGCTCACGCGCCGCCGTACTGCCGAGAGCTCGCGCTGGACCCCGGCGAGCGTCTCCCTCGCCACGGACAGCTGCTGGGCCGCGGCGTCCAGGTCCCGCTCGGCGGCCTCGGCGGCAGCCAGTGGCGGCGCCACCCGGTTGAGCTCGGTGCGCGCCCGATCGACCTGGTCGGCGAGCGTCGCATCGCCCGGGTCGAGGCGCGCGGCCGCCGTCAGGATCGCGCGCCATTCCGCGACCGCGACCGCGATCGGTACGGCGTCATCCCGTGCGGGAGCTGCTTCGCCATCCACGTAGGGCGAGCCGGCGGCAGGAGCGGGAGTCGTGCGAAGGTGTCGCGCCAACGCATCGAGGACCCGGTAGCCGGGGCGGGCGGTGAGATCGTGAAGCCGCTCCCGGTGCTCGAGGATCGAGGCGTCAACCGCCTCGAGGGTGCGCCTGGTGCTGATGTTCGCGGCAGTCGTTTCCGTTTCGGAAGCGAGCGTCCGCTCCATAGCGTCCGTCTGGCGGCTTGCTCGCGCGACGCATTCAGCCGGGATTTCCGGGACCGCGCGCATCGTGTCCAATAGCTCGCGCAAGGCACTGAGCGGCGCGAGTTCCGTCATGGCGCCATCAATGTAGCGGGCGCAATGCTCTATCCCTGGCAGCCAATATCGTGACGCGCCCGGACGTTCGGGGTATTGCACGGTGCACGATTGGCGCACCACCCGCTCG
>DATAVO010000254.1:0-3147 GCA_036267695.1 Frankiaceae bacterium
GACGCCATGGCTGACCTCACGGGCACAACGGCCGCAGGTGACGTCAGCTTCGGGTCACAAGGCGAAGAACTCAACGTGAGCACAATGCGTCCGCTTTCGGGTGCATCGCGACCACCCCCCTGTTAGACGGGCTCGTTGGGCCTGACTGCCGAGCCCTGATTCAAGCCTTCCGACTGAAGGAGCCGAATCATGCGCTACGAACTCTCCGACCACGAATGGACAGCCATCAAGCCGATGCTGCCAAATAAGCCGCGCGGCGTGCCGCGAGTGAATGACCGCCGCATCCTCAATGGCATCTTCTGGGTGTCAATCGGCGTCCAATTTTGACCCCCTATCGGCGTCCAATTTTGACCCCTTTGCGCCCCGGGTTCGGACGGTAGCGCTCGCGCCGTCGGAGCTGGCCAGGGTTGCGGAGACGGCGCGAGCGCGGGTTATGGGCTGATCGTCGATCCGGCTCTTGAAGCGCCAGCTGTCGTTGCCGGTCTCGACGATGTCGCAGTGATGGGTGAGCCGATCGAGCAGCGCGGTCGTCATCTTCGGATCGCTGAAGACGCTTGGCCATTCACCGAAGGCGAGGTTGGTGGTGACGACGATCGAGGTGCGCTCGTAGAGCCGGCTGACGAGGTGGAACAGGAGCTGGCCGCCGGCTTGAGCGAAGGGCAGATAGCCGAGCTCGTCGAGAACGATGAAGTCCAAGCGTGTGAGCTGATCGGCGAGCCGGCCCTGGCGGCCATTGCGGGTCTCGGTCTCGAGCCGATTGACGAGATCGACCACATTGTAGAACCGGCCACGGACGCCGGCGCGGATGCAGCTTCGGGCGATCGCGATGGCGAGGTGGGTCTTGCCGGTGCCGGTCCCGCCGACCAGCACGGCGTTGCGTTGCTGGGCGATGAATCCGCCGCCGGCGAGGTCTCGCACGAGCGTCTCATTGATTGGCGTTCCCTCGAACCGGAAGTCGTCGATATCCTTGGCGAGCGGCAGCTTGGCGATGGTGAGCTGGTACTTGATCGAGCGCGCCTGCTTCTCGCTGATCTCGGCCTTGAGCAGGTCGCCGACGATGCGCTGGGGCTCGTGCTGGCGTTTGACGGCCGTGGCCATGACCTCGTCGAAGGCAGCCTTCATGCCGTAGAGCTTGAGCTCGCCCATGAGGTCGAAGAGTTGAGTGCGTTCCATCAGTCGGTTCTCCTGATGAGGTTGTCGTAGCGGGCACAATCGGCGACGGGCGCATGGCGCAGCGTCAGCGCGGTCGGCGTGAAGATCGTGGCCGGCGGGCCAGGGTCGCGCTGGCGAGCCAGGATGTTGAGGACGACGTCGGCGGAGTGGACGCCTTGCGCGATTGCCTCGGCGCAGGCCGCCTCGACCGCCGGCAGCCCGTCGGTGAGCACCGCGGTCAGGATGTCGACCATCTGCCGATTGCCATCGGCGGCGCTGGCGAGCTTGCGCCGCACACGCTCCATCGCGGCCGGCAGCACCCAGTCCTTGAACGGCGCGCCGTTGCGCAGGGCGCCCGGCTTGCGGGCCAGCACCGGCACGTAGTGCCAGGGGTCATAGACCGTGTCGCCGCGACCGAACGCACGAGGATGTTCGGCGACGATCCGGCCGTCCTGGCGGATCACGATACGATCCGCATAGGCATGAACCTCGACCGGACGCCCGACCGCGCTGGCCGCCACCGAGTATTTGTTGTTGTCGAAGCGCACCAGGCAGGTCTTTGAGACTGACGCCGGCACGGCGTGGAATCCGTCGAAGCGACCGGCGTAGGGAACGAGCTTCGGCCGTTCCGCCTCAAACACCTCCCAGACCGTCTGCTCGGCCAGCTCCGGATGATGATGCGCCTTGGCGTAGGCGATGCATTTGTCGGTGAGCCAGGCGTTCATCTCCTCGTAGGTCTTGAACCGCAGGCGCGGCGTGAAGAAGCGCTCGCGCACGAGCCCGACTTGGTTCTCGACCTGCCCCTTCTCCCAGCCGGAGGCCGGCGTGCAGGCGACCGGCTCGACCAGGTAATGGCTGCACATCTGCAGGAAGCGACGATTGTAGAGCCGGTCCTTGCCGACGAAGACTGTCTCGACCGCCGTCTTCATGTTGTCGTAGATGCCGCGCCCGCAACTGCCCTTGAACAGTGCGAACGCCCGGTCGTGGGCGTCGAACACCATCTCCTGCGTCTCGCGCGGATAGGCTCGCACGAACAGCATGCGGCTGTGACAGAGCCGGACATGCGCGACCTTCACGATCACGGTTACGCCGCCGAGCAGGACGACCTCGTGGCTCCAGTCGAACTGGTAGGCTTCACCCGGCGCAAAGCTCAGCGGCACATAGGCTGCGGCCGTCGATTGCCCGCGCTCCTTCGCCCATCGCCTGGCGTAGCGCCGCACGGCGTCGTAGCCGCCGTCATAGCCGCGGTCGCGCAGTTCCTCGAAGATCCGGATCAGCGTCAGCTGCTCGCGGGAAGGCTTGGCCGTGTTCCCGCTCAGCAGGTCATCGAGCTCCGTCGTCCATCGCCCGAGCTTCGGGCGTGGCTGGACCTCGCGCTCGTACTCGAACGAGGTCTCGCCCGAGCGGAGCACCCGCCGGACCGTGTTGCGCGACAGCCTCAGGTCCCGTGCGATCTCCTTGATCGTCTTGCCCTTGATGAAGTGCTCGCGCCGAATCCGCGCAATCGTCTCCACGACCAGCATCCCCTGACCACCCGCTCTGGATCAAAGCGGGTAGCCTGCAACGGCCACACCTCAGGGGGTCAATTTTGGACGCCGATCCCCCGGCTCAGGGGGTCAAATTTGCACGCCGAATAACAAAATCGCAAATCCCCGAAGACCAGTACCCGGGCCCGACCATCCATGGTGCTTTGGTATTGGTTCTTGTCGTTTTCCCAAGCGCTACGCGATTCCGGCACCCTCCGGATCGCTCGCATCAGGCAACGCGGGGAGCAACCCCTCGGTCGCTTTCCCGGCGAACCGCGGAATGCAGAACGAGAACGTGGCGCCTGGGCCGTCATTCGGCTCGGCCCAGAGCCTGCCGTCGTGGCGCTCGATGATAGATCGGCTGAGCGACAAGCCGATCCCCATGCCGTCGCTCTTGGTGGTGTAGAACGCATCGAACAGCCGCTCGGCGTCCTTCGGCGCGAAGCCCGCACCGGCGTCCTTCACGATC
>DATAVO010000255.1:0-24645 GCA_036267695.1 Frankiaceae bacterium
TGGACGAGTTCGGCCCGCCGTACGTGGTCAAGTACGACGGCCTCGCCGGCGGCAAGGGCGTCACCGTCACCACCGATCGCGACGTCGCCGCGGAGGCCGTGCGCGCGGTCCTGGCCAGGCCGGACGATCGCGTCGTCATCGAGGAATTCCTCGATGGGCCGGAGGTGTCGCTGTTCTGCGTCGTGGGTTCCGGCGGTGAGGTCGTCCCGCTGTCGCCGGCCCAGGACTTCAAGCGCGCGCTCGACGGCGATGCCGGGCCCAACACCGGGGGCATGGGCGCGTACTCGCCGCTCCCTTGGGCGCCGGCGGGTTTGGTCGACGAGGTCGTCGAGCACATCGCCATCCCGACGGTCGCGGAGATGGCCCGGCGGGGCACCCCGTTCAGCGGTCTGCTGTACGTGGGGTTGGCGCTGACGTCACATGGGCCGAAGGTCGTCGAATTCAATACGCGCTTCGGCGACCCGGAGACCCAGGCCGTCCTCGCCCGGCTCGCGAGCCCGATCACCGAACTGCTCGCCGGCGGGCAACCGACCTGGAGCACCGACTCCGCCGTGACCGTCGTTGTGGCCGCGCCCGGCTACCCCGACGCCCCCGTCCTCGGCGGTGAGATCACCGGAATCGACGCGGCCGCAGCGGTTCCGGGGGCGAGCGTGCAGCACGCCGGAACGCGCCGGCAAGCCAACGGACGCCTCATCGCGACCGGCGGCCGGGTGCTCGCGGTGACGGGACTGGGTAGTGACCTCATGGCTGCGCGAGAATGTGCGTACGAGGCCGTCGGTCACCTCAGCATCGAGGGCGGTCGGCACGTCCGCACCGATATCGCTTTGAACGCCGCCCGCACAGCCGCTGCATCCGCAGCCGGCTGAAGCTGGCACCACTCGAGGAGGAGTTCGCACGTGGCTGTATCCGCCGACCCCAAGGTCGCGATCATTTATGGCTCGCCCAGCGATGCGAACGTGATGAGCAAAGCGGGAGCCATGCTCGACCGGTTCGGCGTCGGCTACGAAGAGGTCTCGATCTCCGCTCACCGCGCACCGCGCACTCTCGTCGAGTGGATCTCCGGGCTGGCCCCGCGCGGTATCGAGGTGGTGATCGCCGGAGCCGGCCTGTCCGCCGCACTTCCCGGTGTGATCGCCGCACACAGCAGCCTCCCGGTGATCGGCGTCCCGATCCGCGGCGGTGCGCTCGACGGGCTCGACGCGCTGCTCGCCATCTCCCAGATGCCGCCGGGAGTTCCGGTCGCCTGTGTCGGGCTGGACAACGCGACCAACGCCGCCGTCCTCGCCGTGCAGATCATCGCCGGCCACGAGGCGTCGCTGCGTACCAAGCTCGAAGAGTTCAAGGAGTCCTTCGAGCAGGCCGCCGAAGCTGGGCTGGCGCGGTGACGGCGTGATCGAGCGCTACACCCTCCCGGCTATGGGTCGGGTCTGGTCCGAGGCTCACAAGTACGAGCTGTGGTGCCGGGTCGAGGTGCTGGTTCTGGAGGCACACGCGGCGGCCGGGGTGGTGCCCGCGAGCTCGGTCGAGCCCGTGCGGGCAGCACCGCCGCCGACACCCGAGGCGGTCGCCGAGATCGAGGCGGTCACCCAGCACGACGTCATCGCCTTCCTGTCGGCGTGGGCCGACCAGACGACCCCGCGCGAAGCCGCCGCGTACGTGCACTTCGGGATGACCTCGTCCGACCTGCTCGACACCGCGCTCGCGCTGCAACTCGTCGAGTCGACCGACCTGCTGCTCGAGCGCGCCGACGGGCTGGTCGGCGTGCTGCGCGACCTGGGCCTGGAACACCGCGCAACCTTGCGGGTGGGGCGCACCCACGGGATACACGCCGAGCCGGATACGTTCGGCCATCGCGTCGCCGATCTCGCGTTCGGGATGGCGCGCTGCCGCGACCGGCTGCGCCAGGCCCGCGACGCCGTTGCCGTCTGCAAGATCAGCGGCGCCGTCGGGACCTACTCGAACATCGACCCCAACGTCGAGACGCAGGTGGCCGCAGCGCTCGGGCTGCACCCGGCTCCCGTCGCGACGCAAGTGGTGCTCCGCGACGGGATCGCCGACTGGGTCGCGGCACTGGCCGGGATCGCGACCATGTGCGAGGCACTGGCGCTGGAGGTCCGGCACGGGCAGCGCACCGAGGTGCGCGAGCTGTCGGAGCCGTTTGGCAGCGGCCAGAAGGGTTCCTCGGCCATGCCGCACAAGAAGAACCCGATCATGAGCGAGCGGATCGCCGGGCTGGCCCGCATCGTGCGCGCGCAATACGTGCCGGTGCTCGAAGGCGTCCCGCTCTGGCACGAACGGGACATCTCCCACAGCTCGACTGAGCGCATCGCGCTGCCCGACGCGGCCGCCGGCACCGATTACCTGCTGCACCTGACGACCCGGCTCGCGTCAGGACTCGTGGTCGACGCCGATCGGATGCGCGCCAACCTGGAGTCGACCGGCGGCCTGATCTACACCTCGGCCGTGTTGCTGGTGCTGGTCGACAGTGGCCAGTCGCGGGAGGACGCGTACGCCGTCGTGCAGTCGGCCGCCATGGCGACCTGGGCCACGGGCGTGCCGTTCCGCGAGACGCTGCGCGAGCATGCCGCCGAACGCGGGCTGAAACTCGACGAGGCCGCTCTCGATGAGGTGTGCCGCCCGGAGCGGTACGTCGACCGGCTCGGCGGCGTCTTCGAACGCCTCGCCGCCCTTTCATGAGCGGCCCGCTGCCCGTCATGAGAGGCTCGCGAAGTGGAGCATGAAGATCCGGTAGAGCTGACCATCACGCTGCCCTCGGGCAGCTCTCTCGACGGGCCCGCGCTGCGGGGCCATCTCGAGGACGAGTTGCGTACCCGCGCCGAAGTCATCTCCGCCGAGGGCTCGTCCGTGACGGTGCGCGCCTACCGGCGCGAGGAAGTCGAATCCGTCGCTGATGAGCTCGTCGCCAAGCTCTCCGCCGTCGGGCTCGCCGACGGTTCTGCGGTGCGCTGGGTGGACGACGATGGCGCCGACGTCGTCCGGCCGATCTAACCGGCCGTGTTCGACCTCGCCCAAGCCGCGGTCGAGGCAGCGCTGGCTGCCGGGGCGCGCTTCGCTGACGCTCGCGTCGTGGTCAGCCGCGACCAGCGGCTGCGGGCGCAGGACGGGGTGCTCGAAGACCTGAGCCAGGGCGAGAGCGCTGGGCTCGGCGTCCGCGCGCTGATCGGCGCCGGCTGGGGTCATGCTGCGACGCCTGCGCTCACTTCGGCTGATGTGCGCCGCGCGGGCGAGCACGCCGCCGGAGCCGCCCGGGCTGCCGCTAGCGTTCCCGGCCCGGAGGCGGTGCTGCTACCGGAGCCGCCGGTCGTCGGCGAGTGGGAGAACGGCTACGACGAGGACCCGATGGCCGTCCCGCTGGATGAGAAGGCCACCCTCCTGACCGACGCGACGGCGGCCATGAAGGCAGCCGGGGCTGACATCGCGACGGCGGCGATGGCGATCTGGGACGTCGAGACCTGGCTGGTGTCGAGCGAAGGCACCCGGATCCATCAGCGGGTACGCAAGTGCGGCGCCGGGATGAGCGCCACGGCCATCGGTGAGCGGGAGACCCAGCGCCGCAGCCATCCGAGCGCCTTCGGCCATTACGGCACATGCGGGTACGAGCTGATCCGCTCGTTCGATCTGCCGGGCAACGCCGAACGGATCGCCTCGGAAGCGCGCGCTCTGCTGACCGCTCCCGAATGCCCGGCGGTGACGACCGACCTGATCCTCGGCAGCGAGCAGATGGCGTTGCAAATCCACGAATCCGTCGGTCATGCCGTGGAACTCGACCGCATCCTCGGCTGGGAAGCGGCCTTCGCCGGCACCTCGTGGCTCGATCTGGGCAAGTTGGGATCACTGCGCTATGGCAGCGATCTGATGACGATCACCGCCGACGCGACGCTGCCGGGAGGGCTCGGCTCGTTCGGCTACGACGACGAGGGCACCCCGGCCCGGCCGGTCGACATCGTCCGCGACGGCATCTGGGTCGGCGTGCTCTCGGGTCGCGATTCCGCTGCCAGGGCTGGACTTTCGCGCAGCGGCGCGGCGGTGCGAGCCGACGGCTGGTCACGGATGCCGATGGTGCGGATGACGAATGTCGGGCTGCTTCCGGGCACGTCGTCGCTGGAAGAAATCATCGCCGACACCGCGGACGGCATCTACATGGAGAACAACCGCTCCTGGTCGATCGACGACCGCCGGCTCAACTTCCAGTTCGGCTGCGAGATCGGCTACGAGATCAAGAACGGCAAGCGCGGACGCATGCTGCGTAACCCGTCCTACACCGGGATCGGGCCGGTCTTCTGGTCCTCGTTGGACGCGCTCGCCGGGCCGGAGGAGATGGTCGTCTGGGGCACGCCGAACTGCGGTAAGGGCCAGCCGTTGCAGATCGGCCACACCGGCCATCCGGCCGTGCCCGGCCGCTTCCGCGGGGTCCGGGTGGGCGTGCGTGGCTAGCTCGCGCGAGGCCACCACCCTCGGCCCCGAAGAGGATGCTGCACGCACCTACGCGCAGCAGGCCCTCGACGTGGCGACGGACGTGGCAGGTCGTGGTGCGCACATCGCCGTAAGCGCGGAGGTGGGCACATCGTCACTGGCGCGCTTCGCCCAGTCGGCGATCCACCAGAGCGTCACCGAGGACGTCCGGCAGCTGACCCTGTCGGTCACCCTCGATGGGCGCACCGCCGATGTATCCGGCAGCGCCGAGGGATGGCCCGGCGCTGACGGCCTGCGCCGGCTGGCCACGGCGGCACTCACCGCCGCCCGGCTGCGTCCCGTCGATCCGCACTGGCCCGGGCTCGCCCCGCCCGCGCCGCTCGTCGCAGCAAGCCATGCCGACCGCGCAACAGCCGATGCGACGGCAGCCGAACGCGCCGCGCTCGTCGCCGCTTTCGTGGAGGCGGGCGGTGGGTTGGAGACGGCCGGCTTCTGCTCCACCCGCGGCACGGCGACGGCCTTTGCCAACTCAGCGCGGCAGCAGGCGTCCGGCAGCGTCACCGCGGCGACCATCGACGGCATCGCCCGCGCGCCCGGCGGGGAGCCCGCGCCCGCCGACGGCAGCGGCCGGGCCAGTTCGACCCGGCTGCACGACCTCGACGGCGGCGCGGCGGGACTGCATGCGGCACGGTTGGCGCGCGCGGCCGCCGAGACGCCCGTCGACGTCGCCCCTGGCGAGTACGTGGTTGTGCTGCGCCCCGGCGCCGTCGTCGACGTGCTCTCCTGGCTCGCGACCGGCCTGTCCGCCCGCGCCCATTCCGAGGGTCGCAGCTTCGCGCGGCCCGGTGAGCAGCAGTTCGACGAGCTGATCACGCTGCGGTGCGATCCGTTCGACGACCGGATGCCGGCGCTCGGCTTCGACGCCCAGGGCACCCCGCGGACCGCGTACTCCATGATCGCCGACGGCGTCACGGGTGAACTGGCCAGCGACCGGCGCGACGCGGCCATCATCGACGGGGTCCGCTCCAACGGTGGCTCCCTCCAGCACCGTTACCTGACCTCGGCTACCGCGCCGGCGCTGCTGCTTCGGCCCGGCAGCGAGGCGCCCGACGAGCTGTACGCCGGGCTACGGCAAGCGCTGCTCATCACCGACTTCTGGTACACCCGGCTGCTCGACCCGCGCCGCCTCGTCGTCACGGGACTGACCCGCAACGGCATCTTCCTGATCGAGGACGGCGTCATCGCCCGGCCGGTGCGCAACGTGCGCTTCACGCAGGCCTACGCGGAGGCTCTCGGGCCGGGTCATGTGATCGGGATCGACGGCGAGAGCGTCCTCACCGAGTCCGATCCGGCTCCCGTACACACCCCCGGCCTCGCCCTGACGTCTTGGGCGATCACCGGCGGGGCCCAAGGCTGACCCGCCCACCCATCCCCTCAAATCCGCTCGAGCACCTAGCAATGGTTGATCATCCGGCCGATTTGCCGCCATTACTAGGTGCTCGGCGCGTTATCGGCGGCCGGGCGGGCGCGTTATCGGCGGCGGGAAGGCGGTGAGTGCTGAGGCGGGTAGCGGCCGAGATGTCACGATGGCCGCGGTTTCGTTAGGGTCGTCCGGTGCCTCTTGCCGCGTCTTCCTTTGCCGGTCTCACCCACCTCGGATCCGGAAAGGTCCGTGAGCTCTTCGCCGTCGACACGGCCTCCGGGGAGCCTGCGCTCCTGCTGGTAGCCAGTGATCGCATCAGCGCGTTCGACGTGATCATGCCGACGGAGATCCCCGACAAGGGCGCCGTCCTCAACGCACTTTCGCTGTGGTGGTTCGACCAGCTCGCCGACCTGGTGCCGAGCCACCTGATCTCCGCCAAGGTCGACGAGTACCCGCCGGAGCTCGCGCCGTACGCCGATCAGCTGCGCGGGCGCTCGATGCTGTGCCGGCGGCTCGAGATGTTCCCCGTCGAGTGCGTGGCCCGCGGCTACCTGACCGGCAGCGGCTACAAGGACTACCAGGCGACCGGCATGGTTTCGGGCCACCAGCTTCCGGAGGGGCTCGTCGACGGCAGCCTTCTCCCAGCGCCGATCTACACGCCGAGCACCAAGGCGCCGATCGGCGAGCACGACGCCAACATCACCCGCGGCGATGTCGTCGACCAGCTCGGGCAGGCACAAGCCGATGAGCTCGAGCGGCTGACGCTGGCGATCTTCCGGCGCGCGTCGGGCATCGCTACCGAGCGCGGCGTGCTGCTCGCCGACACGAAGTTCGAGTTCGGACGCGACCGCGACGGCATCCTGCGCCTCGCCGACGAGGTGCTCACCCCCGACTCCTCGCGCTTCTGGCCCGCCGACGCCTGGGCGCCGGGGCAGTCCCAGCCGTCCTACGACAAGCAGTACGTACGCGATTGGCTCATCGAGTCGGGCCACCGCGGCGATGCGGTCGAGCTACCGGAAAGCGTCGTCGACGCCACGCGTTCGCGCTACGTCGAGGCGTACGAGCGGCTCACCGGAACGTCGTTCGACGACTACCTGCGGAGCGTCTGAGCGTGGCTGCAGGTTCGTCGGGGTTGCCGGCAGCCGTTCCCAGCCGCATAGTCGTCCTCGGCGCCAGCGGCTACACCGGCCGGCTGCTGGCGCGATCGCTGGCCGCCCGCGGGCTCCGGCCGGTGCTGGCCGGTCGGACGCCGGCGAAGATCCAGGCCCTCGCTGACGAGCTCGGCGGGCTGGAGACGGCGACGGCCGACAGCTCCGATCCGGATTCGGTACGCGCGCTGGTCGGCCCGGGCGATGTGCTGGCGACGACGGTTGGTCCGTTCGCGCGTCATGGCCAGGCGGCACTCGACGCCGCGATCGCCGCCGGCGCGCACTACGTCGACTCGACCGGTGAGGCCGGGTTCGTGCGCTCGGTGTTCGCCGACGCGGGGCCGCGGGCGGCGGCGAGCGGAAGCGCTCTGCTGACGGCTTTCGGCTACGACTTCGTGCCGGGCAATCTGGCCGCCGCCCTCGCGCTGCGCCAGGCCGGCTCCGCGGCCACTCGCGTCGCGACGGCGTACTTCCTCGATGGTCCGGCGAAGATGTCGAGCGGCACTGCAGCGACGGGCGCCGCCGGGATGACCGATCCGTCGCACTTGCTCAGCAAGGGGCGCCTCGTGCTGCTCCCGTCGGGCCGCAAGGTTCGGACGTTCTCCGACCGGGGCGTACGCCGGCCAGGAGTTCTGCTCGGAAGCACCGAATCCCTAGCGCTACCAAGGACTTTCCCGCAGCTGACCGACGTCGCCAACTACCTCGGCTGGTTCGGCAAGGCCTCCTACGCCGTCCCTGCCGCGTCGTATGCGATGGGCCTGCTTCAGCTGCCGGTGCTCCGCCAGGCCATGGCCAGGCGCGCCGACAAGGCTGCCGGCGTCACCGGTCAGGGACCGAGCGACGCGTCCCGCAGCAAGCAACGTTCGGTCGCCATCGCCGTCGCCTCTGACGCCACGGGCAAGCAACTCGCTTCCGTGCGCGTCGAGGGACCCGACGCCTACGGGCTCACCGGTGACTTGATGGCCTGGGCCGCGTTGGAGTTGGCCCACGGTCGGGTGAAGCCGGTAGGCGCGCTCGGTCCGGTGGACGCGTTCGGGCTCGATCGGCTCGTCGAAGGCTGCCGCTCGGTCGGGCTCGTCGTCTCACCCTGAAATCCCCCGTGAGTGTGGCGGTTTAGAGAGTTCCGTAGGTCCGGATCGAAGCGACGACACCGAGGGGCGAGTGCTTCACGTCCTGCGTCGAGTCGAGCAGCAGCACGTCCGGCGGGATCTCCGCCTGAGCTCGAGCGATCGCGTCCTCGGGCGCATCGTTGGCGATGACGACCTCGTACGTCTCCGAGCCGTCCTTCCATCGCAGGTGAGCGACGGAGACCAGCGGCGGGCGGTCCAGCAGAACCTCGACGACGAAGTCACTCTCCGGCCGTACCGCGGCGATGTCACGCATGTCGTCCCCCGAAGTCCCGGCGCCTGGCTGGCACCCGTCACCACTGATAACTCCCTGACCCAACCTCGATGTTGAGGGCCGAACGGGTGACGGCGTTGGCCCAAGTGGGGATCTGAGGAACGGGTCGCACCGGCCCGGGGTTGGCGACCACTTCCTCACATCAGGCGCGCACTCCGGGCCCCTCGAGCAGATCACGCAGATTCCGCAGGCTGCGCTTGAGGATCCGTCCCACGAGCGGACCCGACACCTGGTCAGCGATCAGACCCAGCAGGCCACCCGGCGACTGGTAGCTCAGCCGGAACTCCACCTCGGTGAGCCCCGGCCGGCGCTCGCGCAGGCGCCACCGTCCCCGCATCGCCACACCCGTGATGGCGTTGAACGCGAGGTTGCCCGGCGCGTCGAACTCGGTGACCTCGACCAGGCCTCCTACCGGCGCCGACCCGACCCGCAGCCGCACCGCCCAGCGCGCCCCGATGCCGCTCGCCTGATCGCCGACGACGTCCCACAGTTCGGCATCAGCCATGAAGTCCTGGTAGCGCTTTCCGTCGGAAATGACCTCCCAGATGGTCGCCCGGGGGACCTCGATCACCAGCTTCTGCGCGACGCGCATCAGCCGATCACCGGCAGCCGTCGCTCAGCCGCAAGTTCGTCGAGAGCCGTCTGCATCAGTCCGACGACGTCCTCGTACGCCTCATCCAGATCCGGATGCTCGCCGTACTCCGCGCGCAGATCGATCGCATCCAGGACGTCGATCGTGATCTTGGCCGGCAGCGGCAGATGACCGAGGAAGTCGCCGACGTTGATCCCCCACGGCAGTGCCAGCGAGACCGGCAGAACCTTCAGGCGGGCCAGGCGATCCAGCCGCAGGAACCTTGCCAGCCCCTCACCGCGCGAGAGGAAGAGCGCCGTCTCCTGCCCGCCGACGCTCACCACGGGAACGAGCGGGACGTTCTCCTCGAGCGCGAGCTGCAGGAAGCCCTTGCGACCGTCGAAATCCACCTTGAAACGTTCCGAAGTTGGCCGGTGCACCTCGTAGTCGCCACCGGGATAGACCAGCAGAACGGCACCTGAGGAGAGCACCTCGTGCGCGTTAGCAGGGCTCGCCGCGATCGTCCCGAACTTGCGCAACACCCCGAGCCCTGGAGCCAGCAGCACCAGGTTGTGCGCCAGCTGATGGAAGCGGCGCTCGACACCGAAATAGGCCGAGAACGCGAGGGTGAAGACGAGGGTGTCGGGGGTCATGTTGCCGCCGGAGTGGTTGCCGACGAGCAGCACCGGACCCGTCGCCGGGATGCGTTCGAGATGGTGTACCTGAGCCCGGAAGTAGACGCTCGCGAGCAACCAGAGACCGGGCAGCTGATCGCGGATGTAATCCGGATCGCGCTCGTCCATGTCGGGTGCGGGGACCCGTGACTTCAGCTGGCGGGCACCCCACGAGCCGGCGTGACGCCCGAGCGCGCGAAGGTCCGCCAGCGCGCTCACGCAACGGACCGTTTTGAACGGTGCCGGGTACCGGAATTCCGAGCATTCGCAGCCAGTTTCGCGGGTGCGCAGACGTCGGTGAGGAACTCGCGTACCAACGCCGACGTGCGCTCCGGATGCTCGAAATGCGGTACGTGGCCACACGACTCGAGCACGATCGACCGGGCGGCAGGCACCGCCCGCTCGACGTGGCGCGCAAACCCCGATGGCACGAGCCGATCGGTGTCGCCCCAGACGAAAAGTGCCGGTGGAGCAAGGGAAGGCAGCCGGTTCCAGAAGCCCCGCTCGCCGAAAGCCTCGTCGAGATACACCTGACGAAGCGCGCAGAAGAACGCGATGCGATGCGCCGGCATCCGCATGACGCGGACGAACTCGTCGGCGGCGGCGACGAACCAGGTCTGCGGGACCCGACGCGGCACCGCGAACATCGCTTTGAGCCCGAGCACGGCCGCCGGGCGCGAGAAGCGCAGGGGCAGCCGCGCGAGTTCGGGGCGCAACACGTTGACCACGGGAATGAACTGCCGCAGCTTGCGAAACGCCATTGCCGGGGTCAGCAGGACGAGACCGCGGATGCGTGCGGGGGCCAGCAGCGAGGCCTCCAGCGCGGTGCGGCCACCGAGGCTGTTGCCGATCACGAAGGGGTGCTCGAGCTGCGACGCGTCGAGAAAAGCCAACAACCACCGGGCGAGGAACTCGGCGTCGTAGGTGTCTGACACCGCCTCCGTCGCGCCGTGGCCCGGCAGATCCGGGGAGATGACGTGGTAGTCCGTCGCCAGGTCCCAGAGCAGTGTCAGCATCGACGCGTTCGTCGCCCCGAGCCCGTGCACCAGCACGATGGGCGGCGCATCGGTAGGCCCGGCTTCCAGGTAGGAGGTGCGGATCCCGTTGGCCAGCACCATGCGCGAGCGCGGATGGCGGGCCGGGCGTGGCTCGTCGGTGAACACCCCGTCCAAGGCCAGCGCCAGCGCCATGTTTCCGCGGATCGTCAGCTCACCCGCCAGGAACGCCTCGACTCCCGCCCGCGCCCCGCCGACCACATCCACCAGCACCGGCAGCGGCGCCCGGATGACGGTATCGACGTTGCGGCGCGGGCGCCCCTTGCGCACGCTGACCCGGCCGACATTCACGGCGACGGTCCAGCACTCGTCCTCGCCGGCGTCCAGGACGATCGACGCCCGAGCACGTGCGAGCACTTCGCCGGCGCCGGCACCGACCCGCGCCTCCAGCAGCCGGCGCAGCTCAGCGGAGCGCGGACCGGGCTGGATCACCTGTTCCGCCCGCATGATCCGCGTCCTGCCAGCTCTGCCCGCCGATCGCACCGTCGCCACCGTCCTCCCCCCGGACTTATGACGACAGTGTTACCAGTTCGATAGAGGCTTACTCACCAAATCCCGCTCGTTGGGCGTCCGGCCACCACTCGCCGTACCCGATTTCGCCCTACGATCAGCAGGTGGAGCTCACGTGAAGGTCGTCGTCGAAGTCATGCTGAAGCCCGAAATCCTGGATCCGCAGGGCGGTGCGGTGCTCGCCGCGCTGCCCCGGCTGGGAGTGACGGGAGTGCGATCGGTGCGTCAGGGCAAGCGCTTCGAACTCGACCTCGAGGGCGAGCCCGACATGGCGCAGATTCACCGCATCGCCGACGGTTTGTTATCCAACCCGGTCATCGAGGACTACACGGTGCATCTCGGGGGGTAGTAACCCCCCGTGCAGGTTTCCTTCCACCTCGCCCTACCGCGTGACGAGGCCTCGGTGCCGGTGACGCGACGTCTCATCGCGCAGGCGCTGCGGGTGGTGGGAGTAGAGCCCGACACCGTGTCCGACGTCGAGATCGCGCTCTCGGAGGCCTGCGCCAACGTGCTGCGTCACGCCAAGGTGGGCGACTCGTATGAGGTGCGCGCCGGCTTCGATCAGCAGCGCGCGTTCCTCGAGATCATCGACCAGGGGGCAGGTTTCGACGTGACATCCCAGGCGGCACCCGAGGACGATGCCGAGAGCGGACGCGGGCTGGCGCTGATGCGGGCGCTCATGGACCGGGTGGACTTCGAAGCGCGCAGCGGAGACGGCACCTCCGTGAAGCTGGAGAAGCGGCTGCGCTTCCTGCCCGACTCACCGATCACGCAGCTACGGCCGACCGCGGCGCCGACCTTGATGCCCACCATCACGCCCGACCCCCAGGCTGAGCCAACGGCGTAATCCCGGCGGGCCCGGCGGGCCGCCACGCGCGCCACCGCTCCACTACTGTCGGGACGTGACCTCCCCGTCCCCCGTGCGGATCGGCACTGCTGTTCGCATAGGAGTCGTCACTTTCCCTGGCTCGCTCGACGACCGTGACGCGCTGCGCGCCGTCGCCCTCGCCGGAGCCGAGCCCGTACCGCTCTGGCATGCCGATCGTGACCTCGCCGGGGTCAACGCGGTCGTGCTGCCTGGCGGGTTCTCCTACGGCGATTACCTGCGCGCCGGGGCCATCGCCCGCTTCAGCCCGATGGTCGGGTCTCTGGTCGAGGCGGCGCACGACGGGCTTCCGGTGCTCGGGATCTGCAACGGCTTCCAGGTGCTGTGCGAAGCCGGCCTGCTGCCCGGCGCGCTCACCCGCAATGCGGGGCTGCGTTTCGTCTGCCGCGATCAGCAGCTGCGGGTCGAGAACGCCGGCACGTTTTGGAGCCGGTCCTACCGGCAGGGCGACACCCTCGTCATTCCGGTCAAGCACGGCGACGGCCGCTACGTCGCGGATCCCACCACGATCAGCGAGCTCGAAGCCGAGCAGCGCGTGGTCATGCGCTACGTCGGCGGCAATCCCAACGGCTCGCTCGACGACATCGCCGGCGTGTGTTCGGCCGACGGACGCGTCGTCGGATTGATGCCCCACCCGGAGCACGCTGTCGAGACCCTGACCGGACCCGGAGAGGACGGCCTCGGCATGTTCAGCTCACTACTCGCCACCCTGGCGTTCGCCGAAGCCGGCGTCAGCGGATGACGGAACTGGTTCATCCGCCCGTGGGCCTGCACCGTGAGCTCGGACTCACCGACGACGAGTACGGGCGCATCGTCTCCACGCTCGGTCGGGAGCCGACCGGCCCCGAGCTCGCCATGTACTCGGTGATGTGGAGCGAGCACTGCTCGTACAAGTCCAGCCGCATTCACCTGAAGCAGTTCGGCGATCTGCCCGGAAGCGAGCGCTTGCTTGCCGGCATCGGGGAAAACGCGGGTGTAGTCGACGTGGGGGGCGGCCTCGCGGTGACCTTCAAGGTCGAGTCGCACAACCACCCGAGCTACGTCGAGCCCTATCAGGGCGCCGCGACGGGGGTCGGCGGGATCATCCGCGACATCCTCGCGATGGGCGCGCGGCCCATCGCGGTCATGGACAGCCTGCGCTTCGGTGACGCCGGCGCCGCCGACACGGCTCGCGTGATGCCCGGAATCGTCGCGGGCGTCGGTGGTTACGGCAATTGCATGGGCCTGCCGAACATCGGCGGCGAGGTCGGCTTCGACCCGTCCTACGCGGGCAACCCGCTCGTGAATGCCCTTTGCATCGGCATCCTGCCGGCGGCTCGCCTGCAGACCAGCGCCGCTACGGGAGCCGGCAATGCCGTCGTGCTGCTCGGCGCCAAGACCGGACGCGACGGCATCGGCGGGGTTTCCGTCCTGGCGAGCGCCACGTTCGACGAGACGGGCGCTCCGGCCCGTCGCCCGTCGGTGCAAGTAGGTGATCCGTTCACGGAAAAAATCGTCACCGAATGCGTCCTCGAGTTGTACGAGCGCGAGCTCGTCATCGGCGTGCAGGACCTCGGCGGCGCGGGCCTGTCCTGTGCCGTGTCCGAGACCGCCGCGAAGGCCGGCACGGGCATGGACGTCGACCTCGATCGCGTCCCGCTGCGTGAGCCGTCGATGGCGCCGGAGGAGGTGCTCGTCAGCGAATCCCAGGAGCGGATGCTGGCGATCGTCGCCCCGGAGCAGGTGACGGCTGTACTGGACCTCGCCGCACGGTGGGGGGTCCTCGCGTCGGTCATCGGCACGGTGACCGACACCGGCCGGCTGGTGATCCGCTGGCACGGCGGCGTTGTGGTGGACGTGCCGCCGGAGTCGCTGGCCGACGACGGTCCCGTGTACACCCGCCCGCTGAGCCCGCGCGCTCCGCTCCCCGGGGCCGAGCTACCGCGTCCGTCGGCGGACGAGCTGGGCGAGCTCCTGCTCCGCATGATCGCCGACCCCCAGCTGTGTTCGCGCCGCTGGGTCACCGAGCAGTACGACCGCTACGTGCTGGGCAACACCGTGCTCGCGACGCCTGACGACGCCGGCGTGCTGCGCCTCGAAGGCGCAGGCGGGCGCGGCATCGCCCTCGCGCTCGACGGGCCCGCGCGCTACTGCGCCCTCGACCCGTACACCGGCGCGCAGCTCGCGCTCGCCGAGGCCTATCGCAACGTGGCCGCGAGCGGCGCGTTGCCCTACGCCGTGACCGACTGCCTGAACTTCGGCTCTCCGGAAGAGCCCGAGGTGATGTGGGCCTTCGCGGAGACCTGCCGCGGGCTCGCCGACGGCTGCCGCGCGCTCGGCCTTCCGGTGACGGGGGGCAACGTCAGCTTCTACAACGCGACCGGCGGCACGGCGATCCTGCCGACCCCCGTCATCGGCGTCATGGGTCTGTTCGACGACGTGGAACGCCGTACCCCCAGCGGTTTTCTGGCCGAGGGTGACGCGGTTTACCTGCTTGGTGACACTGCCGACGAGTTCGACGGTTCGGCCTGGTCGTGGATCGCCCATCGCCACCTCGGCGGCACCCCTCCCGCGATCGACTTGCAGCGCGAATCCGTCCTCGCTGCGGTGCTGGTCGCCGGTTCTCGCGAGGGTCTGCTGACCTCCGCGCACGACGTTTCTGACGGCGGTCTGGCGATCACGCTCGCCGAGATGTGCCTGCGTTTCGGGTTCGGCGCCCGGGTCGACATGCGGGAGAGCGGCGATCCGTTCGTCGCCCTGTTCAGCGAATCGGCCGCTCGAGCGGTGGTCGCCGTGCCGGCCCTTCACGAGGAGCGCTTCATCGAGCTGTGCGCGTCCGGCGAGCTGCCCTGCCGGCGGATCGGTGTCGTGACGAACGACGGCGACGGGGCAGGGCTGGATGTCGCTGACGTTCTCGCCCTGCCGCTCGACCAGCTGCGTGACGCGCACGAGGGCACCCTGCCGGCGCTGCTCGGAGACCTCGCGCCGACGGACTTCTGAGCGGGCGAGCACCGGCGTGCCGGCCCGCCGCTTCGACCCCGCGCAGCTCAGCGCGGCAGCGGACGCGCAAGCGGCGCTGCTCGACGCGTCCGGTCTGGCGCAGCCCGCTGCCAACGACCCTGCTGCCGACGACCCCGCGCAACGCGTGATCTCGGCAGTGGCCGCCGGGCTGCGCGAGGGGATTGCCGCCGACTCCGCCGCCCTGCGCTTCACCGTGCGGCTGCTCGCCGACCGGCTCGCGACACGACATCCCGGACGCTCGGTGGAGGTGCGCATTCCGCCATATGCAGCAGTGCAATGCATCGCGGGGCCACGTCACACCCGCGGTACCCCGCCCAACGTCGTCGAGACTGACCCGGTCACTTTCGTAGGCCTGGCCTGCGGGTTCACCGATTGGGACGACGCCGTCGCGAGCGGCCACGTGCGCGCCAGTGGCGAAAGGGCTGATCTGCGGCCATACCTGCCGCTTGATGTGCAGCTCCCCGGCGGCCAGGGGCCGTAGACTTCGACATGTGCGGCGCACCCCGGTGACCGGCTCTCCGATCACCTCACTTGCCGATTCACCGAACCCGGTTCCGGCAGTCGCTGCCGACGATCTGAATGACGATCCCGGCCCCCGCGATGCCTGCGGTGTCTTCGGTGCTTTCGCGCGCGGCGAGGAGGTAGCGAAGCTCGCGTACTACGGGCTTTACGCGCTGCAGCACCGCGGCCAGGAAGCGGCCGGCATCGCGGTCAGCGATGGCGACAGCATCGTCGTCTACAAGGAGCTCGGCCTCGTCTCGCAGGTGTTCGACGAGGTCACCCTCAGCAGCCTGGCCGGCCACATCGCCGTCGGCCACACGCGCTACTCGACCACCGGCTCGTGCACGTGGGAGAACGCGCAGCCTTCCTACCGATCCCATGACCGCGGCGGCATCGCCCTCGGCCACAACGGCAACCTGACGAATACGGCTGATGTCGCGGCGCGGCTGGCCCGCATGGGCGGGCGCGGTGCCGTCCTTTCGGCCACCACCGATTCTGAGCTCATCACGGGCCTGCTCGCCAGCTCTGACCTTGGCCTGGAGAAGGCCGCCCTCGACGTCCTGCCATTCCTCGAGGGCGCGTTCTGCCTGGTCTTCTGCGACGAGTCGACGCTGTGCGCGGCGCGCGACCCACACGGGATCCATCCGCTGGTGCTCGGGCGGCTCGGTCCCGCGGAAGCGCCGACCGGCTGGGTGGTCGCCAGCGAGACGGCCGCGCTCGACATCGTCGGTGCCGTGCTCGTCCGCGAGGTCGAGGCCGGCGAGATGCTCGTCATCGACGACGACGGCGTGCGCACCCATCGCTTCGCCACGGCCACGCCGCACGGCTGCATCTTCGAGTACGTCTACCTCGCTCGCCCCGACACCACGATCGCCGGCCGGTCGGTTCACGCCACCCGGGTGGAGGTCGGACGCGCGCTCGCCCGCGAAGCACCGGCCGAGGGTGACCTCGTCATCCCGGTGCCCGACTCCGGCACCCCGGCGGCGATCGGTTACGCCGAACAGAGCGGCATCCCGTATGGCGCGGGTCTGGTCAAGAACGCCTATGTGGGACGCACGTTCATCCAGCCCTCGCAGACCATCCGCCAGCTGGGGATCCGGCTGAAGCTCAACCCGCTGCGCGAGGTGATCGCCGGCAAGCGGCTCGTCGTCGTCGACGACTCCGTGGTGCG
Source organism: Frankiaceae bacterium (assembly GCA_036267695.1). Taxonomy (GTDB): domain Bacteria; phylum Actinomycetota; class Actinomycetes; order Frankiales; family Frankiaceae; genus DATAZK01. Next base: position 16,775 of record DATAVO010000255.1, read on the forward strand.
GGGCAATACGCAGGCCGCGCTGGTGAAGATGCTCCGCGAGTCCGGCGCCGCCGAGGTGCACGTGCGCATCAGCTCGCCGCCGGTGCGCTGGCCCTGCTTCTACGGCATCGACTTCGCCACCCGCGACGAGCTCATCGCCACCGGCCGCGGCGTCGAGGAGATCCGGCAGCTCATCGGCGCCGACTCGCTCGCGTACGTCTCGCTGGACGGCCTCGTTGCGGCGACGAACCAGCCCGACGGCGGGCTGTGCAAGGCCTGCTTCACAGGCACCTATCCGGTTGCCCTTCCTGACCCGGGACACCGCGGCAAGGCGATGCTAGAGACCGGGAGCCTGAGCCCGTCCAGTGATCCGATCGCCGAGGCTGCCGCGCCGGATCCGCTCACCGCATTGGTGCCGTGACCGACTACAAAGCCGCCGGCGTCGACATCGATGCAGGCGAGCGGGCGGTCGCGCTGCTCAAGAGCCGCGTCTCGCGAACGCGCCGGCCTGAAGTCATGGGCGATCTCGGGGGCTTCGCGGGCCTGTTCGCCCTCGATCTGAAGCGCTACACCGCACCCGTGCTCGCGTCGTCCACCGACGGGGTCGGCACCAAGCTGATGATCGCCCAGGCGCTCGACAAGCACGACACCGTGGGCTTGGACCTGGTCGGCATGGTGGTCGACGATCTCGTGGTCTGCGGCGCCGAGCCGCTGTTCATGAACGACTATGTCGCCTGCGGCAAGGTCGTCCCGGAGCGCATGGCCGACATCGTCGGCGGGGTCGCCGAGGGGTGCGCGAAAGCCGGCTGCGCCCTCGTCGGGGGCGAGATCGCCGAGCACCCCGGCATGCTTCAGCCCGGTGAATACGACCTCGCGGGTACTGGCGTCGGCGTCGTCGAAGCTGACGCGATCCTCGGCGCCGAGCGGGTGCAGGCCGGCGACGTCGTCATCGCGATGGGTTCCAGCGGACTGCATTCCAACGGCTACTCACTCGCCCGTCACGCGCTGCTCTCGCTGGCCCGGATGCGGCTCGACGCCCTCGTCGAGGATTTCGGTCGCACCCTCGGCGAGGAGCTGCTCGAGCCCACCCGGATCTACGCGAAGGACTGCCTTGCGCTGATCGCCGAGACCGATGTGCACGCCTTCGCTCACGTCACGGGCGGCGGGCTCGCGTCGAACCTGGCCCGGGTGCTCCCCACCGGCACCAGCGTCACCGTCGATCGCGCCAGCTGGTCAGTCCCCCCGGTGTTCCAGTGCATCGCCGAGCGCGGGCACGTCGCCGCCGAGGAGATGGAGCGCACCTTCAACCTCGGGGTGGGGATGATCGCGATCATCCCGCCGGGCGACGCCGACCGCGCCCTCGCGACCCTGCTCGGCCGCCACGTCCCCGCGTGGGTGGCGGGAACGGTGGCCTCCGGGACATCAGGCGCCCCCGGCAACGTTCAGCTGGTGGGCAACCACCCGAGCTAATCGCCGGCTAGTCCGAGCTCCTTGAGCCCGTACGCGAAGCGGTAATCCAGGCCGGCTTCATTGATGCGCTCGGCGGCACCCGTGCTCCGGTCGGCGATCACCGCAACGGCGACGACCTCGGCGCCTGCCTCTCGGAGCGCATCGACGGCCGTCATGACGGAGCCGCCGGTGGTCGAGGTGTCCTCCACCGCCAGCACGCGACGGCCCACGACGTCGGGTCCCTCGATGCGCCGCTGCAGGCCGTGGGACTTGCCTTCCTTGCGCACCACGAACGCGTCGAGCAGCCGGCCCTGCGCCGCCGCGGCGTGCAGCATCGCGGCAGCCACGGGGTCGGCGCCCATCGTCAGCCCACCGACCGCGTCGAACTCCAGATCCTTGGTGAGCTCGAGCATGACTCGCCCCACGAGGGGCGCGGCCTTGGCGTTGAGCGTAATGCGCCGCAGGTCGACGTAATAGTCGGCCTCGCGGCCGGACGCGAGGGTGACCCTCCCCCAGACGATGGCCTGCGCCTTGATCAATTCGAGCAGCTGCGTACGGTCGTCCACGCTCGTCACGTTACGGGCTGGCCGATGCGGAGGCCTCCGTCGAAAAGGCCACAACTTTGATGGACGCACGGCGCGTCATTGGTGACGCGCCGAGGTTGAAGATCGTCTCCGTCATTCTTGTGTGAATTTCGACGGACCTCCACTTGCTGGCAGGCTGAAGCCATGACCGAAGCGGCCCGGATCGCACTGGTGACAGGTGGCAGCCGCGGGATCGGCGCCCGCACGGCGGTGACGCTCGCGAGTCAGGGATGGGACGTCGCGATCTCGTACCGCGTTCGCGCCGATGTGGCGCAAGACGTGGTGGATTCCTGCCGACAGCTCGGCCGGCGCGCCCTCGCTGTGCAGGCCGACGTGGCGTCCGAGTCCGACATCGTGCGCCTCTTCGCCGCCGTCGATCGTGAGCTCGGTCCGCTGTGGGGACTGGTCAACAACGCCGGTGTCGTCCCTCCCGGCGCCGCGGTGGAGGAGTACACCGCTGCGCGGCTGCAGGACCTCTTCGCCGTCAACGTCACGGGCGCGTTCCTGGCAGCGGGGGAGGCAGTGCGGCGAATGTCGTCCGTCGGCGGTGGCAGCGGCGGGGTGATCGTGAACGTCTCCTCGCGCGCCGCGGCCCTCGGCGGCGCCGGCGAGTACGTCGACTACGCGGCCAGCAAGGCGGCCATCGACGCGATGACCATCGGTCTCGCCCGCGAGGTCGCGGCGGAGGGCATCCGGGTGGTCGGGGTCAGTCCTGGCCTGATCTCGACCGACATCCACGCACCCGGACGGCTCGATCGTCTCGGCGCGTCACCGCCGCTGGGGCGGCCCGGCGATCCGCAGGAGGTGGCCAACGCGATCGCCTGGCTGATCTCCGACGAGGCGTCCTACGTCACCGGCGCGACCCTCGATATCAGCGGCGGGCGTTGAGGTTTTGGCCTACTGGGCATCGCGGTTGGCGAAGCGACCAGCCACCGCGAGTACCCGGCGGGGTATGAGCTTCGTGGTCGCCACGGTCGCCTTGTAGACCGCGCCGGGCGTACTGATCACCTTGCCGCGATGCAGATCCCGAAGCGCGTGGTCGACCAGTTGATCGGCGTCGAGCCACATCAGCCGCGCGGTCAGACCGGAGGTGGGTGTCTCGGCAGCGTCGTGCATCTCGGTGCGGACGTAGCCCGGGCAGAGCACCATCACCCTGACCCCGCGGTTCGCATAGCGCAGAGCGAGGCTCTCGGAGAAGGAGACGACGTAGGCCTTGCTCGCCGAGTAGCTCGCGAAGCCGACGGCACCGGTGAAGGCGGCGACCGAGCCGACGTTGAGGATCTGCCCCTTGCCGGCCGCGAGCATCTGCGGCAAGGCCGCGTGCGTCAGGCGCATCAGCGCACGCACGTTGAGCGCCAGCATCCGGTCTTCCTCTTCCACGGTCGTGAGCTCGAAGCCTTTGCCGACGCCGACCCCGGCGTTGTTCACCAACAGGTCGATACCCCCCGCGGCGAGGCGCTCCTCGACCTTCAGGCAGTCAGCTGTGTCAGCCAGATCCGCGACCATGATCTCGCTCGCGCAGCCCCGCGCCTTCAGCTCTTCGAGCCGGCCCTGGCGGCGGGCGACGGCAATCACGTCGTACCCGTCCGCCGAGAGCCGGCGAGCGAAAGCGGCACCAATACCGGACGAGGCGCCGGTGACCAGAACAGTGGGCATAGTCCGGACCCTAGAGGTACGGCCTTGGTCGGGTCAGGCGGAGCGCACTCCCGCTCCGACGGTGAGCGATTCCCCATCAGCAGAGGCATCGACCAGTACGTCGTCGCCCTCACGGATCTCCCCGGCGAGCAGCGCCTTGGCGAGCGAGTCACCCACCGCCGTCTGCACCAGCCGCCGCAGCGGACGGGCGCCGTAGACCGGATCGAAGCCGCGCTCAGCGAGCCAGCGCTTGGCGTCGTCGCTGACCCTGAGCGTGAGCCGCCGGTCGGCGAGGCGCTTGGCCAGCTGCTCGAGCTGCACCTCGACGATCCGGGTGAGCTCCTCCAGGCCCAGCTGATCGAAGACCAGCACGTCGTCGAGCCGGTTGACGAACTCGGGCTTGAACGACCCGCGGACCGCCGCCATCACGGCGTCGCGACGCTGCTCGGGGGAGAGCGTCGGGTCGGTGATGAACGCCGAGCCGAGGTTGCTGGTGAGGATCAGGATGACGTTGCGGAAGTCGACCGTGCGGCCCTGACCGTCGGTGAGGCGCCCGTCATCGAGCACCTGCAACAACACGTCGAACACGTCCGGGTGGGCCTTCTCGACCTCATCGAGCAGCACCACCGTGTACGGCCGGCGCCGCACCGCCTCGGTCAGCTGACCACCCGACTCGTAGCCGACGTAGCCCGGAGGTGCGCCGATGAGCCGCGAGACGGTGTGCTTCTCGGCGTACTCGCTCATGTCGATGCGCACCATGGCGCGCGGGTCGTCGAACAGGAAGTCCGCGAGCGCCTTGGCGAGCTCGGTCTTGCCGACACCCGTCGGGCCGAGGAACAGGAACGAGCCCGTGGGCCGATCGGGATCAGCGACGCCGGCGCGGGCCCGGCGGACGGCATCGGACACGGCGCGAACGGCGGTGTCCTGACCGACGACGTGCTCGCCGAGCACCGACTCCATCCGCAGCAGCTTGGCCGTCTCGCCCTCGAGCAGCCGCCCCGCCGGGATGCCGGTCCAGGAGGCAATGACCTCGGCGATGTCGTCGGGGCCGACCTCCTCCTTGACCATGGGAGACATGTCGGAAGCGAGATCGGCGTCTTCGTTGGCGCTGGCGAGCGCTAACTCCCGCTCGGCGGCCGGGATCTCGGCGTACATCAGCTTCGACGCCTGGGTCAGATCGCCGTCGCGCTGAGCCACATCGACCTGGCGACGCAGATCGTCCAGGCGCTGCTTGAGCTCACCCACCCGGTTCAGGCCGGACTTCTCCTGCTCCCACCGCGCATTCAGCGATGACAGCTGCTCTTCCTTGTCGGCCTTCTCGGCACGCAGCCGCTTGAGCCGCTCCTGCGACGCCGGATCGCTCTCGCCCTCGAGCGCCAGCTCCTCCATGAGGAGGCGGTCGACGTCACGCCGCAGCTCGTCGATCTCGACGGGCGAGGAGTCGATCTCCATCCGCAGCCGGGATGCGGCCTCGTCAATGAGGTCGATCGCCTTGTCCGGCAGGAATCGCGAGGTGACGTAACGGTCAGAAAGGGTCGCCGCGGCAACGAGCGCGGCGTCGCTGATCTCGACCCGGTGATGGGCCTCGTACGGGCCCTTCAGCCCGCGCAGGATGGCGATCGTGTCGGGCACGGACGGCTCGCCGACGTAGACCTGCTGGAACCGGCGCTCGAGCGCGGGGTCCTTCTCGATGTGCTCGCGGAACTCGTCCAGCGTGGTCGCGCCGATCATGCGGAGCTCACCGCGGGCGAGCATCGGCTTGAGCATGTTGCCGGCGTCCATCGCGCCTTCGCCGCCGCCGGCCTTGACGACCGTGTGCAGCTCGTCGATGAACGTGATGACCTGTCCCTCGGCCTCCTTGATCTCAGAAAGGACGGCCTTCAGGCGCTCCTCGAACTCGCCGCGGAACTTGCTTCCGGCGATCATGGAGCCCAGGTCGAGTGAGACGAGACGGCGATTGCGCAGCGACTCGGGAACGTCGCCGGCGAGGATCCGCAGGGCCAAACCCTCAACGATGGCGGTCTTTCCGACGCCCGGCTCACCGATGAGCACCGGGTTGTTCTTGGTGCGACGCGAGAGCACCTGGACCACGCGGCGGATCTCATTGTCACGGCCGATGACCGGGTCGAGCTTCCCCTCGCGGGCGAGCTGGGTGAGGTCGGTCGCGTACTTCTCCAGGGCCTGATACGAGCCCTCGGGATCCTTGGAGGTCACCCGTCGCGAGCCCCCGCGCACCTGATCGAAGGCGTCGAGCAATGCCTTCGGGGTCGCGCCGACACCCTTCAGCAGGATCGACGCGTCACCGCCCTGCGCGGCCAGCCCGACCATGAGGTGCTCGGTGGAGACGTAGTCGTCACCGAGCTTGGTGGCCTGAGCCTCGCCATCCTCGATCACCTCGACGAGGGCGCGCGACAGCTGCGGCGCGGCGACCGAGGTGCCCGACGCGCGGGGCTGCTGCGCCATTGACTGGACGACCTGGGGCCGCAGCGCACCGACGGAGCTGCCAACGGCGGACAGCAGCGGGCCGGCCAGTCCCTCGGACTGATCCAGCAGGGCGGCCAGCAGGTGCAGCGGCTCGACGAAGGGCGCGCCGCTGGAAGTGGCGATCGACAGCGCGGAGTTCACGGCCTCCGAGCTCTTGGTGGTGAGGCGCTCGAGGTTCATACGTCATTTCCCAAGGTGGTGAAGGGTGGCTCTAACGGGGGCGGCGCCACATCACGACCGAGCCCCTGTCAACGGGGACAAGGTCGCGACGGTGGGCGCGATGGGCCTGCTCGACGCGCTGGTCGGCCTCGGCGCGAGCCAGCTCGAGCTCGGCCTCCAGCTCGCGGACGCGCAGCTGCAGCGCGGTGACCTGATTGCCCAGGAACAGGATGCGGCGAATGCCTTCGAGGTTGACGCCCTCCTCCTGCGAGAGGCGTTGCACCTCACGCAGGAGCGACACGTCACGGGGCGAGTAGCGGCGCCCGCGGCCCGCCGCCCGACCGGGCTGGACGATGCCCAGCCGGTCGTACGTGCGAAGGGTCTGCGGGTGCATCCCGGCGAGCTCGGCAGCCACCGAGATCACGTACACGGGCGCCTCGTCGGAATGGCCGGCATGGCCGGCGGGACCGGCGTAGCCCGGAGCGCGGCGGTCGTTCATGCTCAGCCTCCCAACAGCGGGTTGAGATGGGCGCGGGGGTCATCCGCGTGCTCGGCCGCGAAATCCTCCAGCGCCTTGCGGGCAGCCGGAGTGAGCTTCGAAGGCACCGAAACCTCAATGGTGACAAGCAGATCGCCCTTGGCCCCGCCCGTGGTCGGTGCGCCCCGGCCCCGCACGCGCAGCCTCCGGCCGCTCGACGTTCCCGGTGGCACGCGAACGGTGACGGCCGCCCCGTCCGGGGTCGGCACGCGCACATCAGCGCCCAGCGTCGCTTCCGGATAGGTGACCGGCACCGTGATGGTCACGGCGCCCCCGTCCTCGCGCCCGAACACCGCATGCGGGTTCACGTGAACGACGACCTCAAGATCGCCGGCGGGACCGCCGCGGTCACCGGGACCACCGCGGCCACGGACGCGCAGCTTCTGCCCGTCATTGACGCCGGCAGGCACCCGGATGCGCTGCACGCGCTCCTGGCGGCCGGTGCCATGGCAGACCGGGCACGGCTCGTCGATGATCGAGCCCTTGCCGCGGCAATCGCGGCAAGGCTCGGACAAGGCGAACCCACCCTGGCTGCGGCTGACGACGCCGAGCCCCTGACACGTGGGACAGGTGCGCGGAACGGTGCCCGGCTTGGTACCGAGGCCCGCGCAGTTCGCGCAGGCCGCAGCGCCAGGAAGGCGGACCGTCGCCTCGACCCCGCGCAGCGCGTCGTCGAAGCTGATCGTCAGCTCGGCCACCAGGTCATCGCCGCGGCGTGGACCGCGACCCGGCGCCCGGCTGAACAGATCGCCGAACAGGCCGCCGAAGCTTCCGCTCCCGCCCGCGCCGCCGCTCTGATTCAGCAGATCGTCGAGGTTGAAGGGCACGCCTCCGGCCCCGCTGGTGGTCCGGCCGCCGAAGCCTCCCGGGGTGCGCCCGCCGCCATTGGCGAACAGCGCGCGCATCTCGTCGTACTCCTTGCGCTTGTCCTCATCGGAGAGCACGTCGTACGCCTCGGAGACGTCCTTGTAGCGAGCCTCCGCCTTCGTGTCATCCGGGTTCTTGTCCGGATGCAGCTCGCGAGCCAACTTGCGGTAGGCCTT
>DATAVO010000256.1:0-27242 GCA_036267695.1 Frankiaceae bacterium
AGCCGGGTGCCTCCGGTGGCGGCGATGTCGGAGACCTACACGATCCCGTCGAAGGGGTTGCGTCAGCGCGGAGCCATCGGGCTCGCGTTCGCCATCGCCGGGATCGCCACGTTGCTGACCGGTGTCTCCGGCACCGGCTCCCAGGCGGCGGAAAAGGTCGGCATCGGGGCTGTTCTCGTGCTGATCGCCGTCGTGGTTCTCGCTCCCCTGGCGGCCGGGCCCGTGGTGGCCGCGCTTGGCGCTCCGATCCGCCGGCTCTTCGGTGCAATAGGCGTGCTGTCGAGTGAGAACGCTCGCCGCAACCCTCGGCGCACTGCGGCGACGGCGTCAGCGCTCATGATCGGGCTGGCGTTGATCACGGCCGTCAGCGTCCTGGCCTCGTCGGTCAAGACGTCTGTGGGCACTCTTGTCAGCAAGGGCACCGGAGCCACCTTCATCCTGCTCGGCTCCGGCAGTCAGGCCTTGCCCGACAGCCTCACGACCGACTTGTCGGGCCAGCCCGGCGTCGCCTCCGCAGCGGGAATCGCGATCGTGCCGCTGCGCATCGCGGGGAGCAAAGCCGCGGCCACCGCGACGAATCCGGCCGCTCTCAAGGACAACATCCTGCTGACGCCTGAGTCCGGAGACTTGAACGGTCTTACGCCGTCGACGATCCTCATCAGCAAGAAGGTGTCGGACGACAAGCATTGGAAGGTCGGCACCGTGCTGCCCGTCGGCTTCTCCGAAGGCGGCCAGACCAAGCTGCGGGTGGCCGGGATCTACAAGGAGAACCAGCTCGCCGGCGGCTACCTCATCGACCGCGCCACGGCGGTGCGTTACGTGACCAACCTGACCGACATCGTGAGCCTGGTGAGGGCCACTCCGGGAGCCAACCCGGAGAAGCTCCGCAAGACGATAGAAACCGTGCTCACCAAGTACCCCGGCATCAAGGTGCAGAGCCGCGGCGAGTACATCCAGAGCGCGCAGAACCGGATCGGGCAGCTGGTCAACCTGATCTACGTGCTGCTCGCGTTGTCGGTCCTGATCGCCTTCTTCGGGATCGTCAACACGCTCGCGCTGTCGGTGACGGAACGGACGCGGGAGATCGGCCTGCTGCGGGCCGTCGGCATGAGCCGGGTTCAGCTTCGTCGCATGATTCGCCTCGAATCATTGATGATTGCGCTCTTCGGAGCGGTTCTGGGAGTGGGAGTGGGCTCGCTGTTCGGCTGGGCGATCCTGCCGCCGCTAGCCGATCAAGGGCTGAACGACTTCAGCTATCCCGGGACTTCGATCATCGTCTTCTTCGTCGTGGCCGCCTTCCTCGGAGTTGTGGCCGCCTACTTCCCGGCGCGCCGTGCTGCCAAGCTCGATGTTCTACGCGCCATCTCCACGACCTGAGCGCCTTTTGCGAAAGCTGTGGATTGCGCTGCGCGATCTACAGGTAGGCCGGGCTCGCCGTCCGGGGCGGTGATTTCCGGTGACTGTGGCGCATGGCCCTCGCTCCTCTTCCACTGCCGCTCCCCCCGCCTACCTCCCGGCTGCGTCTGAGCTCACCTGAGCAAGTGCTCGCCGCGGTCCCCTACCTGCTCGGCTTCGCGCCCTCACGCTCGCTGGTTGTGCTCAGCCTGCGCGGCAAGCAGGTCGGCCTGACGATGCGTATCGATCTGGATACGCCGCCCGGGGAGCTGCGCAAGGTCGTGGTGAACCGGCTGAAGGCCGACCACGCCACCAAGGCGATTCTCATCGTCTTCGATCCGGAGGAGGCCGATGCTTCGGAGGCGAAGCCCGGCTCCCGTATCGCCTGGCCGCTCATCGGCGCGCTGCGGCGCGAGAAGTTCACGGTCAAAGACGCCATGGGCGTACGCGACGGACGGTTCTGGTCGTTCCTGTGCGAGGAGCCGAGCTGTTGCCCACCAGGCGGCCGGCTGCTGCCCGTCGCCGGCGAACGTGATCACACATGGGTCGCGTCGACCTTCGTGGCGATGGGAACGGCTCCGCTACGCAGTCGCGAGGAGCTGAGCGCGTGCGTCGAGGCATCGCCGGAGCGCCTGGCCGAGCTCGCTCCTGCCTTCGAGCGCGCAGTAACGCAGCCGGCGGCCCATCCGCTGGACCGGTGGTGGGCGGCGGTCGAGCGCTACACGGTTGCGCCGCCCCGCCCCGGGCGCACCCTGGTCGACACGGAGGTCGCTCGTCTGATCGTCAGCCTGGATCGGGTTGGAGTCCGTGACGAGGTGCTCAGCTGGACGGCCGGCGCCGAGATCACCGGGGTGCTCGCGGTGCTGCGCGAGCTCGCGCCATGTGCGCCGCCGCCCTATGACGTCCAGGTGCTGGCGAGCCTGGCCTGGACCGCGCTGAGCGTTGGCGAAGGAGCGCTGGCCGCGGTCGCCCTGGAGCGAGCCCATGACCTCGACCCGGAGCACGGGCTGGCCAATCTGCTCGGGGCCGCCTTGGAAGGTGGGGTGACGCCTGAGCAGCTGCGAGCGATCAGCAGCGATCTTTCGACGATGTCGGAGCTCTCGGCGGCGCTCAGGCGGCCGGAGACCCCGGATGTTTCTCGGAACCGGGATGAACGCTGAGCTCGCTGAGCAGCCGCAGGTCGACCTCGAGCAGGCTGGGGCGCTGTACCGCACGCGGCGGAAGTGGCTCACCCGCCGTGGAGTCCGGATCTTGCTTGTCGGCCGGGAAGGTCGGCACGTAGACGCAGGCACATCCGGCGGCGATCGCGCTGTCCAGGCCGGCCCGCGCGTCCTCGAGAACGACACATCGGGCGGGCACCACGCCGAGTCCCTTCGCCGCCGTGAGGTAGGGCTCCGGGTTCGGCTTGCCGTGCGCCACCTCATCGCCGGCGACGCTCACCGCAAAACGATGAGCCCCCACCCCGACCAGTGCCGCATCGACGAGCTGGCGGTAGGAGGAGGAGACCAGGCCGAGCGGGACGTGGGCGGCCGCGAGGGCGTCGAGCAGCTGCTCCGCTCCGGGCTGCAGCGGCACGCCTTCCGCGAAGAGCGCCGCCGTATGCGCCATGAGTTCCTGGCCCACGGTGTGCGGGTCGGCAGTCCGTGCCTGTCGCGTGTCCAGCCCGTCCAGCAGGACGCCGACCGCCAGATCGAGCCGCTTGCCGATCATGCGTTCCTTGAGTTCGGGCGTGAACGTTCCACCCAGCGATCCGGCAACCTTGTGTTCGGCGATCGTCCATAGCGGTTCGGAGTCGACCAGCAGACCGTCCAGGTCGAAGAGGACCGCCGCGGGCGGCGCCAGCTCGTGGCGCCGTTGACCGCGTCTGCGGAAAAGCTCAAGCAGGCCAGCGGGTCCGGGCTGCGTCGGCCCCTCCCCGCCCGTCCATGGCTTCGTGCTCACGGCTCAGCGAGCGTTGAAGTAGGTCGCCGCCGGGTGATGCAGGATGATCGCGTCGGTCGACTGCTCCGGATGCAGCTGCGATTCCTCCGACAGCTCCACGCCGATCCGGTCGGGTTGAAGCAGCCGCACGATCTTCGCCCGGTCTTCGAGATTGGGGCAGGCGCCGTAGCCGAGCGAGAAACGCGCTCCGCGGTACTCGACCTTCAGCAGACCGGCGAGGTCCGCGGGGTCGTCGGCGATGATGCCGAGCTCCTGGCGTACCCGGTAGTGCCAGTACTCCGCGAGCGCCTCGGCCAGCTGCACCGAAAGGCCGTGCAGCTCGAGGTAATCGCGGTAGGAGTTGCTCTCGAACAGCTCTGCCGTCGCATCGCTGACCTTGGGACCCATCGTCACGATCTGGAAGCCGACGACGTCGATCTCCCCCGACTCCTCCGGGCGGAAGAAGTCCGCCAGGCACAGCCGGCGATCGCGACGCTGCCGCGGGAAGGTGAAGCGGGTGAGCTCGTCACCGTTCTCGCCGAGGACGATCAAATCGTCGTCCTTGCTGACGGCGCGGAAGTACCCGTAGACGACACCGGCCTCGAGCAGTTGCTCTGCCTGAAGGCGCTCGAGCCAGGCCCGCAGCCGAGGCCGTCCTTCGGTCTCGACGAGCTCTTCATACGACGGTCCGTCGCTGCCGCGGGCAGCCCGCAGCCCCCACTGGCCGAGGAAGGTCGCCCGCTCGTCGAGATAAGACGCGTAATCGGCGAGCTGAATCCCGCGCACGACCCGATCGCCCCAGAAAGGCGGTGTCGGTATGGGCACGTCGGTGGCGACATCGGAGCGCCCGCCCACCACCGGCTCCGGCTCGACCCGTTTGGTACGCGGCCGCGTGCGCGCCTTGGGCAGCAACGCCTCCGCCGGCTCGCGTCCGGTCTTCACAGCCATGACCGTGTCCATCAGCCGAAGGCCCTCGAAGGCGTCGCGGGCGTAGCGCACCGTGCCGTCGTAGACCTCGCTGAGATCCTCCTCGACGTAGGCCCGGGTGAGCGCGGCGCCGCCGAGCAGGACGGGGAAGCGCCCGGCCACTCCGCGGGCGTTCATCTCCTGGAGGTTTTCCTTCATGATGACGGTGCTTTTCACGAGCAGCCCGCTCATGCCGACGGCGTGCGCCTTGTGCTCGATCGCCGCGTCGATGATGGTGGCGACGGGCTGCTTGATCCCGAGGTTGACGACCGCATAGCCGTTGTTCGACAGGATGATGTCGACCAGGTTTTTGCCGATGTCGTGCACATCACCCTTGACGGTCGCGAGCACGATCGTGCCCTTGCCTTCGCCGTCGTCGGACTTCTCCATGTGCGGCTCGAGATAGGCGACCGCGGTCTTCATGACCTCCGCCGACTGCAGCACAAAGGGCAGCTGCATCTGACCCGAGCCGAAGAGCTCGCCGACGGTCTTCATGCCGGAAAGCAACGTGTCGTTGACGATTTCCAGCGCCGGCCGGGTGGCGAGCGCCTCGTCGAGGTCGGCCTCCAGTCCCGTGCGCTCACCGTCCACGATTCGCCGTTCCAGACGCTCGGAAAGCGGTAGCGCGGCAAGCTCTTGCGCCCGGGTTGCCTTGGCGTCGCCGGTGCTCGTGATCCCGGAGAACAGGTCGAGGAAGTGCGTCAGCGGGTCGTAGTCGGCGCGCCGCCGGTCGTAGATCAGGTCGAGCGCGCACTCACGCTGATCGTCCGGGATACGCGACGTCGGCAGGATCTTCGACGCGTGCACGATCGCCGAGTCGAGGCCGGCGCGGGCGCACTCGGCGAGGAAGACGCTGTTGAGCACGACGCGCGAAACCGGCGAGAGACCGAAGGAAATGTTCGACAGCCCGAGGATGGTCTGCACGCCCGGGCGGCGCCGCTTGAGCTCCCGGATCGCCTCGATGGTCGCCGCGCCGTCGCCACGCGACTCTTCCTGGCCGGTGCCCAGCGTGAAGGTCAGGCAGTCGACGAGGATGTCGCCCTCGGGGATGCCCCACTCGCTGCCGAGCGTGTCGATGAGCCGCTCGGCGACGGCGACCTTGTGTTCGGCCGTACGCGCCTGGCCCGTCTCGTCGATGCACAGCGCGACGACGGCCGCCCCGTGCTCGGTGATGATCGGAAGCACCTTCGCCCAGCGAGACTCCGGACCGTCGCCGTCCTCGAAGTTGACGCTGTTGACGATGCAGCGGCCGCCCAGATTCTCCAGGCCCGCCTCGATGACGGCGGGCTCGGTGGAGTCGAGCATCACCGGCAGGGTGCTCGCGGTGGCGTAGCGCGCGGAGACCTCGTGCATGTCGATCGCACCGTCACGGCCGACGTAGTCCACGCAAAGGTCCAGGACGTGAGCGCCGTCGCGGGTCGCGTCACGGGCCATCTCGACGACGTCGTGCCAGCGCGCCTCGAGCATCGCTTCACGAAAAGCCTTGCTGCCGTTGGTGTTGGTGCGCTCCCCCACCATCAGGACCGACGAGTCCTGGCGGAAGGGCACCGCTGCGTACAGCGAGGAGCACGACGGCTCGGTGTGGCTCTTGCGCGGGGTCAGCTCGCGCCCGCCGACCCGCTCGACGACCTGACGAAGGTGCTCAGGCGTCGTGCCGCAGCAGCCGCCGACCAGGCTGATCCGGTAGTCGCGGGTGAACGTGTCGTGGGCATCCGCCAGCTCTTGCGGGCTGAGCGGGTAGCTGGCGCCGTTCGGCCCGAGCATGGGAAGGCCGGCGTTGGGCATGCACGTGAGCCCGACCCGGGCATGCCGTGAGAGGTGGCGAAGATGCTCGCTCATCTCGGCCGGCCCGGTGGCGCAGTTGAGCCCGATGGCGTCGATCCCGAGCGGTTCCAGAGCGGTCAGCGCGGCGCCGATCTCGGTGCCCAGCAGCATCGTGCCAGTGGTCTCGATGGTGACCTGCGCGAAGAGCGGCAGCTTGCGTCCGGCCACCTTGAACGCGCGCTTGGCACCGATCAGCGCGGCCTTGGCCTGGAGCAGATCCTGGGCCGTCTCGATGAGCACGCAGTCCGCGCCGCCGTCGATCAGGCCGGCCACTTCGGCCTGGTAGGCGTCGCGAAGTGAGGCGAAGGGAGCGTGGCCGAGGGTCGGGAGCTTGGTGCCCGGACCGACGCTGCCGATCACCCAGCGCGGCCGGTCGGGGGTCGCCCACCCATTGGCGACCTCGCGGGCGATCCGGGCGCCGGCCTCGGAGAGCTCGTAGATCCGGTCTTCGATGCCGTATTCGCCGAGGTTGGCCAGATTGGCGCCGAAGGTGTTGGTCTCGACGAGGTCACAACCAACCGCGAAGTACGCGTCATGCACGCCGGCCACGACGTCAGGACGTGTCGCGTTCAGCACCTCGTTGCAACCCTCGTGGCCCTGGAAGTCGTCGAGGGAGAGGTCAGCCGCCTGGAGCATCGTGCCCATCGCCCCATCGGCGACAAGAACGCGCTGCGACAGGGCGGTGAGGAGCTCCATGTGTTCCAGAGTATCGGGGGCGTCCAGCTGACCTGCGGATTTAAATCACACCCGCCCGGCGACCGGGCCGCGATTAATCGCCTCAGCACGCTCCGACGTGCAGAGGCGATTAATCCGCGCGGTTTCGGGGTCACCGCAGGCGGCGCGTTACCTGCACGGGTGGTCAGGAGTTAGACGTCCGGCGGGCAACAAACTGATCACGAACGAGGGGCACTCGCACATGGCAGGCGGCTACACCACCATCCTCGTCGGCACCGACGGTTCCCCCAGCTCCTTCGTCGCGGTGGAGAGGGCAGCGCAGGTGGCGTCCGGCTCGGGCGCCCGACTCGTCGTCGTCTGCGCCTTCCATCCCATGAACAAGCGTGAGGAGGAGCGGGCGGCCGAGCAGCTCGGCCACGACGCGTACAAGGTGCACGGGTCCAACCCGGCCGACAGCGTCCTGAACGAGGCGCATGAGCGCGCCCGGGCGGCCGGCGCGGCGGAAGTCGAGATCATGCCGGTCGACGGTGATCCGGTCGACGTCCTGCTGAAGGTCGCCGCAGAGGTGGAGGCCAACCTGATCGTGGTCGGTAACCGGGGCCTGAACAGCCTGGCCGGTCGCTTGCTCGGCTCCGTGCCGGCCAACATCAGCCACCGCGCGACGTGCGACGTCCTGATCGCGTACACCGTCAGCCGCTGACGTCCCCCAGCCGTTTGCTCTCACGACGTAACGTTTGAGCAGCCTGCCCCGGTTGAGCGGCCCGGGTACGACCCCGGCTGCCGAGGCGGCAGGGGGAAGGCGGCCATGATCGAATTCTCGGACGTCGGCGAGCTGCGCCGTCCCGTGCTCATCGCTGCCTTCGAGGGCTGGAACGACGCGGCCGATGCGGCGACGGCGGCTGTCGAGCACCTGGAAGAGGTCTTCCACGCCCACACGGTGGGCGTGATCGACCCCGACGACTACTACGACTTCCAGGTCAACCGGCCGAGCGTCTCCCTGGTCGACGGCCGCACCCGGCGTATCGAATGGCCGACCACGCGCCTTTCCGTCGCCCGGCTCCCCGATGCCGGACGCGATCTCGTCGTGCTGCGGGGGCTGGAGCCCAACATGCGCTGGCGCGGCTTCTGCGAGGAGCTCATCGAAGGCGCCCACGCCCTGGACATCGATCTCGTGGCGACTCTCGGCGCGCTGCTCGCCGACACACCCCACACCCGCCCCGTCCCGGTCAGCGGCACGGCAAGTGACGCCGCCATCGCCGCCGAGATGAACGTCGAGAGCTCGCGCTACGAGGGCCCGACCGGCATCGTCGGCGTCTTCGGCGAGGCCTGCCAGAGTGCCGGGCTGCCCGCGGTGTCGTTCTGGGCCGCCGTCCCCCACTACGTCGCCCAGCCGCCCTGCCCGAAAGCGACCCTCGCCCTGCTGCGCCGGGTCGAGGACCTGCTCGACACCGCGGTACCGCTGCTCGACCTGGTCGAACGCTCCCGAGCCTGGGAGCGCCAGGTCGACGAATTGGCCGCCGGCGATTCCGACGTCGCTGAGTACGTGCGCTCGCTCGAGCTGCGCGAGCCCGAGACCGAGCTTCCGGAAGCTAGCGGCGACGCCATCGCGCTGGAGTTCGAGCGTTACCTGCGGCGCCGCCGCAGCGACTGACCCGCTTTCGGTGACCTGCTAGAGCTCGATCCCGAGCAGCGCGTCGACCGCGGTGCGCATGAGCGCCGGCGCCTCGGCGTCTGCGGTGTCACCGGCGAGGGCGCCGTCAGCCCAGGCGTCCACGGCGGCCAGTGCCATCGGCGCGTCCAGGTCTTCAGCGAGGCAGGCCCGCATGCGGGCGAGCAGGTTGATGCCGTCCGGTCCGCCCGGACAGGCCGCAGCGGCGCGCCAGCGGGCGAGGCGCGCGATCGCCTCGTCGAGCGTCTCGGCCTTCCACTCCCAGTCCGACCGGTAGTGGTGAGACAGCAGGGCGAGCCGGATCGCCATCGGGTCGACGCCATCGCCGCGCAGCACCGAGACGAACACCAGGTTGCCCAGCGACTTCGACATCTTCGTGCCCTTGTACGCGAGCATCCCGGAGTGCACATAGCTGCCGGCGAACGGCCAGCGTCCGGAGACGGCCGCGACGTGAGCGGCGCTGCACTCGTGGTGCGGGAAGGCCAGGTCGCTCCCGCCGCCCTGGATGTCGATCTCGGCACCGAGATGCTCGAGCGCGATCGCGGCGCATTCGACGTGCCAACCCGGGCGGCCGCGTCCGAACGGGGCGTCCCAGGCGGGCTCGTCAGGACGCTCGCCCTTCCAGAGCGCCGGATCGAGCGGATCGCGCTTGCCCGCCCGGTCAGGGTCTCCCCCGCGTTCGGCGAACAGCTCGATCATCTGCTGGCGGGTGAGCCCGGCGACGGCGCCGAAGTGCGGTGAGGTCTCGACGGCGAAGTAGATGTCGGTGTCGAGGACATACGCGTTGCCGTCGGCGAGCAGCTTCTCGATCACCGGGATGATCAGCGGAATTGCCTCGACGGCACCGATGTATGCCTGGGGTGCGAGGACACGCAGCGCTTGCATGTCTTGGCGGAAACGTTCGGTCTCGGTCTGCGCCAGCTCGACCCAATCGACCCCGTCACGCGCGGCGCGCTCGAGGAGCGGCTCGTCGATATCCGTGACGTTCTGGACATAGCTGACCTCGACGCCGGAGTCCAGCATCACGCGCTGCGCCAGATCGAAGCTGACGTAGGTGAGCGCATGGCCCATGTGGGTCGCGTCGTACGGGGTGATGCCGCAGACGTACATGCGCGCCAGTGGGCCGGCGGCTACGGGATGGATGGTTTCGCTTGCGGTGTCATACATACGCAGCGGCTCACCTCGGCCGGGAAGGCGGGGAGGTGGGGTCGCTGACCAGGCTCGCACCCCTGCGACATTAGCGGGGATAACGACCGGAGGGGCTCAGAACGGCGGCCAGGGAATCGCGGGCCAGTCACCGCTCGGTGACGGAAAGACCCCGGTGCGCAGCAGGCGATCGATCCGCCGGTGGGTCGCGGTCACTTCACGCGTCGTCAGCAATCCCAAGAGCCGCTCGTCCAGATCGGCGTCGAAGCGCAGCGTTTCCAGCACCTCCCGCTCGGACTGCGAGAGCTTGCGCCCCCGCCAACCCCACAGCAGCGTGCGCAGCTTGTCCTCGCAGTGGAATGCGATCCCGTGGTCGATGCCGAAGATGTGCGCTCCGCCGCCGATCGGCAGCAGGTGGCCACCCTTGCGGTCGGCATTGTTGATCACCGCGTCGAACAGCGCCATGCGCCGAAGCTGCGGCCGCTCGCTGCGTACCAGCCGCTCCAGATCGACCGTCTCGTCCAGGTCGATCCACAGCTGCACCATTCCGGTGCCGAACGGCCCGTCGCGCATGACGGTCGGCGGCACGATGTCCCAGCCGCTCGCCTGCGACACCTCGTACGCGGCGAGCTCCCGGCCCGCCAGCGTGCCATCGGGGAAGTCCCACAGCGGACGCTCGCCGCGGATCGGCTTGTAGACGCACTGTGCGATCGCGTCATCGGTGTTGATCGTGCAGAAAAGGGTCGCGTTGCTGGCATCGACCATCCGGCCCTCGACGTCGATCGTTCCCTCGCGCAGCAGCGCCAAGGCACCCTCGCGATCGGCCGGGCCGGGCACCGAGGGCTCTTGGGGAGGGTTGGCCGCGTGCGTCATGGCGCTCTGAAAGTACGTGGATCGCATAACGAACTCATGACGCTCACGCTCAGGCGCCGGCGCCCCCGCCGACCACCGCGTCCGAAGATTGCTTGCGACGGCTACGGGTTTTCTTCTTCGGCGGGAGCAGGTCCTCGATGCTGCCGCCGTTGTCGTTGACCCGCAGGGCAAACGAGCGCAGCTCGGCGTAGCGGATGACGGTCACCGAGCACGGGTCGACGTTGATGCGCTGGAAGAGATCCAGGTGCATGCCAAGGGCGTCGGCGACAACCGCCTTGATGACATCGCCGTGGCTGCAGGCGAGCCAGGTGGCGTCAGGTCCGGATTCGGCGGAGATCTTGGCGTCCCACTCGCGAAGGGCGGTGATGGCGCGCGCTTGGGTATCGCGCAGCGCCTCGCCTTCGGATCCGGGGAAGACGACGGCGCTCGGGTTGTTCTGCACGACCTTCCAGAGCGGGTCCTTGGCGAGCACCTTCAGCTCCTGGCCCGTCCAGTCGCCGTAGCGGCATTCGCCGATGCGTTCGTCGACGGAGACCGACAGCTCGCGCCCTTCGGCGACAGTGGCAGCGGTCTCCTGGCAGCGCTCCAGCGGACTGGAGACGATCGCGGCGAGGGGCACCGGAGCGAGCCGCTCGGCGACGCGCTTGGCCTGCGCGATACCGCGCTCGTCCAACGAGATCCCCGGGGTCCAGCCCGACAGCCGCGGGCCGGTCATCGCCGTCAGGCCATGGCGCAGGAGCACGATGTTTGTCATCGGGTCCTGTCTACAGCCTGCGGCTAAAGCGTGCCTACCGCGAGCAGGATGAAGATGACGACACCGGCGGCGATCCGGTACGGGACGAACCACGTGATCTTGTGTCCGGCGACGAAGCGCAGCAGCCAGGCGACCGACGCGTAGGCGACGACGAACGCGATCGCCGTTCCGACGAGGGTCTTTCCGACCCCCACCCCGTTGCCCAGCGCCTTGGGGAGTTCGAGCACGGTCGCCGCGGTGAGCGCCGGGATCGCCAGGAAGAACGACAGCCTGGTCGCCGACACGCGATCGATGCCGCGAAACAGCCCGCCGCTGATCGTGGCGCCGGAACGGGAGACGCCGGGAATCAGCGCGAAGCACTGCATGACGCCCATGACGATGGCATCGCGCACGCCCAGCGCCCGCTCGTCGCGGTTCTGCCTGGCGCGCCGTTCGGCCATCACAAGGACCGCTGACCAGACAATCAGCGCGGCGGCGATGACGGCCACGTTGCGCAACGGCCCTTCGATCGCGTTCTTGGCCGCGATGCCGACGATGGCGATCGGAATCGTGCCGATCACGACGAACCCGGCCTCCCGGGCTGCGGGCTCGGAACGGCGCGCCGGATCACGGATCGCCATGACCCCGGCCACGATCAGCCGCCAGATGTCGCGCCAGAAGTAGATCAGCACGGCGATGATGGCGCCGAATTGGATCACTGCCGTGAACGCCGTGATCGACTTGTCGTCGATCTTCAGGTTGAACAGCTTCTCGGTGACGGTGAGATGGCCGGTGCTGGAGACCGGGAGAAATTCGGTGACTCCCTCGACCACGCCGAGCACTGCCGCCTGGAGGTAATTCAGGATTCGCTCCCGCCATCGGATAGGCGCCGAGGTGAACGCCCGCGACCACCGTAAGGTCAGAGCTCGTGGAACACCGGCGGTTGGGCCAGAGCGGGCTGGTCGTGTCGCGGCTCGCGCTGGGCACGATGGGGTGGGGTCGCGATTGCGACGAGGACGTCGCGCAGGCGCAGCTCGCGGCCTTCCGTGAGGCAGGCGGCACCCTCATCGACACCGCCGACGTGTACGGCAACGGTGAGTCCGAGCGGATGCTCGGCGCCCTGATGCGCGGTAGCGCCCGCGCCGAGCTCGTCATCGCCACCAAGGCGGGCGCGCGCTCGGGCGACGGTCCGCTCTCGACCGGCACATCACGGCGACGGCTGCTCGCTGCCCTCGACGGGTCCTTGAACCGGCTTCGCGCTGACCATGTCGATCTGTGGCAGGTGCACACCTGGCATCCCGACACCCCGCTGGAAGAGACGCTTGGCGCTCTGGATTACGCCGTTTCCAGCGGCCGCGCGCGCTACGTCGGCGTCTCGAACTACGCCGGGTGGCAGACCGCGAAGGCCGCCGCCTTCCAGCGCGCCGCGCCGGGCCGGGCACCGCTGGTGTCGACCCAGATGGAGTACTCGCTGCTGGCCAGGGGCGTGGAGCGCGAGGTCGTCCCCGCTGCGTTGGATGCGGGGATGGGGCTGCTGCCCTGGTCGCCGCTCGGGCGCGGGGTGCTCGCGGGCGCGTACGGACGTTCCCGGGACACCGCGCCTGCGGGGACGCGCGCGGCGTCGCCCACCTGGGGGCGCTTCGTCGATCCCTACATGAGCGACGAGGCGATGCGCGTCGTGGAGGCCGTGCGGACCGCTGCCAAGGGACTTGGGGTGAGCCCGGTCGCTGTCGCGATCGCGTGGGTACGTGACCGGCCCGGCGTTGCGGCGCCGATCGTGGGCGCGCGGACCGCGGCCCAACTCGCGGCGTCCCTGGAGTCGGAGGAGCTGACCCTGCCGGCGTCGATCCGCAGCGCGCTCGATGACGTCTCCGCTCCGGAGCTCGGCTATCCCGAGCGTTTGCCCTGGGGCTGATGGCCTTTTGCGGCCGCGCGACATGCGGGGTGTGCATAACCTCCGGCCGGCTACTGCGCCGCCGTAGCCTGCGATGGTGAGTTCTCCCGCCGTCGACCGTGCCGGTTCAGGCGCGGGTTCCGCGTCCGTGGCGGCGGAGATCTTCACGGCGTTTTGCGCGGCTGGGCTCTGGCCGGGAATGGGCAAGGCGTTGCGCGACAAGCTGCCCGCGGCCGGGATCCACGAGCCGTCGGATGTCACCGAAGACGCGCTCGCCGCGGTCCCCGGGTTGTCCGCGCGGCGGGCAGCCAAGCTCATGGTCGACTTCGCGCGCGCCCGCCCGACCTACGAGGTGGTGGCGCTGCTTCTGCCGGCGGAACTGCCCGCGCGGCTGGCCGGCGGCGCGCTCGGCGCGCTCGGTCCCGGCGCCGCAGCGGTCCTTGGCGACGACCCGTGGCGGCTGCTCGACGGCGGCGAGGCCGACCTGCGGCAGGCCGATCGGCTCGCTGCCACTCTGGGCAAGGGCCGCGCCGAACCCGCTCGGGGTCCGGCTGTCCTCGTGCACCTGCTGATGCTCGCCGCCCGGGCCGGCGACACATCTGCCCCCGCCGACATCTTGCTCAGCGGTGCCTTCAGCCGCGGCGTGCCCGACCCGGCTGATGCTCTGGAGCGGGCCGTCGAGGGCGCTCGGGTCGTGCTCGACGAGCCGGCCGGGGACGGCGACGCCCGCCAGCGGCTGGTGACGCTCCCCCGCTACGCGAATGCCGAGGAATCGCTGGCAGAAGGGCTGGCCCGGCTGAACGCGTCCGCGAAACCCATCGGCGAACCGGACGCGCTCGGAGTGACGGGCCTGGATGAGGCGCAGCGGGCGGCCGTCGTGGCTGCCCTCGTTAACGGTGTCAGCCTCCTGACCGGAGGCCCCGGCACCGGCAAGAGCCGCACCGTCTCGGCGGTCGTGGAGCTGGCGACGGCCCGCGGCTGCACGGTCGCGCTCGCCGCACCCACCGGCCGCGCGGCAAAGCGGCTCGAGGAACTCACCGGGGAAAGCGCGTCGACGGTGCATCGGCTGCTCGGCGCCCAGCCGGTGCGCGAGACGGGGCCCAACGGCAGCCCGGTGTTCACCCGCGGCGAAGGCTGGCCGCTCGACGCGGACGTGGTTGTCGTCGACGAGGCATCGATGCTGGATGCGGAGCTCGCCGCTGCCGTCGTCCAAGCCTGTCGTGACGGCACGCATCTGCTGCTGGTGGGCGACCCGGCGCAGCTCCCGAGCATCGGCCCCGGTCGGGTGCTCGGCGATCTCATCGACTCGCGCACGGTCGTCACGACCGAACTCATCACGCTCTACCGGCAGGCCGAGGGCGGCACCATCGCCAGCCTCGCGACGGCTGTGCGCGGCGGCGCGCTGCCCGCGGTCGAGGATCCGGAGCGCGAGGTCGTCATCGTGCCGAGCCGCGACAGCACCGAAGCGGCCCGCCGCGTCGTCCAGCTGGTGACCGATTCGATCCCACGCGTGCTCGGAATCCCCAGCTCCGAGATCCAGGTCGTCACGCCGGTCCACCGCGGCCCGGCTGGCACCGAAGCGTTGAACCTGGCGCTGAAGGAAGTCCTGAACCCGACCGCCGCCAACGCGCCGGCGCCGAAGGGACGCAAAGGGGTTAGCCCGGCCCGCCGCTTTGATGTCGGCGACCGGATCGTCGCCATTGCCAATCACCTTGACGAGGGCTTCGCCAACGGCGAGGTCGGGACCGTCGCGGCGCGCACCTCCGACGGGCTGGTCATCACCTTCAGCGGCGTGCCGGTCACCGTCCCGGTCACCGCGTGGAGCGACCTGCGGCACGGCTGGGCCATCACCGTCCACCGTGCTCAAGGCAGCGAGTGGCCGGCCGTCGTCGTCGTGCTGCCGCCGGAATCGGGTGGCCTGCTGACGCGGCCTCTCGTCTACACCGCCCTCACGCGGGCCCAGCGCCACCTCTCCGTGGTGCCTGCTGTGGGGGGTGCCCTCGCCCGCGCCGTACGCGAGAACGGTGGAAGGCAACGCGTCACGCGCCTGCCCGGCCTGCTTGAAGACGCGTTCAGCGGGGCAAGTTTGTCAGGTACGGATCAGTCAAGGTAGGTAGCCTGTGCCGATGATCGAGCGGGGTGGCGCCGCATGAGCGCCCCGGTCGAACCACGTCGGCAGGATCTCGAGTCGACCATCCCGGCCACCACCGGAGTCATCGAACCCGATGATGCGACTGACACGGTCGAGCCCGTTGAGGTCAACACAGACACCGACACCGACACCGACGCGGCTCCGCCGAAGTCCCGCGAGGGCGAGCCCACGTCCCCAGGCCGGCGTGGGCGCCTCACCGGTGGTGCCAGGAGCTGGATCGGCCGCCAGCGCCCGCTCCCCTGGCTGATCGCGCTGGTGGTTGTCGCCGTCGTCATCGGGTCGATCCTGCGCTTCATCACCAGCAGCCATATCTGGCTGGATGAGGCGCTCACTGTCGAGATCTCCGGTCGCCATCTGCCGCAGCTGTTCGGCGCGCTGCGTCACGACGGTTCGCCGCCGCTGTACTACCTGCTCCTGCACTACTGGATGGACCTGTTCGGCCAGAGCGACGTCGCGGTCCGCGCGCTGTCGGGCGTGCTGAGCCTGGCCGCGCTGCCGCTGGCCTGGTTCGCCGGGCGCCGAGTCGCCCGGGTCGCCGCGTCCTTCGGCCACATCGAGCCGCATGCAGTCGACCGCACCGGTACCGCCGTCCTGCTGCTGTTCGCGACCTCGCCGTACATGATCCGCTACGGCACCGAGACGCGGATGTACTCGCTCGTCGTCTTCCTGGTGCTGCTGTTCGCGGTCGTGCTCGCGCGTGCCCTGGAGCAGCCGAGCCTTCGTCGCTGGTCCGCGGTGACCGGCGCGACGGCAGCGCTCGCGTACACGCATTACTGGACCTTCCTGATGCTCGCCAGCGTCGCGTTCTTCCTGCTGCTGCAGGCGCGGCGGCGGCGGCACTACCGCAAGCTGTGCATGCAGGCGCTCTACGCGATGCTTGCCGCCGGTGTGCTCTTCCTGCCCTGGCTGCCCACATTCGTCTTCCAGATGCTGCACACCGGCACCCCCTGGGCCCAGCAGGTGCATGCCGAGGTGCTGCTCGACACGGTCTTCTCGTGGGCCGGGCCGGCTTCGGCCGGAGCGCTGCTGGCGCTCGTCCTCATGCTCATGGCCTTCATCGGCTACACCGCCCGGCCGGGCGGCGACGGCCTGCATTTGCAGCTGTCGGGCCGGGTGCCGGGCCGCTACCTGGTGGCGATGTGGCTGGTACCGCTGGTGCTCGCGTACGGCGCCTTCGCTTTCGGCGGCAGCGCGTACGCCGAGCGCTACACAGGCATCTCGCTGCCGCCGTTCTTGCTGCTCGCGGGGCTGGGCATCGGGCTGCTCCCCTCACGGGCGACCGTCTGCGGGTTGCTGGCGCTGATCAGCGTGCTGGGGCTGGTCGGCGGGCGGGCGTTGAACGGCGACGAGCGCACCAATGCGGCTGAGGTCGCCACCCGCATCCAGCAGCAGGCGCGGCCGGGTGATGTCGTCGGCTACTGCCCCGACCAGCTCGCTCCCGCCGTCCATCGAATGCTCGTGCGCGACAAGGTCACCGGCATCACCGAGGTGTCCTTTGCCGACGCGAGCGGCCCCGCACTCGTCGACTGGGTGGACTACGCCAAGCGCATGGAGCAGGCCAGCCCGACGGCTTTCGCGCACCAGCTCGACCAGCTGGCCGGTCCCGACGGTTCGATCTACCTGGTCAGCGCTGACGGCTACCGCACGCTCGGCGACGACTGCTCCGAGGTCGCCGACCAGCTAGCCGCTCTCGGGCGCGATCCGGTGGCCCAGGTCGGCCGGCGCCGGCTGCTCGAGTCGTCGACGCTCGTGCGCTTCTCCACCAAGCGCTGACACTTCAGGCCGCCCGGCAAGCTCAGGCTCGGCCTGACTCTGGCGCACGCACACCGCCATCACCACCAGCGCCATGCCCAGCGTGTAGTGGTTGAAGAAGGACTGGGTGTTGGTGATGTCGAGCGCCAGCACCAGCAGGCCGGCGCCCGCGCAGAAGCCGAAGGCGTCGCCGCGCACCCGCCAGGCGATCGCGTACGCGATCAGCAGCCCGAGCCCGGTGAGGGCGAAGCCAGGGTCGTGGCCGAACTCCTTATGCACCCACGTCGCGATGCAGAGCGCGTCGGCGCGGTAGCCCAGGCCGGTGTTGGCGTCGATCGCGTCATGCCAGAAATCGTGCGGGCCGGCGATGATCCATGGCAGCACGAGGAGCAGGGCGCCTCCGGCGGAGATGAGGGTGCGGCGCAGCCCGAAGCGTGGCCACAGCGCCGCGAGCGGCAGCAGCAGGATGATGTGCTGCTTGGACGCCAGCGCGAGCATCAGGCAAACGATGGCGATGCCGGTGCGACCCCGTTCGGCGGCCAGCACCATGCCGGCCAGCAGGGCCACGAGCAGCGGCTCGGTCCAGGAGAGCTGGTCGGCGTAGGTCACCTTCGGGTGCAGCGCGATGAGTAGCGGCAGCAGGGCCGGGACGTAGCGCACCGCGGGCTTTGCGGTCCCGTGCGTCATCCGGCGGGCCAGCTCAGCCGCGACGGCGAGCGAGGCGACCAACCCGTAGCGGATGTCGCCGAAGATGATCCGGAACGGCAGCAGGAGCACGGAGGTCCACGGCAGGTAGGGGTAGACGTCGAACAGGCCGTGGGAGTAGTAGCTGGCCCGGGTAGCGGCCCACTGCTGGCGGTACATGTCGTCGCCCGACAGCAGGCCCTTGGTGCTGCCCTGGAGCAGGAAGAAGACGTCGATGTGCGGCTGCGGCGCGGCGGCGATCATCGTGACACCAGCCGCTGACATCAGCCCCAGCGCAGTCCAGAACGGCCAGCGGCGGCCTTTCAGCGTGCCGAGCTTCCCGAACGCCGGGAGCGCGCTGGCCGCTGCGAGCAGCCCTCCCGCGGCCGCCAGCACCTGGGAGGCGGTCCAGCCGGCGCCGTGAGCAAAGTAACGCGGGTGCCAGATCAGCGGCGCGGCGCCGACCGTAAGAGCTGCAGCAGCCAGCGCGAACGGTCCCGCCCAGGCCGGAGCCCCAGGTAGCCGTAGCCGCCTCCCGGAACGGCTGCCGGCGGCGGCCACCCCGGCTCCCACCAGCACGGTGCCGATCACGACGAGAGCGAGCGACGGCAGTGCATACCGCCCGTCGTGGGTACCGATACCGAGCGCCACCGCGACCCAGCCACCCAGGAGCAAGGCCGTAGGCCAGTCGCTGATCATGATCATGGGTGCGGGCGCGTCGGACGAAGTGGTGGCCCGCATGTCGGGCACAATGCTAACTGGCGACGGTCTGCGGCTCGCCCGAGCGATAGCCCCGGGATGGGTCACGGACGTGCCCGAGGATCGGTCCTCGCGCATCGACGAGCCGTCGCCCGCGCCCCCTCAGCGTCGGGGCACGGGACGGAAAGGGAAGGTCGTAGTCGAATCGTGGCCGACAAGCCGCAGGTAGTCGTGATCGGAGCAGGACCCGCCGGCCTCACCGCCGCGTTCGAGCTGGTGAAGCGCGAGGTGCCTGTCACCGTCGTCGAAGGCGACGCCATGGTGGGCGGCATCAGCCGCACCGCCGAGCGTGAGGGGTGGCGTTTCGACATCGGCGGCCACCGGTTCTTCACCAAGGTGCCCGAGGTCGAGGCGCTCTGGCACGAGATCCTGCCCGACGAGGACTTCCTGATGCGCCCGCGGATGAGCCGCATCTACTACCGGGGCAAGTTCTACGACTACCCGCTGAAGGCGTCGAACGCGCTCGGCAACCTCGGGGTCATCGAGGCCATCCGCTGTGTGCTCTCCTACGGCTGGGCCCGGGTGCGCCCGCCGAAGAACACCGACACGCTCGAGGGCTGGATCATCGCCCGCTTCGGCCGCCGGCTCTACAACCACTTCTTCAAGACCTACAACGAGAAGCTCTGGGGCGTCCCGGTCGACGAGCTCCCCGCTGACTTCGCTGCCCAGCGCATCAAGAACATGTCGCTGTTCAACGCGATCATGAATGCGCTGAAGCCGAAGACGAATCAGAAAGAGATCACCTCGCTGATCGAGGAGTTCCAGTACCCGAAGTACGGCCCCGGGATGATGTGGGAGAGGGCCGCCGAGAAGGTCGAGGCCAAGGGCGGCAAGCTGGTACTGGAGGAGAAGGTCCGCACCGTCCACTGGCAGGAGGGCAAGGGCGTCACTGGGGTCACCACGGTCGTCACCGGTGGCTACGGCTCGGGCGCGGGTGCCCCGGAGGCCAAGCGCAAGGACATCGGCAGCGAGCACACCTACCCCGCCGATCACGTCGTCAGCTCGATGCCGTTCTCCTCGCTGATCAAGGCGCTCGACCCGAAGCCGCCGGCCGAGGTGCTCGCTGCGGCTGATGCGCTGAAGTTCCGCGACTTCCTCACCGTCGCCGTCGTCGTCCCCGAGAGCGCCGGCTTCCCCGACAACTGGATCTACATCCACTCCCCCGAGGTTGGCGTCGGCCGCATCCAGAATTTCGGCACCTGGTCGCCCTACCTGGTGAAGGAGGGGCGCACCTGCCTCGGCCTGGAGTTCTTCGTCAGCGTCGGTGACTCCACCTGGAACCGTTCCGACGAGGACCTGATCGCCCAGGCCAAGCGTGAGCTGGGAATCCTCGGGCTGGTCGACCCCTCGGTGGTGGAGCGTGGATTCGTCGTCCGGATGCCGAAGGCGTACCCGTTCTATGACGCCCAGTACAAGAACAACGTCGACGTCATGCGCGGCTGGATCGCTGAGAATGCGCCCAACCTGCATCCCGTCGGGCGCAACGGGATGCACCGCTACAACAACCAGGACCACTCCATGTTCACGGCACTCCTGACCGTGCAGAACATGATCGACGGCGGTCACCACGACGTCTGGGACGTGAACGTCGAGGAGGACTACCACGAGGAGGTCTCTCCCGGCGCGAAGGGCATTCAGCGTGCCTGAAGCCCATCTTGGAGTTTTGCAGGGCAGACTCCCCCTGTGACCGACGTCGCGCTGGCCCCGCCCAAAGGGGCCGACGAGCCGCCTCCCTCAGCGCCGCAGGTGCATTCCCGACGCGATCAGCTGGCCTGGGGAGCGTTCTGGGCCGGCATCGCCGCCTGCGTCGTCTACTGCATTCTCGTGCGCCTGTGGGGGCCGCGCGGCCTGTGGCTCGACGAGTCGCAGAGCGTCGCGATCGCCCGCCTCCCGCTGACCGGTCACGGCACCACGCTGATCCAGGGGCTCAAGCAGGACGGCTCGCCGCCCGTGTACTACCTGCTGCTGCACTGGTGGATCGAGCTCTTCGGCAACGGCGACCGCACCGTGCGCGCGCTCTCCTTCGTGCTGAACCTGCTCTGCATCCCGCCCCTGTACTGGCTCGGCAAGCGCGTCATCGGCAAGCGCGCCGCCTGGGTCGCGGTGCTCGCCTTCATCACCTCGCCCTTCGCCGCGTACTACGCGAGCGAGACCCGGATGTACAGCCTGCTGGTGCTGCTGGCGCTGCTCGGCGCCCTCGCCCTCGAGCGCACGCTGAGGGTGCCGACCTGGTGGAGCGTGCTCGGGATCTCGGTCGCGTCCGTCGCGGTCGCGATGACGCATTACTGGTCGCTGTACTCGCTCGTCACCGTGGCGGTCTTCCTGCTCGTCGGAGCGTTCCGGGGGAGCCCGGTCCACCGCCGCGGCTGCAAGCTGTCGATCGTCGGCCTGCTCGGCGGTGCGGTGCTCTTCATCCCGTGGTTCCCGACCTTCCTGTACCAGTCCAAGCACACCGGCACGCCGTGGGGCGCCCCCGCGTCCTATGCCGCCGTCGTGCACGCCTTCGGGCAGTGGGCGGGCGGGCAGCTCACCGCCGGCCGCGCGCTGCTCGTCGTTGTGTGCGCGCTGCTGGCGATGGCCGTCTTCGGCTACCCGGCCGGTCCGCGCCAGGTGCTCATCGACCTCAAGGGTCACGAGCCGGGCCGGCTGCTCCTGCTGCTCTCGCTGAGCACGCTCTTGCTCGCGGTGACGGTCGGCAAGCTGGTCGGCAATGCGTGGGCCGATCGCTACACAGCGGTCGCGTTCATTCCCTTCATCCTGTGTCTCGCCCTCGGTCCGGAGCGGCTGTCCGACCGGCGATTGTGGGCCGGCTCCATCGGCCTGATGGCGCTGTTCGGCACGCTCGCCGCCGGACCTGTCGTCACGGCGCAGCGCACGCAGGCCGTACAGGTGGCGCGGATCCTGTCGCAGCAGGCGAAGCCCGGCGACGTGGTGCTCTACTGCCCCGACCAGCTCGGTCCGGCCATCGCACGCGAGATCAACGCGGGACGCGGTGGCAGTGGGCTGAAGAACTACTCGATTCCCACGTTCGCGCCGCCCGACCGGGTCGATTGGGTGGACTACAAGGCACGCAACGCCGCGGCCGATCACCAGGTGCCGCAGCTGGTGCAGCGGGCGCTCGCCGCCGCCGGTGGCCACCGGATCTGGCTCGTCTACTCCGGCGAGTACCTCACGTACCAGAACCTCTGCCCTGACCTGCGGCTGGCACTGGCTCAGCAGCGCTCGATCTTTATCTGGGCGGCGGCGAGCCTGGACTCGTACGAGCACGAGGAGCTGGACAGCTTCACCGCCCGGCGCCCGTGACCTCGCTGGCAGCCGGACCTGGCGCACGCGTGCGCGCCTGGCACCGCTGGCGTCGTTGGCTGGGCGATGACGGGGCTGACGCGGTCGGCTCTTGGCTGACGGCTCGCGTCCTCGTCGTCGGGTCGCTCGGCCTGGCAGCAGCCATCACGTCGAAGGTCAATGAGATCTCGCCGGCGACCCACATCAAGCGGGTCGGGCTGCTCGGCTGGGACGCGCACTTCTACAGCGACATCGCCCGCGCCGGCTACGGCGGGGTGTCGCCGGAGACCCGGCGCTTCTTCCCGTTGCTGCCGATGCTCACCTGGCTGTTCGGCGGTGGCGGCAACGCGACCGGCGTCGTGTTGCTGATCCTGGTGAACATCCTGGCGTTCGGCTACGGCGTCGCTTTCATCAAGCTCGCGCGGTTCGAGGGCATGTCGAACGAGTCCGCCCGTCGCGCGGTCTGGCTCCTGGCGCTCGCGCCGCCGGCCTTCGTCCTCGTCATGGGCTACACCGAAGCCTTGGCCGGCCTGCTGGCGATCATCACATTCTACGGCCTGCGCAGCGGGCGATGGTGGCTCGCTGCCGTTGCCGGGCTGCTGTCAGGGCTGTGCCGCCCGCCGGGCGCCCTGCTCGCCGTGCCGGCCCTGATCGAGATCTGGCGGACGCGCTCACTGGCCGGGCCTTGGATCCCGCGGCTGGCCGCCCTGCTCGCGCCGCTGGCAGGAGCGGTCGCGTACCTGACCTATATCGCGATCCGGTTCGGCGACTTCTTCCAGCCGCTCTCGGTACAGCAGAATTCACAGCTGCACGGCAAGCTCACCAACCCGATCACCGTGCTCCACCGGGCGATTTCCGGTGCCGGCGATCACAAGCTGGGCAATGCGCTGCACGTGCCGTGGCTGCTGCTCTTCCTGCTGTTGCTGATCCCGATGGCGCGGCGGCTACCCGCGTCGTACACGGTCTGGAGCGCCCTGGCGCTGCTCTCGACGCTCGCCGGCAGCAACCTGGCGTCGGTGGAGCGCTACTGCTGGAGCGCGTTCCCGTTCGTTCTGGTGGCGGCGTCTTTGCTGACGTCGCGGCAGGTGTGGCGCGGGGTCTTCGCGGTCTCGTCGGCACTGCTGATCGTGTACGCCTCGTTCGCGTTCCTGCAGTTCTTCGTGCCCTAGCCGGTGCGCGCGTCCAGCCATCGGCCCCCTATTCCGGCGCTTAATCGCCTCTGCACGTTCCAGCGTGCGGAGGCGATTAATCCGCGACGAACCGGGTTAGGCCTTGTGGAGTTGGCTCCCTACGGTCAGAACCCAAAGGACGAGCACGGGAGCGGCGACGTAGAGCGCGTAGCGGGCGCGGTTGCCCAGGATGACGAGCACCGAAAGCAGGTAGCCCTCGGTCGCCGCACGCATGAATGCGGTCGCGCCGCTCCAGAGGAACGCGTTGAGCGTCAGCACGACGACGACGGCCGGGATCCAGGCGACGCGTTCGACGAGGGGGATCGTCGTGCCGCGCATTGCGAGGCCACCGGCGACCATCACCGCGAGCAGAATCACCAATGACAGCAGGCGAAATGCGGCCGCTCCCCCATGCGGCGGCACGTCTTTGCCCAGCTCTTTGGCGAGCCCGACGAACGGCCCGGAGAGGTTGTTCTTGCTCGACTGGGAGAACGGCCACGCATGGAAGCGCACCCGCTGGAGCACCTGCGAGCCGGCGTAGACGATCAGGCTGCTGACGCCGGTGAGGAGCGGTCCGAGGCCATCGCGACGGCGACGCAGGAGCAGGTACGCGCCGCCGGCCGCGAGCCCGGCGGGAATCGCGATGGTCGTGTCGCGGGCGAGCACCGCGAGGGCGAGCAGCAGCGCCGCGAGAGCCCAGTGTTGGCGTCGTCCCGCGTAGAGGCCGGTGAGCAGGAGCGCGCCGGCCAGGAGTTCGGAGGTGTCGAGCGTCAGGGTGTACGCGTAGCCGGGGTAGAGCGCGAGCAGCAGGCCCCACGCGGCGTGGCGGCCGCTACTTCGGGCGAGCGCGCCGGCAGCGGCACCGAGCGCGATGGCAGAAACGACGTTGATGGCGAGCAGCGCCCAGGGCACGCCGCCGGCCTGGCCGCCGGACAGCAGCCAGGCGAGCCCGCCCGACAGCCAGCGCACGTTGCGTAGGGCGGGGAGGTCGAACGTGACGCCAGAGACCGTCTTCGCTGTGCTGAACGGCGCGACTCCCAGGCGGTAGAAGAACTGGCCGTCGTAGGCCTGGTCGGCCGGGCGGATGGCGAGTGACTGCGGAGCGCTCTGGGCGCTGGTCCACGGAGGTCCCGCGTGGACGATGCGGGAGGCGTTGCCATGGTCGCGAATCAGCAGGATCGCCAGGATCAGAGCTGCGAGAATGCCGGTGACCAGCGCAGTGAAGGCCGCTCGGTTGGTCGCGGCGACCCATCGACGCTGCTGGATCGCCACGCGTTGCAGGCTATCGGCGGGGCGGCCCGCGCCCTGGTTGCGCCACCGAAGTTCGTCCACCCAGCCACCAGCCCCCGACCTGTGCCTTACCGTGACCCGATGGGCTTTGACGCGGCGGAGCAGCGGCGGGGTGGGCTGCAGTACGAGCGGCTCTACCTTCCGCCGGGCACCAGTCGCCGCACCGCGCAGACGGTGCTGACGCTGCACGCCGAATTCGGTGAATGGGAGCTCGATCGGCTGCGGCTCTATCCGGACGGTTCGCGCCGCGTCATCCTGCGCCGCAAGGCACGGCCCGGCCTGCCGCCGATCCTGCCGAGCTGACTGCCGTACCTGCGGGGATGCCTACAGGATGTGCAGGAAACCCAACAGCTGCAGGCCAACCGGAACGCCGAGCGCGGTGAGCGAAAGGATGACCAGCACCCGCGCGCGGTAGCGGCGCTGGCCCTGACCGGTGATCGCGGCTTCGGACAGATCGCGGAAGCCCTGGATGTAACCCTCGACCGTGTACGGGCTGGGGCGCGGCCGTAGCGGCTCATGCTGCTCGATCATGGCCGACGGATCGATGCGGGCCGGGTCGATGTCCTCGAGCCGGCGGCGGTACTTGTTGGCCTCGGCGTCGGCGTTGTCGTCGGGAATGTTGTCCGGATGCCAGGCGGGGACGCCGGAACGCCGCGGGATGCCGAAGCTGCTCGGCCCGTGCCCCTCGCCTGCCATGGCGCGCCCCCTCAGCAGCCGTCGATGAAGCGATCGAGGACGCGGACGCCGAATTTCAGCCCGCTGACCGGGACCCGCTCGTCGACCCCGTGAAACATCGCCGTGAAGTCGAGGTCGCGGGGCAGCCGGAGCGGGGCGAAGCCGAAGCAGCGAATCCCCAGGCGGGCGAAGGATTTCGCGTCGGTCCCGCCCGAGAGCATGTACGGCACGGGGTGGGCGCCACTGTCCTCGGCTTTGAGGGCGGCGCTCATCGCGTCGACGAGTTCGCCGTCGAACGTGGTCTCCACCCCGTGGTCGAAGTTGATCCACTCGCGTTGGACATCGGGACCGAGCAGATCATCGAGCGTCTTCTCGAACTCGGCTTCGCCGCCCGGAAGGAAGCGGCCGTCGACGCTGGCGCGTGCCGACCCCGGAATGACATTGGCCTTGTACCCGGCGTCGAGCTCGGTGGGGTTGGCGGTGTGGCGCAGCGTGGCGCCGACGACGCGGGCGATGGGTCCGAGCTGCGCGACAGCCTTGTCGGGGTCCTCGAGGTCGAGCGGGATGCCAAGGGCCGCCGTGATCTCCTCCAGGAAGGCACGGACCGAGGGCGTCATCTGGAGCGGGAACTTGTGGCGTCCGAGCCGGGCGACCGCCTCGCAGAGCGCAGTGACGGCGTTGTCCTCCGCGATCATGCTGCCGTGGCCGGCGCGTCCAGCGACGGTCAGGCGCATCCACCCGAGGCCCTTCTCGGCCGTCTGGATGCAGTAGAAGCGCAGGTCATCGCTGATCTCGTAGGAGAAGCCGCCGACCTCGCCGATCGCCTCGGTGCAGCCCTCGAAGAGGTGCGGGTGCTTGTCGACGAGCCAGCGGGCGCCGTACGTGCCGCCCGCCTCCTCGTCGGCGAGGAATGCGAGGACGATGTCGCGCGGCGGCTTGCGCCCGGTGCGCAAGCGGTCGCGGATGACCGCCAGGGTCATCGCATCCATGTCTTTCATGTCGACGGCGCCGCGGCCCCAGATGTTGCCGTCGTCGGCGATCTCGCCGGAGAACGGGTGGATGGCCCAGTCGGCGGCGTCAGCGGGGACGACGTCGAGGTGGCCGTGGATCAGCAGCGCTCCGCGACTGGAATCCTCGCCCTCGATGCGGGCGACGAGCGACGTGCGTCCCGGCGCGGACTCCATGACCGTCGGCTCGATACCCACCTCGGCGAGCTTCTCGGCGACGTACTCGGCTGCGCCGCGCTCCTGGCCTTCTCCCCCGCCGCGGTTGACCGTCTCGAAGCGCAGCAGATCGCTGCACAGATCGGCAACTTCAGCTTCGGCATTCGCCACCCGTCCATTGTGACCGCTTGCGGGCGTTAACGGGCTTTCTGTGGAAAACGCCCGGGCCCTCGTACTGAGTCCGGGGGTTTCTGAGCCGGTCGTAAGCCCCGCTTCCCCGTTCGGTGCCGCTCGGGTGCCGCGGATAGGCCCGAGCACCTAGCAATGGTGGCGAAAACGGCTCTGCCGCCGCCATTGCTGGGTGCTCGGGGCGGGGTCGGTGCAGCAGCGCCGCTCCGCGGTACGGCGAGGGCGCCGGATTGGTATGGTGTCCTGCGCGGTGATGGCCCCTCGGGGTGGTCGCTGCGACCCAGGTCCGGGTGGCGGAATTGGCAGACGCGCTAGCTTGAGGTGCTAGTTCCCTTTACGGGGAATGGGGGTTCAAGTCCCCCCTCGGACACTCGTTGACGGTCGCGTGACAAGCCTAACCTGTTGGCCGAGGTCGCCTCGGGCTCGGCCCGCCCACATGCGATCCCCTCGGCGAGCCAAGGACGTCATCGCCCGCGGGAAGTCGGTGGAGGCGGCTAGTTCGGTTTGAGTCTCGAAGTCCGCAATCCGCCAGCCAGGGTCGCCAGAGTGACGTTGAGCGCTTGCGAGGCCAGCACCATTCGCAGCGTGGCGGGGTCGGTGTCGACGCCTTGGATTATTCGCTGTTGCCATTCGAGCCGGGCGCCGGGGTCGCGCCGGTTGGCCTGGTCGAGTATGGCCAGGAAGGCATGGGCCGGGTTGTCGTCGTACTCGGGCGTGGGCTTGGCGATTCGGGTGTTGCCGTAGCGGAACTCGGTGCGGGCGCCGCCGGGCTCGACAATGGTGACGCCGATGCCGACCGGCGCGACTCCTGAGCGACCGATTCGCAGAGCCTTCGATGCCCCCACTTTGCTGCCTTGTAGAGAGAGTTGCCGGCGAAGAAGACCACCCGACCGCCGTCGGTGGAGAGCTGGATGATGCGGCCGCCGCTCTGTCGGTTTCAGGCGGCTAGGCGTTCGACCGGCAGCGTGCCGTCGACGAGCCGTTCGGCGACGTGATCGAGAAGCTGTCCGTGGTTGTAGGCGTAGCCGCGTA
>DATAVO010000257.1:0-24608 GCA_036267695.1 Frankiaceae bacterium
GACGCGGCGATGCTCGACGGGGTCATGTCGCTGTACAGCGTTTTCTACGGGATGTCGGCGTCAGGCATGCACACCGAGGAGATCGGCTCGAACCTCTTCGACGGCGGGGCGCCGTTCTACAACGTGTACGAGACGTCGGACGGCAAGTACGTGACCGCCGCCCCGATCGAGCCGCACTTCTACCGCCAGCTGCTCGACGCGTTGCAGATTCCGGCGGACGAGCTTCCCGAGCAGTACGACCGCAGCCGCTGGCCCGAGGTACGCGACCGGCTCGCCGCGGTGTTCAAGACCAAGACCCGCGACGAGTGGCAGGCGCTGCTGGAAGGAACCGACGTCTGCTTCGCCCCCGTGATGCGGCTGGCGGAGGCTCACGAGCATCCGCACAACGTGGCCCGTGGCAGCTTCGTCACGACGCCCGACGGCGGCCGCCAGCTGCGGCCGTCCCCGCGCCTGTCGGGCATGGCGGACAACGGTGAAGCGGTCAACCCGTCCTACGCCTACGTCGGTGCCGACACCGATGAGGTGCTCGCCGAGTTCGGTCTGGACGCCTCCGAGATCAGCCGGCTGCGCGGCGCGGGAGTCGTTGTCTGACCACCTGAGGGCGCGTCAGAAGCTGCCGGTAGCGTCACTGCCACCACGGAAGGGATGTCGCATGTATCTCGAGCTCACTGACGAGCAGCAGGCGTTGCGCGAGGAGGTGCACACCTACTTCGAGGAGTTGCTCACGCCGGAGGTACGCGCCGGCCTCGCCGGCGGCGGCGGCATCGGCCCGGCGATGCGCAAGGTCGTCCGGCAGATGGGTTCCGACCGCTGGCTCGGCGTCGGCTGGCCCACCGAGTACGGCGGCCGCGGCCTGACCCCGGCGGAGCAGTTCGTCTTCTTCGACGAGTCGATGAAGGCCGGCGCCCCGGTGCCGATGCTCACGATGAACACGGTCGGGCCGACCATCATGCAGTTCGGCACCGAGGCGCAGAAGGACTTCTTCCTGCCCAAAATCCTCAATGGGGAATTGCATTTCTGCATCGGTTACAGCGAGCCCGACGCCGGTACCGATCTCGCTGCCCTCTCGACCCGCGCGGTCCGTGACGGCGACGAGTACGTCATCAACGGCCAGAAGATCTGGACCAGTCTCGCCTCTGATGCCGACTACTGCTGGCTCGCCGCCCGCACCGATCCGGATGCCCAGCGCCACCGCGGCATCTCCATGATCATCGTCGACATGAAGAATACGCCGGGCATCACCGTCCGGCCGCTGAACCTGATCGCGAGCCACGACGTCACCCAGGTCTTCTTCGAAGACGTCCGGGTGCCGGTCACGAATCTGGTCGGTGAGGAGAACGGCGGCTGGAAGCTCATCACCAACCAGCTGAACCACGAGCGCGTCACTCTGGTCAGCTCCGGCTCTATCGGCCGCTACCTGCAGCAGGTCCGCGCATGGGCCGAGCAGACCACGCGCCCCGATGGCAGCCTGGTGATCGACCAGGAGTGGGTACGCATCTCGCTGGCCCGGTTGCATGCCCGGCTCGAGGCGCTGCGGCTGATGAACTGGGAGGTGGCCTCCTCCGCCACCGAAGGCGCGCTCGCCCCGCAGGACGCGTCAGCGATGAAGGTGTTCGGCACCGAGTTCAACCTCGAATGCATCCGTGCACTCATGGAAATCGTCGGCCAGGCGGGCTATCTGACCGATGACACGGCCGGCGCGATCCTGCATGGCCAGCTCGAAGCCGCCGCCCGCAGCATGCTGATCCTCACCTTCGGCGGCGGCACGAACGAGCTCCAGCGCGATCTGATCGCGATGTTCGGCCTCGGCTTCCCGCGCTCCTCGCGCTGACGTCCCGCCTCTCGTTTTCTCAGGAGTAGCAGCATGAATTTCACTCTCGACGAGTCCCAGGCGGCGGTGCGCGAGCTGGCCGCGAAGATCTTCGCCGACAAGGCGAACCCCGAGCGCCAGCGCGAACTCGAAGCGGCGGGCGAGGCGTTCGATGGCAGGCTCTGGTCGGACCTGGCGACGGCCGGGCTGCTCGGGATCGGGCTGCCCGAGGAGTACGGAGGCGGCGGGCTCGGCTTCGTCGAGGTCGGCCTGCTGCTGACCGAAGCGGGCCGGCGGGCGGCGAAGCTGCCCTTGCTCTCGACCCTGACGACGGCAGCAGCGCTGGCTGAATTCGGGCCCGCCGAGCTCGCCAAGCAATGGCTGCCCAAGGTCGCTGACGGTTCCGCGGTGCTCTCGGCGGCGCTGGCCACCTTCCCGGATCCGCCGCTGACCGTGAACGCATCGGGGACGCTCGACGGTGTCGCCTCGTTCGTGCCGTCGGGCATGGATGCCGACGCGATCCTCGTCTTTGCTGGCGCTCCTGGTGCCGGGAGCAGCGCCTACCTCATCGACCCGGCGGCGGCCGGTGTCAGCCGCGAGCGTCAGGTCACGACGGCCGGTGCGGTCGAAGCCCGCGTCACGCTCAGCGGCGTGCAGCCGTTGGCTCCGCTGGACGGTGACGGCGCGCAGGTACGCGAGTGGCTGCGCGAGCACGTCGTCGCCGGGCTCTGCGCGATGGCGGCAGGAATCACCGCGGCGGCGCTCGACCTGACCACTGCGTACGCCCGCGAGCGCGAGCAGTTCGGCAAGCCCATCGCCGCTTTCCAGGCGGTTGCGCAGCGCGCCGCAGATGCATTCATCGACGTGAAGGCGATCCGGCTGACCGCCCTGCAGGCCTGCTGGCGCGTCGCTTCCGGGCTTCCCGCGGGCGAGCAGGTGGCCGTCGCGAAGTTCTGGGCGGCTGACGGCGGCAAGCGCGTCATGCATGCCGCGCAGCACATCCACGGCGGTATCGGGGTCGACAAGGACTACCCGCTGCACCGGCTCTTCCTGTCCTACACCGCGACCGAGCTGAGCCTCGGCGGGGCGACCGAACAGCTCCTCCTGCTGAGCGACGAGCTGGCATCCGCGTGACCGCACTGGCCTTGGACGGCGTGCGGGTCGTCGACCTGTCCACCGGTATCAGCGGGGCTTACACCACCAAGCTCTTCGTCGACGCCGGCGCCGATATCGTCAAGGTGGAGCCGCCTGGCGGCGATCCGCTGCGCCAGTGGTCGGCCTCGGGCGCGACCGGCGAGCAGGCCGGGGCGCTGTTCCGCTTCCTGGCCGCGGGCAAGCGTTCGGTTGTCGGATCGCCGGGCGATCCCACCGTCAAAAGGCTCATCGCCACGGCGGATTTGCTGGTGGATTCAGGCGATGCGGGCATCGATGCCCAGGCCGTTTTCGCGGCCGACCCGCGGCTGGTGCTGTGCTCCATCACGCCCTACGGGCTCACCGGTCCCTACGCGGGACGGCCGGCCACCGAGTTCACCGTGCAGGCAGAGTGCGGCTCGATCGCGGGCCGCGGCACGCTCGACCGCCCGCCGGTGCAGGCCGGCGGCCGGATCGCCGAGTGGTCCGCAGGCGCGACCGCGGCCGCCGCGGCGATGGCGGTGCTGCGGCGCTCGAGGCGTACCGGCGAGGGCGCGTTGCTCGACGTCTCGTGGTTCGAGGTGATGATCCTCGCCACCAACCTCTTCAGCGATCTCATGTTCAGCCTCATGCAGCGGCCCGCCGTTCCCGGCCCCCCGCGCAGCGTCGAGCTGCCGTCGATCGACCCGACGTCCGATGGCTGGGTCGGCTTCAACACCAATGGTTTCCAGCATTGGCGGGCTTTTGCCGAGCTGGTCGAGCGTCCGGATCTGGTGGGCCACCCGCAGTTCGGCGCGATCGCCGGCCGGATCGCGGCCCGCGCCGAGTGGGACGCGATCGTGCGCGCGTACACCGCGGTAAGGCCGACGGCGGAGGTGCTGCGGCGGGCCGAGGAACTCCGGGTGCCGGCGGCAAGGGTCAACGACGGTCGCAGCATCCTCGACGAGGAGCAGGTGATCGCCCGCGACTTCTACGCCACCGATCCCGCCAGCGGCATCCGCAGCCCGCGCCCGCACTACTTGCGCAACGGGGAGCGTCCGGCGACCGGCCGGCCTGCTCCAGAACTCGGCGCCGACGACCCGGCGCTGCTGGCTCGCGAGCGCGCCGAGGCGCCCCTCCAGGCAAGCGGCGAACTTCCGCTCGCCGGCGTAAAAGTCCTTGATCTGACCGCCTGGTGGGCCGGCCCGGCCGTCGCTCAGGTGCTCGCGGCGATGGGTGCCGAGGCCGTCCACGTCGAGTCGCTCGCCCACCTTGACCCGATGCGCCTGGCCAGCGCCGTGATGTTCATGGGTCGTGACCGCTGGTGGGAGTTCAGCGGTTTCCACCTTGCGATCAACTCCAACAAGAAGGGCGTCACGATCGATCTGGCCGGCGGCTCCGGCGATGCCGGTGACGCCGATGAGGGACGCGCCCTGCTGCGCAAGCTCGTCGAGTGGGCTGACGTCGTGGTCGAGAACTACACGCCGCGGGTGCTCGAACGCTGGGGGATGGGCTGGGAGACCGTCCACGCCCTCAACCCGAAGGCCGTGATGATGCGGATGCCCGCCTTCGGTCTGGACGGTCCCTGGCGCGGCCGGCTGGGCTTCGCCCAGACCGTCGAGCAGATGTCGGGCATGGCCTGGGTCACCGGTTTCGCAGACGGCGAGCCGCTCGTGCCGCGCGGTCCGTGCGATCCCATCGGCGGCATGCACGCCACCTTTGCCGTGCTCGTCGCTCTGGCCGCGCGCGACGCCACCGGCGAGGGCCAGCTCGTCGAGGCGCCGCTGCTGGACAGTGCGCTGAACATGACCGCCGAGCAGGTGATCGAGTACACCGCCACCGGTCAGGTGCTCGGCCGGGAAGGCAACCGCTCACCGTCGGCCGCGCCGCAGGGTCTGTACGCCTGCCATCAGCCCGAGGCGATGGGTACTGGTGACGAGCAGTGGCTGGCGCTGTCCGTCGCGACCGACGAGCAGTGGAGCGCGCTCGTGAAGGTGCTCGGCTCGCCGGACTGGGCGCTGGACCCGCAGCTGGCGACACGCGTGGGCCGCCGGGCCGCCGGCGATGCGCTTGATGGGCGCCTGAACGCCTGGGCTCGCGGTCGCGATCTCGAGGACACCGTCGACCTACTGATCACCGCCGGCGTTCCCGCGGCCCGCCTCACCAGCCCGCGGGCTCTGCTGACGAACCCGCATCTGGTCGCGCGCGGCTATCTCGA
Organism: Frankiaceae bacterium; assembly: GCA_036267695.1. GTDB lineage: Bacteria > Actinomycetota > Actinomycetes > Frankiales > Frankiaceae > DATAZK01. The sequence goes on from DATAVO010000257.1 coordinate 5,139, forward strand.
GGACGTGCCGAACGAGGTCGTCGGCACCCATCCCGTCCCTGGATTGCCGCTGCGTATGTCCGGCGTGAACCGGTGGATCCGGCAGGGAGCGTTCCTGGTCGGCGAGCACAACGAAGAAGTGCTGGGCGGGATCCTCGGGCAGACGGCGGCTGACCTCGAGCGGCTGGCGGCGAACGGGATCATCGGCACCGAGCCGCCGCATCAAACCGGATGAAGGGTGGTTAGCGTTGCTGGTGTGGCTGACGGCTTGAAGGTCCGTATCGGCGTCTCGCTCGCCGGCACCGGCGGCGCGGATTTCGCCGGCTATGTCGACGATCTCGAAGCGCGCGGCATCGATTCACTCTGGCTTTCCGAGCTGGTGTACTCGCCGCTGGTCGACCCCTTCATCGGGATGGCGTACGCGCTGTCTCGCACCACGTCGCTGAAGGTCGGTACCGGGGTGGCGGTGTTGCCTGGTCGCTCGCCGATCCTGGTCGCCAAGCAGCTCGCATCACTGGCTCGGCTGGCCCCCAAGCGCGTCCTCCCCGTGTTCGGGCTGTCGCCGGCGCGTCCCGCCGAAAGGGCCGCGTTCCCCGTGCCCGAGGGCAAGCGCGGCGCCGTCTTCGATGAGTCGCTCGAGGTCGTACGCCGGCTGCTGCGCGAGCCGTCGGTGACGTTTCACGGCGATTTCTTCGACTTCGACGACGCGTCGATCGGGGAGCCGCCGCAGCCGCCCCTCGACATCTGGCTCGGTGGGAGCGCGCCGGCGGGGCTGCGCCGGATCGGCCGCTACGCCGACGGCTGGCTCGCCAGCTTCATCACGCCCGACGAGGCTGCTGCCGGTGTCCAGGCCATCAAAGCCGCCGCCGCTGAGTCGGGCCGTGAGGTCGATCCGGATCACTACGGCATCAGCCTGTCGGTGGCGTTCGGCGACCTTCCCGACCAGCTGGTGAAGCTGATCTACGCCCGGCGCAAGGACGTCCCACTCGGCGAGATCGTGCCGCAGGGCTGGGACGCCGCGCGGGCGCTGATGGAGCGCTACATCGAGGCGGGGCTGAGCAAGTTCGTCTTGCGGGCGGCTACTCCTCTCCCGGAGGGGGAGGCCTTTTTGTCCAGGTTTACGAAGGAAATCCTCCCGCTGCAGACGTGACGACCTGCTGTTCAAGCAGCCACGCGTCCCCGAACGGGTGGACTTACGGCCGTCCAGTAATGGCCCTTGGCGCCGTGCCGATAGCCCGACCGTGGCAGCGTTGATACTCGGAAGCACCGGCGCCTCCTGCCGGCCGCGGGGCATCGCGGCATCGGATGTGTTGCATGCGGTGGACGCGGTGAATTGCACGACCTTGTGCGGTGCACCGGTGGTGTTCGTCTTCCTGGAAACTGAATTTCCGGGTCCCGACCTCGAGGCGCCGATCTGCACCGACTGTGCCAGCCTGGCGCTCGCCGCAGCGGAAGCCGGCGTCGCCGTCGTCTGAGCGTTAGCTCATGGACGAGGCGGCGCTGCATCCCCCAGCAGAGCGCGCCGCCCCGCCGTACTGCACAACGATCCGGGGCCCGATCGGACGTCGCCGAAGCCCTGTGTTCTGTTTCACCGTCAGCCGGCGAGTGCCCGCCCGATCCCAGCGGTGACTTCCGGCAGGATCGAGGCCCCGGTGGCCGGCTGCGCGAGGGCGTACTCGGCCAGCAGGGCGTTCAGCGAGACGGCCAGGGCGCGGGCCCGCAATTCGCGTTCGCCATCGATCGGCCCATAGGCCGCGAGAAAGGCCGCACGTTGCGGCCCTTCGAAGGTTCCGAAAGCAAGCGAGAGATCGACGCAGGGATCGGCGACGCAGAGGTCGCCCCAGTCGATGATCCCGGTGACGTCTGGACCGTTGATCAGAACGTGCCGGGGATGCAGATCACCGTGGCTGACGACGGGGGCGGCTGAAGCCGCAGGCAGAGCAGCCGCCCGGCGGACGAGGGCCGCGGCCGCCTCGAGCGGTGCGTCCAGGCCGTTGCCCTGGAGCCGATCGAGGCAAGCGAGGGTGCGCTCTTCCCGCCGAGCCGGATCGCTGCGGTCGTTGGGGTCCAGCGGCAGCGCCGCTACCCGAGGACGCTCGGGATCGACGGCGTGCAATGCGCGCAGGAATTCTCCGAGCGCCATTGCCAGGTACAGGCGCTCGCCGGCAGCCGGCGCCGCCTCGGCGAGCTCGGTCCCGGCAAGCATCCGGGCACCCCAGAACGGCCACGGATCGCTGCGGTCGCGGTTCCAGGATCCGGAGAACATCGGCACCGGAATCGGCAGCGGCACCAGCGACGCCAGATGGGGCAGCCAGTCGAGTTCGCGCCGTATACCCGCGAGTGCGATGGAACGTCGCGGAAAGCGAAACACCAGGTCCTCGGCTGCTTCGGGCTGCCGAAGACGTAGCGCGGTGTTGTCCCAGCCCTCGGCAAAAAAACCCACTTCGGCGTCCGCGAGCTCGGGGAAGCGACGGCCGATCAAGGTCCGCGCCTCGGCGGGCGTGATCTCGCGCTCAGCCGTCCAGGCGGGTCGGGTCACGGGCGGACTCTAAGCGTTCCTCCGGCGGCTCGAAAGTCGGCGGTTCAGCCGGCCGCCAAACGACCCGATGATCTTAAAGAAGTACCGATTTGTCGCAGCTTCGTCATGCCAGTCCATCCGCCAAGGGGGGTTCCGTTGCCACCATCGACGGGCTCCGTGCCTATTGTCCGGGCGCGGCAGGCGAACGGCGGCGCGAGTGAAAGCAGCCGGCGGCTCTGGGCCGACGAGCTCACGCGCAGCGGCCTGAGCCCGCTCGGTCGCAACTTTCCTGGCGGGGCACTTCTCGTCTTCGATGAGCAGCTTCGGTTTCTCGCGGCCGGCGGCGGCGGGCTGGCGGACGTCGGCCTTTCGCGGGAGATGGTGGAAGGTAAGACGGTCGCCGAGGCCTTCGGCACCGACGTGGCCGCAAGACTCGAGGGTCCCTACCGGCAGGCTCTGCAGGGCAAGGATGTCTCGGTCGAGATGTCGCTGCTGGGCCGCACGTTGCAGCAGCGCCTGACCGGCGTGCGCGACAGCGACGGTTTGCTGCTCGGTGGCATGGGCTTCGTCCAGGACATCACCGAGGCCCGAGCCCATCAGCGCGACCTGATGGAATCGGCCGAACGCTTCCGGCTCGCCTTCGACAACGCGCCGATCGGCAAAGCCGTCGTCGAGCTCGACGGCACCTTCCGCCAGGTGAACCAGGCACTGTGCCGGCTCACCGGCTATGACCGGGAATCCCTGCTGGCATTGACGTTTCAGGACATCACGCATCCCGACGATCTCGCGGCGGATCTCGAGCTGCTCGGTGAGGTCGTATGCGGCGTGCGCTCGAGCTATGAGATCGAGAAGCGCTACCGCAAACCGTCAGGCGAGTACGTCTGGACGCTGCTGTCGGTCGGCGTCGTGCGCTCGGCCGCCGGTGACCCGCTCTACTTCATCTCGCAGGTCCAGGACACGACCGAGCGCAAGCGTCATCAGTTGGAGCTGCTCGACGCTCACCACTTTCAGCAGGCCGTCTTCGCGGTCTCCCCGGACACCATCCACGTCTTCGACGTGAACACCCATCGCATGCTCTGGAACAGCCGCTCCATGCAGGAGTTGCTGGGCTACACCCCCGAGGAGATCGACACCTTCGAGCGCGGTCCGTCGCAGCACATCATCCCCGAGCAGGACTTCGTCCGCTTCAACGCTGCCGTCAGCGCGTCCTGCGCCTGCGATGACGGCGAGGTGACCGAGGTCCGCCATCAGGTACGCCATCGCGACGGCCGGCTGCAGTGGGTCTCCAACCGGCTGACGCCGTTCCAGCGCGACGAGACCGGCACCGTGACGCATCTGCTCGGTGTCACCCGGGACGTCACCGACGTGATCGCGTTCGAGGAACGGCTGGAGCACGCCGCCTTGCACGATGACCTGACGGGGCTGCCGAACCGGCGGCTCATCAACCGGCGGCTGGGCGAGGCGCTCGACCAGATCCGCCGCGAGACCGCCGCGGCAAGGCAGCGCGACATCGTCGTCCTGTTCTGCGATCTCGACGGTTTCAAGCGCGTCAACGATGCGCACGGCCACCAGATCGGAGACGCGCTGCTACGCGTCAGCGCCAGCCGGCTGGTGAGCGCGACCCGTACGGGAGACACCGTGGGGCGGATGGGAGGCGACGAGTTCGTCGTCATCCTGCCGGTCGGTGCCGACGAGGATCCTGCCGCAGTCGGCCGCGAGGTCGCCGAGCGCGTCATCCGGGCCGTGGGGGAGCCGCTCGTGCTCGGCGCCGTGGAGCACGCGATCACCGCGAGTGTCGGCATCTGTGTCGCTCAGACCGGCACTACTCCGCACGATCTGCTCCGTGACGCCGACACCGCCATGTATCAGGCCAAGCTCAACGGCAAGGCCGGCCATGCGCTTTTCGTCCCGACGCTGCGCGAGGACGCGCGTTCCCGCGACGAACTGGTGCGCAATGTCCGGCAGTCCCTCGCGGACAACACCCTCGACGTCTACTACCAGCCGATCGTCGATCCTCGTACGAGCCGGGTGGCCGGGGTCGAGGCTTTGGTACGCATCCCCGGCCCCGACGGGCGGCTGCTCGACACCGCCGCCGCCATCGCCGCCGCCGAACAGACCGGCCTCATCGGGGCAGTGGGTGAGCGGGTACTGCGCCGCTCGTGCGCGCAGGCGGCGCGCTGGCGAGAGTCCCCGGAGCATGCCGATCTCGCCGTTGCGGTCAACCTCAGCGCATCGGAGATCGCCCGCCCCGGCCTCTACGACCGGGTCACCGAGATCGTCGGAAGCACGCACCTGGATCCGCGGGCGCTGACCCTGGAGATCACCGAATCGGTGCTGCTCGACGCCGGCCCGACGACCGTGCAGGACCTGCGCCGGCTGCGCGACGATGGCATCGGCATCTCGATCGACGATTTCGGCACCGGCTACGCGGGCCTGCGCTACCTCGCGACACTGCCCGCGACCGCCATCAAGGTCGACCGATCTTTCACCGCCGGCCTGCCTGACGACGCCGTGAGCGCGACGATCGTGCGGGCGACCGTGGGTCTGGCAACCGAGCTGCGCCTTGCCTGCGTCGTCGAGGGAGTGGAAACGGCTGAGCAACTGGCCGCGCTGCCGGACGCGGCGGGCCTGCTCGTGCAGGGCTACTTCTTCGCCCGGCCGCAGCCGGCCAGTGCGCCACTGCCCGCCTTCATCGCTTCGCCCGCTGCAGGTTGAGCTGCCCGGGGCGGGTCTCCTGCTCGGAGCCCAGGCTGTCGCGGTGCAGCAGTTCTCCCGCGACGAGCCAGGTGACCGTCTGCAGCCCGACGTGAGGGTGCGGTCCGACCTGGACTCCGACGCCGCTGTCAGGATCGTCGGGGCCGGCATCGGGACCCATCTGTTCAGAACGTCCAGCGCGCAGCGGTCCCATGTGGTCGGCGAAACACCACGCCCCGACGGTGCGCCGGGTGCGGCGCGGCAAGGCGCGGCGCACCTGTACGCCGCCGACCTCCGCGATCCGGCTCGGGGTGATCTCGATCGGCGTCGGCCCGGCGGCCGGGTCAGTCATACGGCCATTCTGGGGCGCGCCGCGTCACGGGAAAGTGTGAGACGCCCGGGGTCACGGGGCGCCGCCCCTAGGCCGGAGGGCTCAGCGACGCTCGTACGCCTGACGCAGGTACGCCGGAATCCGGCCGCGAGCGCTGACCTCGAGACCGCGGGCTCGGGCCCACTCGCGGATGTCCTGCGAATCGTCAGTACGTGCGGCCCCCTCGTGCGTGCCGCCGACCGCCGGCTGCGGACCATGAGAACCCTTCCGCCGGCCCGCTGACATGTAGGGACGCAGCGCGTTGCGCAGGTCCTGGGCGTGCCCGGAGGAGAGATCGATCTCGTAGTCACAGCTGTCGATCGCAAAGAGAACGGTCTCTTCGGCCTGGCCGCCGTCAAGATCGTCCACAAACTCGACGATCTTCCTTTCCGCCATGCCTAGATGGTGCAACTGAGCACCGTCAACAGATAGAGCTTTTCCTGTTCTCTCTGTCACAAATGATGTCCGATAAATGTGGCTCCGGTTTTGAACACGGTCTTTGGACACTATTGCCGAGGGCTTTCGACCCAGTGTCACGAGAGGAGTCAAATGTGGTCAGCGACCCACGCTGCAATGTTTCTGATAGCGAACCAAATAATAATGCTCCGTCGAGGGCGGCGAGGAGTCAACATCAACGTCAGTCGCCTGACCGACCGATCGGCACGCCACCGCGGCTCCCGGCTGGCGGATTTTTTGTCGGGGAGCGCAGCTCGGCGGCCGCATTCGCTGATCCAGGATCCGCGGAGTCGTCTGAAACGAGTCACAAGGGAGCCGGAAAGGCGGATGCCGACCGGCTCGTCGGATTGTGGACTTCTGCTAGGCGCGCGCCACGGATAGTCGTCGTGATCTGCCGTTGGCGGAGTTGCCCGGTATTTGGTCGGCCGCCGTCGATACTCCTCGTGCCTACACTTTGATCACCAGGGCAAGTATGGCTTCCTGAAATCACTCTGGAATATCTACAACTGTCGTGCGACCGTAGGGCCGTGCCCGGCCTTCCCCAACTCGTTGCGGACGGTGCTGACGCCTCCACCGAGCCGGCCCATGACGGCTTCCGCCACGAGGCGTACCTCTTCCACGACCTCGATGAGTTCCTGGCGGAGACGGTGCCTTTCGTGCTGGACGGCGTCCGCGCCGGGCAGCCGGTCATGGTCGCGATCACCCCGGAGCGGCTGGCCGTCCTGCGAAGCGCGCTAGGTCGTAGCGCTGAGCGCGTGCTTCTGCTCGACATGCATCAGCTGGGCAGCAATCCGGGTCGGATCATCCCCAGCTGGCGAGCGTTCATCGACGACTATCCGGAAGGCACCCCGGTCCGCGGAATGGGCGAGCCGATCTGGACCGGCCGCCGGGATGCCGAACTCGTCGAGTGCCAGCTGCACGAGGCGCTGCTGAACGTGGCGATCAGCCCGCAGACCCCGCTGTGGCTGCGCTGCCCGTATGACGCGTCGGCGTTGGCTGACGACCTCGTGCAGGAAGCGCAGCGCAGCCACCCGATGATGGTCGAGGGCGAGCGCTACCGCGGCAGCACCGTCTACGGTGGCCGGGCCCACGTCGATGACCTCATGGCACGCGCCCTGCCGGCGCCTTCAGCGGTCGAGGAGACCCGCGAGTTCAGCCGCAAGAACCTGCGGGGAGTACGCGAATCGGTCGGCCGCTGGGCAGCGGCGGCAGGGCTCGCCCCCGACCGGTGCGATGACCTCACGCTTGTCATCCATGAGATCGCGACAAACAGCGTCCGCCATGGCGGCGGAGCCGGCACCCTGCGGATCTGGCGCGAACCGGGCGATCTGGTGGTGGAGATCTGCGACACCGGTCAGCTGGAGGACGCACTCGCCGGACGATGGCGCAGCCCCGACACCGACGAAGGTGGGCGCGGACTGTGGCTGGCCCAGCAGATGGCCGACCTCGTACAGATCCGTCGCTCGCCGCAGGGAACGACCGTGCGGATCCACGCCTGGCTCAGCTGACCGGACGAAGCCCCAACAAGACGGACTCCACCGCCAGGGCCCAGCGCCGTTCGAGCGAGGCCGGGGTCGAGCCGAGCCAGCCGCCCGCCTCCTGGACCGCCAGCCCCTGAACTGTCGCGAGCAGCACGTGAGCAATGTCGACCGCATCGCCCGCCAGCACTCCCGCCCGGAGCGCTGCGGAGACGCGATCGACCACGTGTCCCCGCACTGCCGCCCCGGCCCGCGCGTCCTGCGGGCTCGGGTCGAATTCGGCGAACGGGCGCGAAAACATCAGCTGGGCCAGGCCGGGCTCGTCCCCGGCGAAGGCGCGAAACGTGAGGGCGAGCCCGATCAGTTTGGCGCGGGGATCGCTGCCGGTGTCGCGTTCGAGGAGCCGCTGGTGCAGCCGGCGGAAGCCGGTGAAGAACATCTCACGCACCAGGCCGGCCTTGTCGCCGAAGAGCTCGTAGACCGCCGGCGCCGACGTCCCGGCGGCCTGCGCGACCGCGCGCGTCGTGAGCGCTGCCGCGCCGTCCCTGGCCAGCATCGCCAACCCCGCCGCCAGCACCCGCTCGCGAAGTTCGGGCGTGCGCTGCTTGGCCCTCGGCATAGCTGGTTACGCGTCCGCGCCGAGCTGTCGTGCCAGCGCGGCCTCGAGTTCTGCATTGTCGGCCACGCGGGCGGCAACGAGCGCCATGAGGGCGGGTTCGCGCGTCCGCAATTTGGTGGCGGCATGTGCTGCGGAATCCAGTGTCAACAGCTGGTGGGCACGGGCCTGCGCCGCCGTACCGAGGTCACCCGGCTCGACCACTTCATCGAGGAAGCCGGCGTCGACAGCACCTGCGGGGGCGTAGATCTCGGCGAGGCTGACGGCCCGGTGAAAGTGGGCCGGCGTCAGCCGCTGACGGCAGATCTCGATCGCGGCCTGCGGCATGGTGAGCCCCAGAGCGACCTCGTTTGCAGTGATGCGGTACGCACCCGCGGCACCGATGCGGTAATCCACCGAGTTCAGCAGGAAGACGGCCATGGCGATGGCGTGTCCGTTGCAGGCCGCGATCACGGGCTTCGGGAAGCGCAGCAGGCGCTCAGCGAGGCCGAAGCCGGCGTCGAGCATCGAGATCGCGGCCCGCCCGCCGCCCTGCAGGATGGCCAGGTCGAAGCCGCCGGAGAAGCGGCCCTCGCGGCCGGTGAGCACGACCACGCCGGCCTCGTTCTGCGCCGCATCCAGCGCCCCGGTGAGCTCCTCGAGCATCTGCGGCGACAGCACGTTGACCTTGCCGTCGTCCATCGTGATTGTCGCGACAGAGTCCTCACACAGGTACGTGACCAGCGACGACACGGTGGCCGCCTCTCCTTCGGGGCTACGGAAGCGCCAATCGTAACGTCGATACGAAACGTGGAACAGGCTGGCCTGGCGCAACCCGCCTCCGGGCTCTAGCGTCAGGCCATGAGCTTCAAGGGCTTCCCGCCGGAGGCATTCGCCTTCTATGAAGGGCTGGAAGCCGACAACAGCAAGGCGTACTGGTCGGCGCACAAGAAAGTCTTCGATTCGTGCGTGGCAGGTCCGATGCAGGAACTGCTCGACGAACTGGAGCCGGCGTTCGGCGTCGCCAAGATGTTCCGGCCCTATCGCGACGTCCGCTTCAGCAAGGACAAGTCGCCCTACAAGACTCGCCAGTACGCGGTGGTGCACCTCGGCGGTGAGCACGGCGCATCCGGGATCCAAGGGCTCTACCTCGGCATCGACGCGGATGGGTTGCACCTCGGCGGCGGCCAGTACCAGGCCTCCACCGAGCAGGCCCGGCGCATGCGTGCCGCCATTGCCGAAGACCTGACCGGCCAGGAGCTGCGCAAGGTCCTGGATGCCCTGCAGCGCAAGGGTTTCGAGTTCGGCGGCGAGCAATTGAAGCGGGTGCCCAAGCCGTGGGACGGCGCTCACGCTCGCGCCGATCTGCTGCGCTACAAGTCGCTCACGGCCCATTTTCACCATCCCGTCGACGCGCTGCTGAACAGTCCGAAGGTCAAGGCCGAGGTCGCCTCGCGATGGAAAGCGATGGCGCCGCTGAATTCCTGGATGGCGGCCCACGCCGGCGGTTAGCGGGCGGCCCGTCGGCATTGAGCCACTTGCGCGTAACCAACCGGCCGGATCCGCGTTGGATGGCCGTGGACGAATTCACCGGCACCCCAGCCGCCGAGCTTGATTTCGCCGTACACGGCATGCGCGATGCCGCCGGATGGACCTTCACCGTCAGCGGCGATCTCGATCTCGACACCGTCCCGCGCCTGCGGTACGCGCTGGCCGAGGCCTTCGCCGGCCCGAAGGGTGATGTGATCGTCGATCTTGGCGCCGTCGGCTTCTTCGATGTGACGGCGCTGAACCTGTTCGCCGAGACCTCGCGCCGGCTCGAGCGCACCGGCGGCGGGCTCTTCCTGCGCGAGCTGAGCGCCTTCCAGCAGCGCCTGCTGACGACCTACGGCCTGAGCCGCTGCGCCTCAGGCGCCTGGACCGAGCCGCTCAACCTGGGCTAGCCGCCGTACCTTTCCCGGCCGATTAATCGCCTCTGCACGTCGACGCGTGCGCTCAGGCTTACGCGAGGCCCCAGCGGGTCGCTGTGAAGCGAGTCCCCAGTTCAACGGGCGTTGTGCGCCATTGGTATACCTGGTATATATACCAGGTATACCCGTCGACGAGCTGAGGTATCGAGGCTATGAGCGTCCGGCATGCGCTATTGGCGTTGTTGAGCGAGGGACCGAAGTACGGCCTGCAACTGCGTCACGAATTCGAGGAACGCACCGGCGAGGTGTGGCCGCTGAACGTCGGCCAGGTCTACACGACGCTGCAGCGCCTCGAGCGTGACGGACTGATCGAGTCCGACGGCGATGACGAGGCCGGCCCGCAGAAATCGTTCCGGCTGACCGCCGACGGCGGCGCCGAGCTGGACGTGTGGCTGCGCACGCCGCCCGATCTCAGTGCACCGCCCCGCGACGAGCTCGTCATCAAGGTGCTGGTGGCAAGCCAGGTACCCGGCGTGAATGTCCACGACGTGATCCAGAACCACCGGCGCCATGTCGTCGAGCTCATGCAGCAATGGACCCGGGTCAAGCGCGATGCCGGTGCCGACGAGCTGAGCCTGGCTCTTGTGGTGGATGCCGAACTCTTCCGTCTCGACTCGGTCGTCCGATGGCTCGATACCGCCGATGCGCGCTTGCGGCGCGCCGCACCTGCACCCGTCACGGCGCTGCCCTCGCTGCCCTCGCTGCCGTCGCCTGAGTCGACGCCGACCCCGACCAACCCGCGAGAGGCAGAGGTACCCCGATGAGCGCACTGCAACTCACCCAGGTCAGCAAGGTTTACGGCAGCGGCGCCTCGCAGGTGCACGCGCTGCGCGGCGTTGATCTGACCGTCGAGCCCGGTGAGCTCGTGGCCGTGATGGGCCCGAGCGGCTCCGGCAAGAGCACGTTGCTGACGATCGCCGGAAGTCTCGAGGAGCCGTCCGGCGGTGAGGTCACGGTCGGCGACGCGGCGCTCTCCCAGCTCTCCCGAGGCCAGCGTGCGGCGCTTCGTCGCCGGGCGATCGGCTACGTCTTCCAGGACTTCAACCTCCTCGCCGGCCTGACGGCGGCCGAGAACGTGTCACTTCCGCTCGAACTCGACGGCCAGCCGGTGCGTACCGCCCGGGTTGCTGCACTCTCGGCGCTGGATCGGCTCGGCTTGGCCGAGCGTGCCGATCAGTTTCCCGACGACCTCTCTGGCGGTGAACGCCAGCGGGTAGCCATTGCCCGCGCGGTTGTCGGCGAGCGCCACTTGCTGCTGGCCGACGAACCGTCGGGCGCCCTGGACTCCGTCAACGGCGAAGCCGTGATGCGCCTGGTACGCGAGACGTGCCAGGCGGGCGTTGCGGGAGTCGTCGTCACGCATGACGCGCAACTGGCCTCGTGGGCAGATCGCGTGATCTTCCTGCGCGACGGCCGGATCGTCGATCAGACCGCACAGGCCAAGGGACCGGAGTCGTTGCTGGACGCGGATCCGGCGCGATGAGCACTGCCCTCGCACCGCCTCCAGTATCGACGCCGCCGCCCACCCGGGGAGGCGCGCCGGCCCGCCGGGCCATTCGCCGGTGGGCCTGGCGGCTGCTCCGCCGTGAATGGCGTCAGCAGGTGCTCGTCCTAGCCCTGCTCGTCGTGGCGGTGATGGCCACCACGGTCGGCCTCGGCCTCGTCGTCAACGTGCAACACACCGACCAAGGCGTGTTCGGCGCCGCGAACGGCCGGATCGAAATCGGCGCCCCGGGGGCCAGCGGGATTGCCAAGGATGTGGCAGCGGCTCGGCAGCGCTTCGGCGTCGTCGAGGCCATCGTTCACGAGAGCGTTCCGGTTCCCGGCTCCGTCACACCGGCGGACCTACGCGCGCAAGACCCACATGGGGTGTTCAGCAAGCCGCTGCTGCGGCTGGTCTCGGGCCGCTATCCGAACGGCGCCCGTGAAGCTGCGGTGACCCGGCAAGTGGCCACCACGTTCGGCCTCAAAGTCGGTGCGGACTGGACGGCGGACGGACGTTCGCTGCGCGTCGTCGGCATCGTCGAGAACCCGAAAAATCTGCAGGACGCGTTCGGGTTGGTGGCGCCAGGGCAGATCAGCGCGCCGTCCAGCCTGACGCTGCTCTTCCGCAGCAGCGGCAGCGATCAATCGCTGCACCTTCGGCTTCCGGCGGGCTCCGGGGCGATCCAGTCGATCATGTCCTCCGGCGCCAACGCTGCCCAGGAGCACCGCAACCAGGCGCTCGCAGTCCTGCTGCTGGCGACGATCGGGCTGACGTTTGTCGGACTCCTTTCCGTCGCGGGTTTCACCGTGATGGCCCAGCGGCGGATGCGCGCCCTGGGCATGATCGGCGCGATCGGCGCCACCGACCGGCAAGTGCGACGCGTGATGCTGGCCAACGGCGCTGCCGTGGGGATCGTGGGCGCCTCGCTCGGCGCGGCGCTCGGGCTGGTGGTGTGGTTCGCGTTGACACCGGCCTTCGAGAAGGTCGTCGGTCATCGGTACGACCCGTTCGCCCTTCCGTGGTGGGCGGTGATCGCCAGCGTGATCCTGGCCTTGCTGACCTCGCTCGCGGCTTCCTGGTGGCCGGCTCGCGCCGTGGCCCGGCTCCCCATCGTCGAGGCACTGTCGGGTCGCCCGGCCCCGCCGCAGCCTGCGCATCGCTTCGCCCTGCTCGGCACCGTCCTCGCTGCCGCCGGGTTCGTGTCGCTGATCCTGGCCCACGCGACACATACGGGACTGATCATCGCCGGCATCCTCGCGATCACCGCGGGCATGTTGCTGCTCGCCCCGCTGGGGATCAGGGCTGTGGCGTTGTTCGCCGGCCGCGCTCCCGTCGCCGTCCGGCTCGCCCTTCGCGATCTGGCGCGCTATCAGGCGCGCTCCGGTGCAGCGTTGGCCGCGGCCAGCCTCGCTGTCGGGATCGCCGCCACCATCGCGGTGACCGCGGCGGCGCAACAGGCCCAGGACCAGACCCTCACCGGCGGGAACCTGCCGACCAACCAGCTCATCGTGTGGCTGAACAATCCGAGCGGCGCCGGCGGTCCGGGCCTCTCGGTCGTTCCGGCCGGAGGCGCCACCACGACGCCTTCGGCGCCCAACCCGACCGTGGTAGCGAGCGCGCGATCCACGGCTGATCAGATCGCGCGTTCGCTGGGGGCGACATCCGCCCTCGAACTGGACACCGCCGCCGATCTCAGCTCGGCGATCCCGGCCGGCGCACCACCGGATGCTGCCCAGGCGAGCCTGGTCCGCGAGATCTCGGCTCCGGGACGCGGTCAGGGTTGGACTCAGGTGGCGATCCCGTTGGTCGCGACCCCCGGCGTACTGCGGTTCTACGGACTCTCGCCGGCCGACATCTCTCGCAGCAGCGCCATCCTCACGTCGCGGAGCGACCTGGGCGGTATCCAGCTGGGTACCGGGTTCAAGGGTGACTTCGCGTCGGTGTCGGTGCAGGTGTCGCGTCGGCTGCCGAACTACACCTCAGCGCCCAACACGTTGATCACGCCCGAGGCCTTGACCGCTCACGGCCTGACCGCTGTACCGGCCGGCTGGCTGGTACAGGCCAAGCAGCCGATCACGTCGGCACAGCTCGGCGACGCGCGTCAGCGAGCGGCCGCCGCCGGGATCACGATCGAGAGCCGGACCGGCCCGGACCAGTCGCTGCAGAACTTGCGGGACTACTCGACGCTTGCCGGTGCTCTCGTCGCCCTGGGCGTCCTCGCCATGACCGTCGGACTGATCCGCGGGGAAACAGCGCGAGACTTGCGAACGCTTGCCGCGACCGGCGCCAGCAGCGCGACGCGGCGAACGCTGAACGCGACCTCCGCCGGCGCGTTGGCACTCCTCGCTGGAATCCTCGGTACGGCTGCTGCGTATCTGGCGTTGATCGCCTGGCACTGGCACGACATCAGCTATCTCAACCAGCCGCCATTCGCGAGCCTCGCGGTGCTCATCCTCGGGCTGCCGCTCGCCGCGCTAGCCGGGGCCTGGCTACTCGGCCGCACCCCGAACAGCCTCGGGCGCCGTCCCCTCGAGTAGCGGCACCACTCCTTCAGCAAGTGCGGCGGCGGCGCGGGCTCGCGCAGCCGGCTCGGCTTGCCCGATATGAGATTCGGGCTTGCCCTGGCCCTGCTCGGCGAGCAGGCGCAGGCTGTCGCCGACGAAGAAGTTCCACGCGTTGGAGCAGACGTCGTAGCACTCCTGCCCGGCCTTCAGTCCGTGCTGGGTCAGCGTGACCTTCGTGCTATAGCCAGCCGGTTGGAGGTCGAAGACGATCCGGTCACCCACCCATTCGCTCTGATCGCTGGTGAAGGCGAACTCGTTCTCCAGGACCAGCCATTCGACCCGCCGGCTCGGCGAGACGTCGGTGACGCGGATGCGCGTGCGATGCAGACCCTCCACCTCGAAGCCGAACTCGTCACCGCGCTGCGTGGTGGGGCCGTCTATCGCGGTGTTCCACCAACCCCGGGTGTCCAGGATCGCGGCGAACACCTTCGCCGGTGAGCCGTCAATGGTGGTGCTGGTGCTGAAGTCGTTCATGATCCGAACCTCTCGAGTGATGTGTTTGCGTGAGTGCGTTGTCCGGGTGCGCGGAGCTGGCGGCGTACTCGCCGAGCGCTCAGGAGGCGACAGGCTCGGGTTGTACGAGCGCGGCGAATTGCTGCTCGAGCGCCTTGGAAATGCCGTTGCGCCAGCCGTCGGCGACGGAGTCCGACAGCGGGTCGGGGAAGATCTCGTCGTCCCCGTCCGCTACGGCGTTGAAGATGGCCCGGGCGACGGACTCCGGTGAGGCCTTCGGGATGTCGATCTGCGGGCCCATGTCGGTGTCGACCGGCCCGGCCAGCACCGCATGGACGCTGACGCCGTGGCGGGCGACGGCCGCACGCACCGATTGCGTGAGGGAGAACGCCGCCGCCTTGGAGATCGCGTAGGTCGGATCGAGCGGCAGGGCCGTTAAAGCGGCCAGCGACAGCACGTTGACGACCGCGCCCCGGGAATCAATCAGTGCCGGTAGGAACGCATGGGTGACGTCGTAGGGACCGAAAAGGTTGACGGCCAGGTGCTGTTCGAGGGCGGACCGGTCGCCGAGATCGGCGTAGAGCCCGAGGCCGGCGTTGTTGATGAGCATGTCGAGGCACTCGATGCTCTCGGCGGCAGCCCGGATCTGTGCGGCGTTGGTGACGTCCAGCGACAGCGCCGTGACGCGGCCGTCCGGGTGGGTCATGGGCCGGCGGGTGCCGGCGTAGACCCGCTTCGCACCTCGGTTCAAGGCTTCTTCGACGAGCGCGTGCCCGATGCCGCGGTTGGCTCCTGTGATCAGAACCGTCTTGTTGGTGAGGGTCATGACGTTCTCCTGTGAGTTGTGACGCCGGCGATTGCCACATCGGCGTCGTGGGTGGGCGCGGGCAATTCGGGCTCCCGGTGGCGGCGTGCCGGGAGTGCGGCTGCGGCGAAGATGCCGGCCGCGGAGAACGCCGCTCCGAACCACACGGCGTTCTTGAAGTGGTCGATGAAAGTGCCCGGCGAGGTGTAGACGCCGGAGTGAGCGAAGACGCTCGCCAGGATGGCGATGCCGAACACACCCCCGATCTCGCGGAGCGCGCTGTTCGTGCCGGACGCGATACCCATCTCCGAGGGCGGGACCGAGCCGACGACGGCGTTGGCCACCGTCGGGAAGCACAGCGAGATGCCGACGCCGGCGACGCCAAGAGCCACCGCGAGCCAGGCGTAACTCATGCCGGGTGCGGCGATGCCGGCGATCCAGCCCAATCCGGCGGCCTGCAGCGCGAGACCGGTGAGCAGGAGCGGGCGGTTGCCGATCCGGTCGGCGAGCGCGCCGGCGATCGGCGCGACGAACATCGGGGCACCGGTCCAGGGCAGGGTGCGCAGCCCGGCTTGCAGAGGTGAGTATCCGAGCGCCGTCTGCAGGAACTGCATCATCAAGAACAGGACGCCGAACAGCGACGCGTACATGAAGAAGCTCACGGCGTTGGCGGCATTGAACGTGCGGGATCTGAAGAGCGCAGGCGGCAGCATCGGGGCTGGGGTCCGCCGTTCCCACCGCAGGAAGGCGGCCACGAAGAGAGCACCCAAGACAAAGGCGGTGACCGTTTCAGCGCTGGCCCAGCCGATGCGGCTGGCCCGGATCAAGCCCCAGGTGATGGCGAAGAATCCCACACCGGCCAGCAGCAATCCGACGATGTCGAGCCTCGCCCGGGGGCCGTGGCTCTCGGTGAGGCGAGCGATGGACAGCGGGATCAGCACCAGGCCGATCGGGACGTTGAGCCAGAAGATCCAATGCCAGCTGATCCCGCCGACCACGGCGCCGCCCACGACCGGTCCCAGAGCGACCGCCAGCCCGGTGATGCCGCCCCACAGTCCGATGGCGGCCCCTCGTTTGGCGGCCGGGAATGCCTCGCTGATCAAGGTCAGCGTCATCGGCATCACGACCGCGGCGGCGATTCCCTGCACGCCGCGGGCCGCGATGAGCGCGCCGACGCTCGGTGAGAGGGCGGCCGCGGCCGAGGCGGCGGTGAAACCCAGTAGCCCGATCCAGTACATCCGTTTGCGGCCGTAGCGGTCGCCCAGGGCCGCGCCGGTCAGCAGCGCGACCGCGAACGCCAGGTTGTAAGCGTTGACCGTCCACTCCAGGTCGCCCAGATTGGCGTGCAGGCTCTCCCGCAGCGCGGGCAGCGAGTTGGCGACAACCAGCGTGTCCAGTGCAGTCATGAACACGCCGAGCGAGGCCAGGACCAGCGTCCAGGCCGTGTTCGGCGATGTAGCGGTGACGTGGGCGGCAACGCGTGTCCCGGCCCGGGGTGCTGAGATCGACATCGGTTCCTTCTCCGCTCGAGGCTGTGGTTCCAGCTGCTCTTGACCCGTTCACAAGGACAGACACGGCGTTTTTCCGGAACTGGTCCCCGCCGCGGCGACCAGTTCTGGCGCTGGCCGGTGTCACTACCGGGAGACGATGGGATGGAGGTGGCTGATGTCCGCAGAACTGCTCCAGCGGGCGCGTACCGGTGACCGGGAAGCGTTCACTGCTCTGGTCGAGCCGCACCGCGGCGAGCTGCAGGTGCACTGCTACCGCATGTTGGGCTCGCTGCAAGACGCCGAGGACGCGTTGCAGGAGACGCTGCTCGCGGCCTGGCTCGGCCTCGAAGGGTTCGAGGGCCGCGCGTCGGTGCGCACCTGGCTGTACCGCATAGCCACCAACCGTTGCTTGAACCAGCTCCGTGCATCCGGACGGCGGCCGGTGGCGGCGGCGCCGCTGCCGGTTCCGGCGCCGGAGCCGACCCGGATGGGCGAGGTCACGTGGTTGCAGCCCTATCCCGACGTACTGCTGGAAGGGCTCCCCGACCAGGCGCCCGGGCCGGCGGCCCGCTACGAGTCCCGCGAGGCGATTTCGCTCGCGTTCATCACCGCCGTGCAGCTGCTGCCGCCCAACCAGCGCGCCGTTCTGCTGCTGCGCGACGTGCTCGGTTATCGCGCCGCCGAGGCCGCCGAGCTGCTGGGGCTCACCGAGGACGCGGTGACCAACGCCCTCAAGCGGGCCCGGGCGACGATGGACGCGGCCCGCACCGCCGACCCGCCGGCTCCAGCACCAGGTTCAGCCCAGGAACGGGCTCTGCTGGACCGCTTCGTCGCGGCGTTCACCGAACACGACATCGACGCGCTGGTCGCGCTGATGACCGACGACGCCTGGGTGCGGATGCCGCCCCTGCCTCTTGAATACCGCGGGACCGAGGCGGTGCACGGCTTCTTCACCGCCGTCTACCCCCACTGGAAGGAGAGCGACCGGCTCGTGCCGGTCCGGGCGAACGGTCAGCCGGCCTGGGGCGCCTACGCCCGCAACCCGACCAGCGGCATCCTGCACATCACCGGCGTGTACGTGATCGACCTCGCCGGCGACCGGATCTGCGCGCTGACTCGCTTCGAGACCACGCTCGCGCCTTACTTCGGCCTGCCCCGGACGCTGGACTGCTCTTCTGACCGGTGAGGGTTCGCTCCATCTCCGTACGTCGGGGCGTGCTCGCGGGCTTACGCGAGCCTTGGCCGTCAATCGTCACGGATGCAGCAGCAGGCTCTTGGCCAGCAGAGCCGCAGAACGAATGCCCCGGAAAGTGCCCCCGGTAGGATTCGAACCTACGCCACCGCCTCCGGAGGGCGGTGCTCTATCCCCTGAGCTACGGGGGCGGCAACGGCTAGAACTGTACCAGTTCCGGGGAACGGCCCGCGCACCGCTTCTCCCTGGCGTATTTTGGGGCCTGTGACCACCGCCCCCGAATTCCAGCCCGAACCCACCCTTGAGCTGCAAGATTCTTCCGGCCGCGGACGGCGGCCGCGTGTGCTCGTCGTCGACGACAACGAAGTCATCCGACAACTGATCGCGGTCAACCTCGAACTCGAGGGATTCGAGGTGCACCTCGCCGAGGACGGTCTCGACTGCCTCTCGCTGCTCGGCTCCGTCCAGCCGGACGCCATCACGCTCGACGTGGTGATGCCGCGGCTCGACGGCTTCGCGACACTCGCACGGCTGCGCGGGTCGGCGGACACCCGCACCTTGCCCGTCGTCATGGTCACCGCCTGCGCGCAGGAGAGCGATCTGGCCCGCGGGCGGGAACTAGGCGTCGAGGCCTATCTGACGAAACCCTTCGACCCCGCGGAGCTGGTCCGTACGGTAAGGTCAGCCGTCTTAAGTGGAGCTTCAGCTTTTTCTGCTCCCGCCTCTCGCCCAGACGGCTCTTACAAATAGACTGTGTGACCATGACCCTAGTGTCCGACCACGAATCTGCCGGCAGGCCGACGCAAACCGGCTCGTCGACGGTCTCCGCGGCCGCCATGGCAGCCACGGGCCCCGCCTCCGCGCCGAGGGCCGCGTCCGACGCGCCCGCCGCCGTGTCCGCGGCCGACGGCAGGCCGAACGGCGAGCCGAGCCTGGCCGAGCTCTACCTGCGCACCGCGCACCGCATCCGCCGCCGCTCCGCCCCTTCCTACGATCAGTTCGGGCTGACCGAGGCGCAGGCCAGGGCCCTGCGGGTGATCTCGCGGTACGAACGGCCGCGGATGGCCGACCTGGCGCAGGCGCTCGAGGTGGTGCCGCGGTCCATCACGTCGATGGTCGACACGCTCGAGGCCGCCGGCTTCGTCGCGCGGGAGAACGACCCCACCGACCGGCGCGCGACCATCGTCGTGCTCACCGACGCGGGGCAGGACGTGCTCAGCCGGGTCGGCCGGATGCGCGCGGAGGCCGCGGAGCAGCTGTTCGCGAAGCTCGGCGCCGCCGAACAGAGTGAACTGCGCCGCATCCTCGAGGTGCTGGACGCCGGCGAGGAGCCGCTGCCGCCGCGCCGCGGCGCGCTCGGCGGCGCCCCGCGGCCCACGGGGCAGGACGCTGGACAAGCTTCGGGACAACAGCAGCCGGG